>CANGZU010000109.1 GCA_947458785.1 Ignavibacteria bacterium
ACAATTGACAGTGCTAAGTTCCAAGACCCAACCACCTACAACTACCGTCCACGCGCTGATTCTCCATTCAGGGGGCTTGCAATGGAGTCACGTTCCGTACTGTATTATGTTGGAGGTGTCCCACAAGAACGTCCGCTGAATGCATTACTCCACTACATCCACCCATGCGAAGAACGTCTGCGCCTCGGCACAAATGATGCTGGCGCTTATGAATACGAAAACATCACGGATGTAACGGAGCATGCAATAGGTGGAACATTGCATCCCAATCCTGCATCGTCGTATGTAAACATCAGTGGTATCGACAAGCCAGTAGCCGTCTATACGCAGCACGGTGTCTGCATGTTGCGAGATGTGGATCAATCAACGATTGATGTCTCGATGTTCCCTGCTGGACTCTACTTCGTCGTGAGCGGCTCGCAGGTACGGAAGCTTCTTGTGCAGCGGTAGTACCTTGTCTGGTACTAGAGTGTAGGCATTACGCGCTTGAGAAACTGATCGAAGAGAGGGACCGTAAATGAGGTATCGCCGTGTGATGGACTCCATATCATTCCCTTTGCAATGAGATTACTGCGCACAGTACCAAGTTCACGGGTGTGTTTACCGAGAACCTCAGCAATCTCACCCGATCGGTGGGGTCCGGAGCCAAGCTCAGCCATTCCCCGCAGATAACGTTGTTCCGAAGAAGTAAGTCGATCAAAGCGCACAGCAAAGAAGCTAGTATCGAGGGTAGCCATCACAATCTGTCGCGCACGCTGCACATCATCATTCGTGATGGGTGAAGCTGCCGCTGCATCCCATGCATTCTTGCCCCATTCCTGCAGAAAATATGGATATCCAACCGTCTCCTTGATGATTAGCGATAGTGCATCCGGTTCAATGTTCACATGATGCGCTTCGAGTGGTTTTTGGATTGCCTCACGTGCGTCGGCATCGGCTAGTGGACCCAATTCAAAGAACTCAAAAAGTCGTTCAGAGTACGTCTTTGCCTTTCCCACGTTTGCACGCAACTGCGGCAGCCCAGCTCCAACAAGTACAACCGGGAGTTGTTGTTGCGCACATCGGTGAAGCGCCGCAATAAACGGACCCAGCTGATCAATTGTTACGTATTGCAGTTCATCAATGAGAATGACGAGCGACTTTCCAGCCTTGCTCGCAGCCTGTCCAGAAGTAGTTAGAAGATCTGTCAGAACCGTTTCCAAGTCGCCACTGTCTGCTAGCCCTTTTTCAGGCTCTACGTCAAGCCGTAGCTCAATATCAGCGTATGAAACCTTGAGTGAGCTAACAAAACCGGCGAGCGCGCGCAATGCCCTGTTCGCATACTCGGTTGCGGCCGCAGATGTTGAAAGTTTCAAGAGTGCTATGCGAACCTGGGGGGCCAATACAGCTGGAAGCGACCTGTGTTCTGGCGCTTCGATGCGCAGGACATAATGTCCACCTGCTTCGGCCCTTGTTCCTATCTCGTCCAACAGAACCGTCTTACCCACACCCCGTAACCCTATGAGTAGAGGGTGCTTAGATGAATTTCCAGAGGCCATGCGCGCAATTGCAATACGGGCCTTCTCGAGAATATCAGCCCTACCGGCCAGCTCTGGAGGGGGCGTTCCAGCTCCCGGAGCAAAGGGGTTGTAAATGGGATCCATGAAACAAGTATAACAAATTTACCAAGTTTAAAGAGTTTACAGGTTTTACGAATATCTGCTATACACGGATAAACTTGTTATACTTGCTGAGTTAAGACCGAAACCTTTTGTGCAGATTTATATTAGTTTCATCACAGAACATCATCTCTGCTGGCATATCACAGTCATAGTCTATTTAACGATTATAGATATCTATGAACTCAACCCTCATACTCTTAATCCTCCTCTCATTCCACGCAGCAACAGCGCAGCAGCTAACACTGCGACGGGTTCTCAGTGTGCAGGAGCCGATTGATAACGGACTATGGCTGTCGTACAACAGCAAGCCGGTGCTCGTTGGAGGTGATGGTACACCGTACTCATATAGTGACAGCGCACTCCGATGGTCTGTGGTAAAGGAGTTGCCAACATTTAGCTCTGATATGCATACTACATCCTCTGGATCGACATACATCGTATACAGATCTGGGAGTACGAGCGACATAGATGTACTTGAGTACAAGAGCGACGGAACAACTTCTCCTATTCCAAAACATCCGTTATTGCTGGCCAGAGGGCCAGCACCAGCTGTGATATATGCGCAGAACAGCCTCTTCGTAGTTGGATGCACACCGTTGAAAAACAAACTTGTTTCTGCACATTACCAAAGTGGTAAATGGACTGTGCTCGACACATTGGATGTTGTGAATCCCCAATCAATCATGCTGTATAGAAACCCATCGCAGCATCAAGTGTTCATGACCATTACAGAGGTCGACTCGATGTTCTGGAGCACAAGCAGATCGCTTCGGCGTACTCCTGGTTCTGGATGGGTTTCGCATAGCCCCGTTCTCAAGGGATTTCGAGATGGTGTGCAGCTCGGCTCACGCCTATTTGTTCCGGTAAGCGAAAAGCTGTTTACTGCTGATTCTGGGTATACGTCGTTTACGCTTGTTCCTGGTGTTGCTGCTGATTACCTGCTTCATCTTGATGCCACAACAATGATTGCTTATTGCGCAAATCCGGATTCTGTGGGTGCTCGGATGTACATTACCCGCGATGGTAGTGCGAACTTTCAACGCATACAATCTGTAGCGAACATACCCGAAAGAATACGTTCGCTCGTGCGATCTGCGAACGGAACAATCTACTTCTCTACAGCTTCTGTAGATGCGCCCTACACACTAGGCCTCTATAGTCTGACTGATACGGTTGCTACACGCATTACTCCGCCGACACAAGAATCTCCACGTGGTCATCCGAGGCTTACACCGATTCATCAGTCACCCGGGTTGTTTTTTGCTCTTCCGTTAGGCATTGAAGACAAATACGATAGTTGCATCTATGACATTTCGCAAGCACGATGGAGATCGCTTGTTGATTCCAACGGAAGAACTCTTCGTGTTACCACGGCAACTTCGGGCACAAGTCACAGCATCATCTATACCGATTGGGGCGCATTCATTTTGCAGGGACGCAACCTTCGTCCAGTACCGATTCGTGATACGGCCCGCTCGGCTACATTCAAAATTCCTTCGCTGTGTGTTTTCCTCAGCGATAACGTTGCATTGGTACTCGATGGGTTGGTAAACACATGGTATCGTGTTAATCTCTCGAACGGCATTGCAACGAGTGTTGATTCAGATTGGCTTAACGAACTGGTTGGATGCAGACGAAAGGCAAATGGTCTCTGCCTACTGGATGCGTCGTCGTCGACAATTGCCGTTGGTGTAGAAGATTACTGGAATATCGGAACAGACTCTCTGTCTGGACAGTGCAACAGGTACGGTGTGTTGAACTCTCAGGATACAGGCACTACATGGACGATGATGTCCGAAGGATTTGGACAATCGAATTATTGCTGGGATATACAATCCCACAAAGGAACGTTGTTTGCCCTGATGAGCGCTGCCTTTGGCCCTTGGGAGAAAAATCGCGCATCGATCTATCGTCGAGAACCAGGGAGCATTTGGCAGCAAACCGCAGCATTACCTGTCGACATGGTTAACCCAATGCGACTTCATGTTCAGCCAAGTGGGACAGTCTATGTATGTAACAAGCCGATCGTGCGATCATTCGATAACGGTGACACATGGGAGGTACTTCAGACAGATCTGCCTGACAATACAACCTTTAGCGCAGTTATCGAGGTGGGAAACAATCTCGTTATCTCAACCGGTAGAAGTGTATACATCGCAGAGAATGCGGTAAGCTCAATCAATGAAGACGTAGCCGAGACGATGATCAGCGCCCGATGGGATGGGACGAGCTTTGTGATTCCTGATTCCGATCCCACGACAGAAACATTGCAAGATGCTGTTGCCTATGGCGTTGATGGCCGCCAAGTACCACTGCTACGATCATCGCATCGCATGCTACAGCCGATGCAACGCATAACCCCAGGGGTCTACATCGTGCGTGTAGGACAGCGCTACTATCGCAGTTTCGTTTACTAGCCCCCTCACTTTGCAAACATCAGATGGCGGATCGTGGAGAGTCCGCTTTCGATGCCGCGCATCTTCATGCCAAGGTCTGTTTCGGCTTTTAGGGTGATGAGGCCGCCCTTGAGTGGACGCCGCGCAGGCTGCTTGAGCTCTGCGGTGGTTACAGGCGAGATGTTCGATGGGTCTGCTCGGAAGAACTCCGCAATGCGCAGGGCAAACTCGTAACGGGAGCAGTAGTCTGCTCCGCCAACGTGGTAGATGCCGGAGCGCTTCTTCTGGATGATGCGCAGAATAGACTCGCTGATGTCATCTACGTACGTCGGGTTAGAATACTGGTCGTTTACCACGCGTATGGGTGTGCGTGATTCGAGGGCATCAAGCACCCAGTGGACAAAGTCTGGACGTTCCACGAACGGACCATACACCACGTTGGTGCGCACAACTGCGGCCTGCATGCTGCCTACAATACATGCGTTCTCGCCCGCAAGCTTTGACTTGCCGTAATAGCTGATCGGATGCGGCACGGCAGTCTCTGCATACGGACCTTTCTGTCCGTCAAAGACGTAGTCCGTTGAGACATGCACCATACGCGCATCCACAATGCGCGCAAGACGAGCAAGGTTCTCTACCAGCGTAACGTTCACATCCCAACACGTTTGTTTGTCGGACTCACACTTGTCTACGTTGGTCACTGCCGCAAGGTTGATGATCACCTCAGGCTGCGACTTCATGATGGTCTCTTTGAGCACGTTCTTGTCGCGCACGTCGATAGTGCTCTGCGTGATGCGTGCATCATTGTATGGCAAGGGGCGAGAGGACACCAACTGTAGCGGTGCATCGGTCTCCTGCAGCAAGATGGGTATGAGGGAAGACGCCGTTGTACTTCCCGCACCAATGATCGTGATCATGCACACTCCGTTTCGCAGGAGCATTCATGCCCCTTGACCTTTTCAAAGCACTCACGTCCTTCGGAGATGCTAAACCATGTGATCGCAATAGCTCCAAGCACATCTGCATAGGCAAAGCCCGTAAGCTCGAACACCAATGATGATGCAAGAATCGAGATACTCATGTAGATGCAGACCATTGTGCAATTAGCATCAGCCCGTAGAGGGGCGCTGTTGAGCGCACTGGCAACCTTACGCTTCTCTTGCACAAGCCACCACATGGTTGCAATGCTGATACCGCCGACGATCACACCCCATTGGGTAGACTCTGGGACGTGTCCCTGATAGATGCTCATCGCAGATGTCGCAATAAGCATAAACGCCAGCGCGTAGAACGCATATCCGGTGATACGGAGTGCTCTCTTTTCTGCTTCTGTTCGCGATGCCGGACCATGCGCTGTGAGCCTGCGGACCATGAGCAGGACACCAAAGCCAGAGATTGATTCGATAAAACTGTCAAGCCCAAAGCCAAAGAGCGCCAACGTCTCATCATCGGCACCAAGTGCTGTTGATACGAGGCCTTCTACAATGTTGTAGAGCACCGTGATAAGAGCCAATACATACGCTCTTCTGTAGAACGCGGTTTCTTGCATCGCGCAAATTAGGTTGATTGCCCCGTTCAGCCGCTTAACCCAATACGGTCCAGACTGCGGTACTGGATTGCTTCTCGAATGTGCTCTTCGGTTATAATATCACTACCGGATATGTCTGCAATGGTCCGCGCAACCTTGATGATTCTGTCATACGCGCGGGCAGAAAGCCGAAGCGTTCGCATAGCCTGCTGTAGGAGCGCGCCCGTGGTTGTGTCCAAAGCGCAATACTCTGCGATCTCCTTAGCAGACATATCCGCGTTCTTGAATAGGTGGGCGCGTTGCGTGAAGCGTTGGTGTTGACGTTCCCGCGCATGAACAACACGACGGCGCATCACACTCGATGATTCCCCTGTTGGGGCAGCAGCCAGATCATCGATATCCACCGCGGGCACATGCACGTGAATGTCTATGCGGTCAAGAAGTGGACCCGAGATCTTGGCCATGTAACGCTGCACCTCCTGCATGCTGCACCGGCAATCGCGTCTGCTGCCAAAGTTGCCGCATGGACATGGGTTCATCGAGCACACAAGCATCACGTTGGCAGGATACTCCACGTTCATCTTCGTGCGGGCAATGCGTATAGACCGCTCCTCAAGGGGCTGACGCAGCACTTCGAGCACATTACGCTGGAATTCCGGCACTTCGTCGAGGAACAACACCCCGTGATGTGCAAGCGTAACCTCTCCCGGACGAACCACTCCAACGCCCCCTCCGATAAGGGC
>CANGZU010000110.1 GCA_947458785.1 Ignavibacteria bacterium
ACGATAGCTGCGGCGAGCAGGGCAGTAGGTAGCCAAGGGCGTTTCATAGGTGCACTCATAGTGGTAACAATAGACCCGAAGGATAGTTGTGAGATTCGTGAATGGTTTGAGACGTATGTGCGCTGAGAAATATTTGCTTTCCGTCGCAACAATCTACGAAGCGTTGCAAAATCACATTTTCCTCATCCGTGCCATGAACATAAAGATTTACCCAAGATTCCCAAGTTCAGTTTCTATGGACTCTATGCTCGGTAAGCTCGATTGAAACTCGTTAGGAATTGTACGCGCCAGATGATACTCTGCAACTCCTATCGGCCTCGTCGTGTCGCGGAGCGCATATTCAGCTACAATCCTATTCTTGGTCTTGCATAGGAGTAGTCCTATTGTGGGCATGTCATGTTCAGACTTTACGTGCATATCAACAGCCGATAGATAGAAGCTGAGCTGTCCCAAATGTTCAGGTTTGAACTTGTCTGCTTTTAGCTCAACCACCACATACCTTCGAAGTTTTAGGTGGTAGAACAGCAAGTCAACAAAGAAATCATCGCCTCCCACTTCAAGCCTATGCTGACGACCCACAAATGCAAACCCAGATCCAAGCTCGAGTAGAAAACGCGTTATGTGATGAAGTAGCGAAGATTCGATATTCCGCTCGTCTGCCTCTTGATTCAATTGCAGAAAGTCAAATATGTAGGGGTCTTTAAGTGTTTGTTCAGCTATTTCGGAGGCTGATGCTGGCAGGCGTGCTTGGAAGTTAGTGGTCGCCCTACCGGTACGACGAAGTAAGCCCGATTGGATGTTGGAGCTCAGTGTCTTGCGTGACCATCCTCCGTTAATCGCTGCCTCTGCATAGTTCATGCGTTCTGTGGGATCCTTAAGTCTCGTCAACAAGACTAGATTGTGCCCCCAGGGTAATTGTCCAACAAGCTGTTGGACAATTGCACAGTCTGGCCATGCTTGTGCGAATGCTCGCATGTACATGAGATTAGCACGTGATAGGCCTTTCATATCTGGAAAGGATGACGCTAAATCGCGGGAAAGTTGCACGATAATCTTCGCTCCCCACCCGTTTTCAGCTTGCCGTGCCAGAATTTCGCTACCGATATGCCAATAGAGTAATATTAACTCTTGATTGGCCGTGACAATGGCCCTTTGCTGTGTTCTGCGAATCCGCAGTTTTAAGTCAACGAGCCACTGGGTATAGCCTTCGGGAATTTGTGAAACTTCATAGGATTTGCGATCCACATCTGACCTGCAAGAATTCGAAGATTATCGTGAACTGTGCCGCGAATGTAATCGCTTGCGATCGCGGTATAGAGCAGAAACATGTAGTCAGGTAGTTTGGGACTGTTAGCACCGCGCGTCACACTGTAGGCTGTCTGCATTGATAGCTTGCGAAAGTTGTTCAGGCAGTTTTCCTCATCCGCGCCATGAACAGCCCATCAGTATTGTGATGGTATGGGTCCACTTGGAGGGTCGCCTGATCCCCGAGTACACCCGATATGGTAATCCCATGCCGAGCAAAGCAGGGGGCTAGCGGGTCTGGCACAAATTCGGGATGAGCCAAAAGAAACTGCTCAACCACGCGTTCGTTTTCCTCGGGCATGATGCTGCAGGTAGCGTAGACGAGAATGCCGCCGGGAACGACTAGGCCGGCGTATTGTTCAAGAACCTGAAGCTGCTTACGTGCATGACGAGCCAGTGTGTCTGGTGTGATCCGCCATTTTACCGTTGGCAGACGCCGCACGGTGCCCAGACCAGAGCATGGGGCATCTACAAGTACGATGTCGGCCTGTGTTAGCCCGCGTTGGTCCCGTTGCTTCGATGTCTCGAGCTTGATCGACCGTAGACCCGCACGCTCGGCCCGTTTGGGGATTTCCTTGAGGCGGTTCCATTCTATGTCGTGTGCAGTCACACGCCCGTGATCGTTCTGCAGATCAGCAATGTGGAGTGTCTTACCACCAGCACCAGCGCAAGCGTCCAGGACAACATCATGCTCCAGTGGGGCACAGGCATAGCCTATGAGCTGACTGCCTTCGTCCTGTACTTCGACAATACCATTGAGGTACAAGGGGTGCTGCAAAAGATTCACGCGCTGGTGAATCAAGATCGCAGCAGGTGAGAGCTGGCCGGGTGTTGCATTGAGTCCTTCGTCGATGAGCTTTTTGAGCACGGCATCACGGCTTGCCCTGCGCAGGTTGACGCGAAGCACGAGCGGCGCAGCGGATGTCATAGCGTCCCACACACGCCAGGCATGATCTGGCCAACGCAGTTGCGTAGATGCCAGAAGCCAGTCCTGCGTGCAGATGCGCACATGCACTGGCAATGATGCAAGCCAGGCTTGATCAATCTGGTCCGGCTGTTCCAAAAGCATGTGCGCCCCCTGGACAACATCCTCGAGTGCATAGTGCTGTTGAACTGCTTCACTCAGCGAGAGCGTCCGTAGCGTATGAAAGACAAGTCCACTAATGAATCTTCGGTCGCTTGCACCGATGTACTTCTTCGAACGGAAGTACTCTGATGCGATTGCATCTCCCGGCTGCGGACTCTTACGAATGATGCGGACAAGCTCTGCAGCATGCCCAAGAAGAGAGCTTAGCTGCATCGAACAACGATCTTTCCAAACTGTTGGGCCTGCTTCATACGCTCAAATGCAGAAGGGGCTTCATTTAGTGTAAACTCTGAGTCGACAACGGGCACGATGTTGTGCTTCGTAACAAATGTTAGCATGTCGGCAAAGTTCTTGGCTGTTCCCATGGTAGATCCAATCAACTGAATCTGCTTCCAAAAGATGCGGTGGATGTTGAGCGAGGGAACAACACCTCTTGAAGCTCCGTACACAACGATGCGTCCGCCTGGGCGCACAATGTTGGTGTAGTCGTTGATATACTCGCCCGCTACAGAGTCTACGACGAGGTCAACAGGTCCTTCAGCACCTGCAGCTTTCGACCATCCGTCGTGGGTAATGTTGAATCCTTTCGCCGCGCCAAGCTCTATGGCCCGCGCAATCTTTGCATCCGACGTGCTACTTACGAGCACGCGTGCGCCAGCGGCAACAGCAAACTGCAACGCAGCAAGAGCAACGCCACCACCGATGCCCGTGATCAGGACTGTTTGCCCTGCTTCAAGCTGACCCTGATGCATGAGTGCGCGCCATGCAGTAACGCCGGCAAGGGGCAGGGCGGCCGCCTGCACATCACTCAGGTGGGAAGGGGCTTGATGGACATGCTCCATGGGGACGCAGATCTCCTCTGCAAGAGTCCCTTGCATTGGCATGCCAAGGACCATAAAGCCCGGACCCTGCGCACGGTCGTCGCCGTCCCAGTTCATCGATGGATCAATGATCACGCGTTTGTTGAGCAGGCAAGGGGCGTCTGGAGATTCCGTCACTACTCCACAGCCATCCGAGCCCAGGATTGCCGGGTAGACAATCTTGGCATACTTGCCTTCCGTGATATACACGTCGCGGTGGTTGAGAGCAGCCGCATGGAGGCGCACACGTGCGCAACCCGCAGGACAACTTGGCTGTAAGACCTCCTGCACTGCGAGTCCGTTTTGATCAAGGACGAGAGCTTTCATGACTGCAAAATACTCCGTAGGTTCGTACCCTATGATGTTCCATCGCATAATCAGCTTGATGCTTCTCGTGGCCTTTGTTGTGGTCTCGGGAGCCGCTGCTGTGCACGTACACGAACATCATAAAAGTGCGACCACGGTCCTGACCTCACAAGCAGATGATGATGGATCATCATCGGAATGCGGCCTTTGTCACGTAACAAAGGAGCGGGCCGTTCACACAGCGCATCATCTGGATGCCTACTATACCACCGTGTCCACGCTGCAGCAACCTCTCGTTGCCAATCTCGTCAGCGACCGGTGTCCGCTGCGAATAGCTGGAAGAGCGCCGCCAAGCGCGTAGCGAGCAGCGAGTGCCGAGAGCTGAACGTCTTTCCCGCGAAAGCGGGAATCCAGTATCAAGATTCTTGTGAATGACCGCTTTCGCGGGCATGACATTCACCTCGTATGCCGCATCCCCGTACTTCGTGATCGAGTACCAAATAGCAAACGTCTTTCCTGCGAAAGCGGGAATCAAGTATCAAGATTCTTGTGGTTGCCCGCTTTCGCGGGCATGACGTGTCCCTCCCGTCCCTCTTGTCCCTCCCGTCCCCATGCCACACCTCCTCCTTCTCCTCTCCCTCTTTGCCGACTCGCACATTCATGGAGTTGTGCGTGATAGTGCAACGCGAGCCCCATTACATGGGGCAATGGTTAAAGTGATTGGTGCCAAGAAAGGCGCTATCACCGACAGGTATGGTGGGTTTCATATCCACGACGTGCCGATGGATAGTGTACACCTCGATGTATCCTACGTGGGGTATCGCACGGCGCATCTCATCGTGGCGAGCGGTGCAGATGTTCGTATCGATGTCCCACTAGTGCAAGAAACTGCTCGGGGGAGTGAGATCATTGTCACAGACTCTCGGATTGATCATAGCGCTCTGCCAACGCAGCGTGCAGTGGTATTGTCGTCGGCCGAAATTGATGAACACCGCGGACAGACCTTTGCTGATGCGCTCTCGGAGATCAGCGGCGTTACGCTCTTGCAGACTGGGCCAAGCCTGAAGAAGCCGATGATCAACGGGATGACTGGTACGCGATTAGTGCTCAGAAACAACAACGTTATCCAGGAAGGTCAGCAGTGGGGCATCGAGCATGCTCCCGAGATAGATGCATTCTCGCCCTACCGGATTACAGTTGTCAAGGGGCCTGCATCGGTCATGTATGGTCCGAACGCAATCGGTGGAGTGATTGATCTCGAGACACGCCCTATACGACAGGATCCCGGCATTCATGGGGAGTCAACACTCAATATGTTTAGTAACGGACGTCAGGCAGCTCTTGGTCTGTTCCTTGAGTCGGCTAACGTTGCAGGCACAGGTGTTGATGTGCGTGTGCAGGGTAGCACGCGCAAGGGCGGTGATGCTTCAGCGCCCTCGTATGTAATCAACAACACAGGCGTAGAAGAGCTCAATGGAAGTGTCACACTTCAGGCTGGCAACGAAGAGCTGGGGATCACTGCTATCGGCTCGATCTTCACGACAACTCTTGGAATCTTCGACGGAGCACATATCGGCAATGGGGCAGATCTGTTGCGTGCGATCGAACGTGGACGCCCCGCGAATCCACAGCCATTTTCCTATCAGATCACGAATCCGCGTCAGGAAATCTCGCATGCACTGCTCTCAGTCAAGGGGCATGTAAAGGTCTCTGAAGATGAACGTATCGTCGTCACGTATGGTTATCAAGTCAACGATCGCAATGAGTTCGATGGACACAACACGCGAATAGTCGGACGGGGCACTGATCCGGTTGCTCGTGCTCAGGATTCTCTTGCACGACTACAGGCTTCGCTGCAAACACCAGCAATGAATCTCGTTCTGTCGACATCGACGCTTGATGCGACATTTGAGCATTCGTTATCCGACCGTATTCGTGGTGCTGCTGGTGTTACATCAATGTGGCAGGTTAACGACCGAAGTGGTGCAGTGCTCTTGATTCCCGACTACAGGCTCTGGGGTCTTGGTGCATTCATTCATGAATCACTGACGTTTAACGACTTTACCTTCAGTGGTGGACTGCGATATGACGTGCGGGATCTCAAGGCAATGCTGCTCTCCCGTATGGGAAGACAACCGTCCTTTCAGACACGGCAATGGGCGAACATGACGGCAAGTATCGGCGCCATGTGGAACGTCAGCGAGAGCATTACAGCCTCCATGAATGTTGCAAGCGCATGGCGTCCGCCACAGGTGAACGAGCTTTACAGCAATGATGTACACCATGGCTCTGCCTATTATGAAGTTGGTGATAGTCTACTTACCAACGAACAGGTGCTCGGCGGCGATGCTTCACTGACGTACAACGAGGGAATCCTTCAGCTCGAGGCGTCGGGATTCTATCATGCCATTGAAGGATACATCATGGCATTGCCGGATGTTGCCAATCCAACCATTACCGTGCGTGGAACATTCCCAACGTATCGGTTTACGCAGCTCCCGGCAAGACTTTATGGCGGCGATATCAATGTTCGTGTTGATGTGCATGAACGACTCAACTTCTACGGATCCAGTGCGATCGTGCGTGGGTACGACAATCGTCAGGACGAACCATTGTTGTTTGTTCCAGCAGACCGCGCCCGTGTTGGCGCGCACCTCCATACGGACGATATCTGGCAGATCCACGATGCCTACGTCGACGTTAGCGTCATGGGCGTGCGGCGTCAGACCAACATTATTCCCGGTCGAGACTATGCCGAGCCCCCTGC
>CANGZU010000111.1 GCA_947458785.1 Ignavibacteria bacterium
CCGATGCGATCTCCCGGTGCTGCACGATATGTAAAGTCGGTTACTAAGGAGCGGTAACTCACATCCACGGCATCAATGATCTTGCCGCCCAAGAACTTGCCGCCCACTTCGATATCGATGTCACGAAACTCTACGCCTTGCGTGCGCTGCTCCTGCTGCATCTTTTCGATCCAGTCGATGCGGCTCTGCTGCTTTGTGCGACGCGCCTTAGCGCCTTTCTGCAGCCATGCAAGTTCGGTGCGGAGTTTGTTGCGCTGGTGGTCTGCTGTTGCGTCTTGCACGGCTACGAGTGCTTCTTTGCGCTCAAGATACTTTTCGTAGCTGCCCTCGTAAGAGAACAGACGCGACTGATCGATCTCGATGATGCGCGTGCAGACGGCATCGAGAAAGTAGCGGTCGTGTGTTACGAGCAAGAGTCCACGGTTGGAGTTCTGCAGAGTGTCCTGCAGCCACTGCACACTTGTTGCGTCTAGGTGGTTCGTGGGCTCGTCGAGAATCAGCAGGTCTGGTTCGGCAAGCAATGCGCGTGCAATGGCAACGCGTTTGCGCTGTCCGCCGGACATTGCCTGCACGTGCTTATATGGGTCGTGAATCCCCAGCTTGCCAAGCGTTTGTTTGGCAAGGGTTTCGAGTTCCCATTCTTCGAGAGCGCCATGACGATGATCGTAGGCCGAGGCTACGGCATGGAATGCTGTGTCGTCCTGCTCGAATATTGGCAGCTGCGCAAGGTATTCGAAACGTGCTTCGTTGTTAAAGGCAATCTCGCCGGAATCGGGCTCATCGAGTCCTGCTACAATGCGCAGAAGCGACGTCTTACCGGCTCCATTGCGACCAATGATGCCTACACGTTCGCCATCCTGCATACCAAACGATATGTTCTCGAAGAGAACCTTCTCGTAGTATACCTTGGAGACTTTTGTTGCTGAGAAGAGCGTCATCATGAGCGCTCGCGTTCCTTATGCCGCCTCGTGCAGGGGCTCTTGTTCTTCTTCTTCGGTCATCGCCAGCTCCTGAACGTTCAGGGTTGACGTTAGACTGTCGATACGACGCTTTTCAAGCAGCGATTCTGGGATGCGGGTAACCTTCTTTGCCAAACCCACTGCTTCATAGAAGCGGATGGTAAGCCCCGTAAAATCAAACTGCCACCATGTTAGCCCATGGAACGCAGATGATGGGAACGCGTGGTGATTGTTATGCCAGCCTTCGCCGAGAGCAAGAATACCAATAACAGGGTTGTTGCGGCTGTGGTCGGTTGTTACGTAGGTGCGGAAGCCGAAGTAGTGGCACACAGAGTTAACGCTCCACGTAACGTGGCTCGTGATAAAGATGCGAACCAGGCCGCCCCATACGAAGCCAAGCCATGCGCCTTCCCACGTACCAGTGTGGAAGTATCCGATAGCAGCTGGAAGCAGAAGGCTAAAGACAGACCAGAACAGAAAGGTGTTCGATAGCCATACGATCACGGGATCGCGGAAATACCGAGCACCCCACTTTTTCTTAATCTCTCCAATGTCATCGCTATTCATCTCGATCAGCCACTCAAAGTGGGCGTACATGAAGCCTCTCACAGAGGGTGAATGTGGGTCGCCTTCTTGATCGCTATGTGCGTGGTGCTTTGTGTGAACGCTTGCCCAGTGTGTGACCGGACCCTGAAAGGCCATGGAGCCCAACCACAGCAGGATGGCTTTGAGAGCGGGATGGGGCTCAAAAGATTTGTGCACCACCATGCGGTGATAACCAAGGGTTACACCGTACTCGGTAACGAAGCCAAAGATGAGAGCAAGTGCAAGGTAGAACCAGTCGAAGGTTCCTGTAAAGGCAGACCAGGTAACATAGATCACTGCGGCGAGCGGCAGGATTACGAGGCCATACATCGGGAGACTTTTCACAAGATCATTTCGTAGTGTGTGGGAGCGACAAAACTACGAAGGCCACACGGTTTCCCGCGTGGCCTTCACTATGTATCAACAAATGTTGAAGCTTACTTGGTGATGTCGAGAAGCTCTACATCAAAGATGAGTGTTTCGTTTGGTCCGATCGTCTGACCAGCCCCTTGCTCACCATAAGCAAGATTCGATGGGATGTAGAATGTGAACTTCGATCCGATTGGCATAAGCTGCACACCTTCCGTCCAACCAGCGATCACACCTGAGAGTGGAAACTCAATTGGCTCACCGCGCTCAACCGAACTATCGAAGACCTTTCCGTCGATAGTTGTTCCTGTGTAGTGCACCTTGACGGTGTTTTCTTTTGCAGGCTTACGTCCTGTGCCTTCCTTGACGATCTTGTACTGCAGGCCGCTAGCCGTTGTCTTGACGCCATCCTTTGACTTGTTTTCGGCAAGGTACTTCTCACCACGCTCTTTGTTGGCGGCGCCCTTCGATGATTGCTCTGCTTGCATCTTGGCCATTGCCTCTTGCTGCAGGTTCTCCATGCATGCCTGGAACTGCTGATCCGTAAGCTTGGCATTGCCGCTCAAGAAACCGCGCATGCCATCTGCGATCATGTCAACGTTGAGGCTCAGTCCCTGGCTTTGCAGAGAGCGTCCGATCTGCATGCCAAGGGCATACATGTTTGAATCTTGCTTTGTCATTGAATTTGCTGAAGTGAGAGTGGTTGTGGTTGTTCCCTTTTGTGCCATCGCATCACTTGGGGTGAATGCTGCACAGAGAGCAACTACGGCGATGGAAGAAATCAGTTGTTTCATGAAATGTGCTTGTTATGTGAATGATGAATTGTGGTCGATTACTTGATGTCGAGTAGTTCGACTTCGAACACCAACGCTGCGCCACCAGGGATAAGTCCGTTGCCTGCTCCACGGTCTCCGTAGGCGAGATTTGCTGGAATGTACAATTCGAACTTCGAACCTTGTGGCATCAGAAGGATTGCTTCTTGCCAACCCGGAATAACCTGCTGAGTGTTGAAGGTGGCAGGCTGGTTACGTTCAACCGAGCTATCAAAGACCTTGCCGTCGGTGAGTTTACCAGTGTAGTGCACCGTGACGGTTGATCCTGATGCAGGCTTCTTGCCTGTGCCCATCTTGATCACCTTGTACTGAAGGCCGCTTGCTGTTGTCATCACGCCTGGCTTGTTCTTGTTCTCTGACATGAACTTCTCACTTGCCTTACGGATTGGGCCTGCAGCCTTTACAGCTTCTTCTTCCATGGTCTTGGCAAGCTGACGCTGGAGTGCATCTGAAAGCAACATCGCGGCAGAGTCTGAGATCTGCGGCTTCTTATCGCTACTTGCGTCGCGATATCCAGCCATGAGCATGTCTGTATTGATCTCGATCTTCGTCTTCGAGAACTGTCCTCCGAGCTGATAGCCAAACATGTAGCTAACAGAGTCGCTCTGCGTCTTCATGACTGCTGGCTCTTCGGTGTTCGATTCACATGCAACCAGAACGGCCGCGGCTAGCATCGCACCTGCGATGCGCATCTTTGTGTTCATTCGTGTTATGTCCCTGTGAAAAACGTAGGTAGATGGCAAAGATACGCTCAGGGGGCTATCTCTGGCACCCAGATGTGCTGGTCAAGATCAACCGCATCCCCAAGAAACCCCACCCCCTCGGCCTCCAGACGTTCCCGCATCACGAATGGTGTCTCAAAGTGCATCTTCCCAGATAGCTCACCCAATCGGTTTACGACACGGTGGCAGGGGATGTCGATCCTATCTTGATGAGCAACCGCATTCAAGGCCCAACCAACAAGTCGAGCGCCAGACCTGACGCCGATAGCGGCGGCGATGTGACCATATGTTGTGACCCTACCGGAGGGGATGGCACGCACGATGTTGTAGATGAGTTCGTAGCGATCGGACATACGTCCAAATTAGCGCAGGAAATCTTCCGAACTTTGTCGTCATGAATCAGCGTGTCGAGTTTCCACTTACGCCGTCCCAAGCGGCCGATCATCTCATCGTGCAAGCTACTGCCCTGCAGGAGCTTGGGCTCGAAGCCCACGCTGATGTTCATGTGCGCGTAGTGCGGCGTTCCATCGATGCTCGGTCGCGAGTACCACGCGTCCGTATCGTGGCTGATGTTTTTGTAGATGAACAGCCCCCTGACGATGAACACTACCTCTCAAGGCTGCAGCAAGCTCATCCAGGTAAACGAGTGATCATCGTTGGGGCGGGTCCGGCCGGGTACTTTGCTGCTCTCGAGCTTCTGGAGCATGGCATTACGCCGATCGTGCTCGAGCGCGGACGTGACGTGCGCCTGCGCAGGCGAGACCTGCGCGCGATACAGCAAGACGGGGTTGTTGACCCGCACTCGAATTACTGCTATGGTGAGGGTGGTGCAGGAACGTATTCAGACGGAAAACTTTACACCCGATCTCATAAGCGTGGGAGCATCGAAAAGGTATTGCGTCTGCTTGTTGAGCATGGGGCTACACCGGAGATTCTGGTCGACACACATCCACACATCGGATCCAACAAGCTCTGGAAGGTTGTTCAAGAGATTCGCGAGACAATCCTGCGGTTCGGTGGGGAAGTGCACTTCGAGACACATGTCAACGGGTTCATTGTAGAGAAAGATCAGAACGGGAAGCTGCTACGGGGCGTGCGCTGCGCAGATGGAAGTGAATTCATTGCTGATGCCACGATCCTTGCTACGGGGCACAGTGCGCGTGACATCTTTGCGCGCTGTGTTCGAGATGGCATCACAATCGAACCGAAGCCCTTTGCCTTGGGCGTTCGCATCGAGCACCCGCAGAGCTTGATCGATGAGATCCAGTATCACCAGTCGCCCCGTGACCCCTACTTGCCGGCTTCGTCCTATTCCTTGGTATGCCAGGCAGACGGACGCGGTGTGTTCTCGTTCTGTATGTGTCCCGGTGGCTTGATTGTGCCGGCCGCTACATCACCCGGTGAGATCGTGGTGAACGGCATGTCGATGTCGCGTAGAGATTCTCCGTTCGCAAACTCGGGAACAGTCGTTGCAGTTGAGCAAGCGGATTGGGAGCAACGCGGTCATGGCGGCGTCTTTGGCGCGTTGGAGTTTCAAGCGCATGTCGAGCGCACCGCTTTTGCATCGAACGAAGATGGCTCGCAGCGGGCGCCCGCTCAGCGACTTGTGGACTACCTAGACGGGAATGTGTCAACGTCGATACCAAAGACCTCGTACATTCCTGGCCACGTCTCTGTAGATATGGCCGACATACTACCACCGATGATTGACGATCGCCTTCGCTCGGGTATCACGCAGTTTGCTTCGCAGATGCGTGGGTATCTGACCAACGAAGCGGTCATTGTTGGTGTCGAATCTCGAACATCATCGCCTGTGCGCATACCACGCAGCAAGGAAACCTATGAGCACGTTCAGGTGCAGCGGCTCTTCCCATGTGGAGAAGGGGCCGGTTACGCCGGTGGGATTGTGAGTGCAGCTCTTGACGGACAGAACGTGGCCAAGGCAATCGCACAGCAGGTATTTACTGCCTGAGGATGCGAAACACGGTTCGGCGGTTCAAAGCTCTGTTTGCTTCCGAGTCATTGGGGACCACTGGCATAGAAAACCCAAAGCCCCGTGCCTTGAGTCGAAATGCCTGCACGCCGCGATCAACGAGCGCTTGCTTGACGGCTTCAGCGCGTTGAAGCGAGAGGTTCATGTTGTAATCAACGCGGTTGTCGTCTGGGCCACTGCGTGAGGCATGACCCTGAATCTCTAACACTACGCGATCAAAACGCAACAACGCATCAGCCAATTCATCAATGATGATGTAGGACGATGTATCGATAATGCTCTCGTCGTAGGCAAAGAGAATACGCTTCGAGAACTCGTTGGTGTCAGCGATCGGATTGAGCGGTGTCTTATCGTAGGTACCTCGTGCGACCATTGTATCGCGTCCTGGCACGTTAACCGTCAAGAAGATATTGTGGATACCCTCATAGCGCGGTGGGGTATACGTCACGAGATAGTAGTTACGCAGGCTGTTGTAGATGTCTAGGAAGATTGCGAGCAGATCTGCCTTTGTGTAGGCGCGGTAATACTTGCCACCAGTGTAGAGCGAAAGATCCTGCAGGGCCTGATCATTCGCATACCCAAACCCAACGCAGTAGATCGAAATGTTGTGACGAGTAGCGTATTCGTAGACATCACTAAGTCTAACAGTTGAGAGATTCTCATCGCCATCGGCGAAAACAACGCATACCTTCGGTTGATCTAGTGGTACGTCCTTGAGCGTTTGAAGAGATTTCATGATCCCATCAAACGTTGCTGTAAAGAGCCCTTGAGAGTTCTTCTTAAACTCTCGAAACTCCCGCAGCATTCGGGAGCTGTCGCCGGTGAGCGGGAATACTTCGGTAATGGTCTTGTGGTA
>CANGZU010000112.1 GCA_947458785.1 Ignavibacteria bacterium
GACATAGCTTTAGCGGCATCGATTCTGCCGTTGCCCATGAGCCCGATCAGCGCTGGATTGGTCTCATCAATCGACACACAGGCCGCTTTGAGCGTAGCATGTACCTGCTCTGGTGTGAACTCCGGATGTACCTGGCGGACCATGCCTGCTACTGCGGCAGTCACTGGTGATGCCATTGATGTACCGTCGTAGAGCTCATAACGATTGAATGGCACCGTTGAGAGGATTGATGAACCAGGGGCGCAGACATCAACTGTTTGATGGACATTGGAGAACGCTGCAACGCGATCTCGAGAGTCTGTTGCGGCAACTGAGATTACTTGGTCGTAGGCGGCAGGGTAGTAGGCCAGATCTTGTCCATCGTTGCCCGCTGCTCCAACGATGATTGATCCCAACAGTGTTGCTTGCTCGATAACTTTCACGTCTGCGAATGAACTCGAGGGGCTTCCAAACGAGCAGTTGATAACAGCCGCCCCCATGCTTGCAGCATACAGAATAGCGTCTGCAGATCGCGAAATCGAGGTTGAGAATTGGTCGTCGCCGCCGATCTTAAGTGGCATCAGGCGGATGTTGCGGGCAACCCCCGCGATGCCAGTGGCATTGTTGTGAACTGCGCCAACAATTCCGGCAACATGCGTTCCGTGAGGGTTGCCGGGTAACGGCGAGTTGTCTGGGTTCTGTCCTGTGGAGCCAACGAAATCCCAACCGAACCAATCGTCGATAAAGCCGTTGCCGTCATCGTCGATGCGATTCGAGCGTTTGTCGCGCCCCATTTCATCTTGTCCAGTCTCTCCTGGATTGTTCCAGATCTGACCCTGCAAGTCCTGGTGTGTTGTGTCGATTCCTGTGTCTGCAATACCAACGATGACTGGATTGCCAGACGGCAGACTGTCCCATGCTTCGTTGGCCTTGATCAGACTAATGTAATACTGCTGGTCAAGCAAGGGGTCGTTTGTTGACCCGATAATCTTCATCTCAGGAAGGGGCTCGCAGTAGGCAACGTCGGCCAGGCGAGAGATCTTCGCCGCTGCAGTCTTAGCGTCTAGTGAGCGCTCATATCGCACAAGGGCGATGTAGTCGAGGCCATGGGTGGATGCCATCTTGGCCATAGAGCGCCGCTGTTGGATTGCGCGCTCAAGAGCCTTGAGAGTTGCGGTACTGACATAGCCGACAGAACCGTGTTCTCCAAGTATGGGGCGCAGAATTGGCAATGCACCACTGCGGCCTGCGCTATCCCAAGATATGGCCGAGAGTGAGTTTGGTTTCAGGTGAACGATGACGGCGTTGTGTTCGTATTGTGCACTCAGGTCCCCGGTAGAAGCTAGAAGCAGGAGTGCAATCGCGAACAAACGATAGGTCATCGTGACTTCCATGTGATTCGTTTTCGCATCAGCCGTTGCGTACCGAGACGTACTTCGGCGATGTATTCTCCATCGGCAACAGCACGACCATCTTGAGTGGTTCCATTCCACGTTACCGTGTACACGCCAGGCGCTTGCACGCCATTGTAGAGTGTGGAGACGATCATGGCTTGTGATGAATAGACAACGATCTCAACAAAGAGCTGTTCGTCTACAACGTACCGGATGTCTGGGCTTACGTCTTCACCAAGGCCAAAGACCTTGGCGATGTCGTTCAGGTTGACCTGCATGTTGCCGGTACCCATAGGAAACAGGAGTACGCCGGGCACATACATCGCGTTGGCAAGAGTAAGCTGGTACTGCGCAATCTCCTGTGGCCTTGGCGCAAGGACGGACGCAGGGATATTCATTGTCTCGTTGATCTGGTCCCAGATCGTTGCCGGCCGCTTGGTTGCACTGAGCATTCGTAGCATGGCCGAAGCTTCACGTAAGGCTATAGCAAAACGTGTTGAGGCACTGAGTGATAGCTTCAGTGCTTCTCGGTATGCGCTGTCCTGCTCCTCTGAAGAAGGAGGGCGCACTTGGCCGGGAATGCCGGTGCGCCCCTCGATATCAGATGTATCTGCAGCAATGAACTCGCCGGGCGACATCACACGCGGCTGCACGACAACGCTCTTAGAAGTCTGCGCCTGCATGATCACAGACGCAGCAATGAACAGCAGTGCGATTACAGGTATCACTTTTGGAGCATTGACTTTTGTGCGTCTTTCAAAAGGTCGCCAAGCGTAACGCCTGGGTCGGATGGTACCTGCTGATGTGAACGCTGAGATTCACGACGCTCATAACGTTCGGATGATCCTTCGCGGTGTCCGTGCGCTTCTTCTTGTTGACCACCGATAGCCCCATCATCGCCCTTCATAGCCAAGATGAGGGATGCGTTGTCACCGTTAAGATCAACAACGACACAGTTGATTGTATCGCCAACATTGAGCTGGACCTTGGCTCCACGACCTTGTCCGGCATTGAGCATCTTCGAACGTGGCATGAAGCCATCAAACGTATCGTTGACTCGTACGACGGCACCCTGCGTACTAGCTTGCTGCACAACACCAGTTATATCGGAACCAACAGGCAATGTTGATGCTAGTGTTAGCCATGGATTCTCGAGAGTCTGCTTATATCCCAGCGATAGCTGGTGCTTTTCTGCATTTGTTGACAGTACTTCGAGCTCGAGTTCCTGTCCAACAGCAACAACCTCTGACGGATGCTTAACGCGACGCGTCCAGGAGAGTTCGCTGATGCGCAGGAGTCCCTCGATCTTTGCTGCAACTTGTACGTAGGCACCGAAATCAGTGATGCGGCGCACTGTTCCCTTGACCCGCTTCCCAACAGGGAATGCTTCTGCAACGCCAACCCAAGGATCTGCTTCGTGTTCTTTGTGTGAGAGCGCCAGTTTGCGCTTTTCACGGTCCACCTCTGCGATCGTGACCTTGATCTTGTCGCCCTTCTTGACAACAGTGGCGGGATTCTCGATGCGAGACTTTGACAGACGCGACACATGCACGAGGCCTTCAATGCCGCCGATATTGACAAACGCACCGAAAGCTGTGATCGATGATACAACTCCATCGTGAACGGTACCTACCTCGAGTTTGCCCCAGTATTCGTCCATAAGGATGTCTCGACGCGTGACCACTGCCGACTTATAGCCGGTATCATCGGACTGCAATTCATGCACCTTCACTGTGATCGTCTTTCCGAGTAGCTCATTGAGTTCATCCTCGGGAGCATTTTTACGCAGACCCACATGCGAAGCAGGCAAGAATATGCGCAGACCTTCGAAGTCGCCGCGCAGACCGCCCTTGACGCGCTCAATGATGGCCACATCGAACGAACCCTTGGCATCATTAATGCTTTCAAGCTTGCCGTAGGCTTCATCACGACGTTTGCGTTCTTCTTCCTTACGCTTACGATCTTCTTCACGCTTGGCTGCCTGCTCAGCTTTTTCTTCTTCGCTTAGCTCTGGAGCAGTGGGCGTATCCGAAGTTTCAGCAGGAGCCGTTGCGTCTGCATCAGCAGAAGCCGCCGCAGGCGCTGGTTCATCGGCAGGTGTCTCGGCAACAGATTCAATGGCCGTCTCGGCAACCTGCTCTGAAGCAACTGGTGAAGGATCTTGAGCTACAGCGGGAGGGACTTGCTCGACCTCTGGTGTCGGAGCATCTGCTGCGGGTTCGGATGGGATGTTGTTGTTGACATCCTCGATATGCTGTTCGGACATAATTCTGAACAAAACAAACTGTGGGAAATACCGACCGTCGTACTGTACGGTCACGAGTTGCGAAGATACGCGAAAATTTCGCCTCCAAGCAGGGGGCTTAACAAGGCCGTATATACAAATCTTCTGTAGAAGGCTTGCGAAATCCGGTACCACGACCTAATTTTGCAGGCTATTTTCTAACCCTGCCGCTATCACATGTTGATGGCGGATGCGAAAGCAACCATAGGAGACCTACATGGGCGTACGTCGCTTGTACGAATCGACCTACATCCTCAATGCCATCCTTGAAGATGGAGACATTGAGGCAGTCATCGCTCGCACCACAGCGTTCTTGGAAGAGAATGGTGCAACAATGGTGGAGCTCAACAAGATGGGCCGTCGTCGTTTGGCCTATCCAATGAACAAGAAGTATAACGGTTACTACGTCTACATGGCGTTTGAGGCCCCTTCCGAGACACTGCCGATGCTTGAGAAGTTTTTCTTCCTTGAAGAGCACGTCATGCGTCAACTGTCGCTCCAGCTTGATCCAAAGCTTCGTGAATTCCGTAAGACACGCGCAGAAGCCCAAGCAGCCCGCGCTGCAGCTATGGCCGAAGCAGCGAAGTCTGGCGACATGTAATCCCTATAACGTCAAACGAAAGTACTAGTCATGAAAATCATCCTTCGACAAGACGTAGAAAACCTTGGCAATATCGGCGAGATCGTCGTTGTCAAGCCGGGGTATGCACGCAACTTTCTGATTCCGAACCAACTCGCTTATGTTGCGACCGACGGGGCTATTCGTGCTCTCGAAACGGAAAAGAAGCAGTATGAAGTCCGCAAGGCAAAGGCACGTCAGCAGGCCGAAGTAGTTGCAGCCCAGCTGGCTGAACTTCAGATCACTGTTTCGATGCAAGTTGGCGAAGAAGGCCGCATCTTTGGATCTGTTACGGCTCCAATGATTGCGCAAGAGCTTGAACTGCGCGGCTTCGCAGTAGACAAGCGCAACATCCATATCGAAGAGCCTATCAAGACGCTTGGCATCTTCGAGGTCAAGGTTAAGTTGCACTCGGATGTAACGGCACCGCTCAAGGTTTGGGTTATCGGCCAAGAGTAAAAGGCTACAGTTGAGAAATTCCAAAGCCTGTTCGAACTATCGAACGGGCTTTTTCGTTTACGGCAACATGAAACACATTGTGATAACTGGTGGTACGGGCTTTCTTGGCGGCGCCATCAATCGAGCACTGCTCGATCGGGGAGATCGCGTTACGATTGTCTCTCGTGGTGCACGCCCCATACCAGGCTGCTCGGTTGTAGGATGGGATGCGTTGCAGCAAGCTGTTGATACAGCCGACGCGGTCATAAATCTTGCCGGGTCAAGCGTGGGCGGACCCCGTTGGTCGGCCAAGGTTCGATATGAAATCCTGAACAGCCGACTCGACGCAACGAAGCGCGTTGTTGACGCGATCAAGAAAGCGCCGCATGCCCCTTGTCTTGTTTCGGCTTCTGCTGTTGGATTTTACGGCAACACGATGGTGCCATCGAACGAGGCCATGGGCGCGGGCGCAACATTCCTTGCCGTTGTGACTGATGCCTGGGAGCGTGAAGCGGTCAAGGCCAGCCAGGATGCCAGGGTAGCAATCATGCGGATTGGGGTGGTGCTAGACGCCGCAGAGGGGGCACTTCCCAAGATGGTTACTCCGATGAAAATGTTTGTCGGCGGTGTTCTCGGTTCCGGACGTCAGTGGCTGCCTTGGGTACACGTGCAGGATGTTGTTTCCGCATTCCTTTGGGCTGTCGATAACGAGGAGGCCTATGGCGTGATCAATCTCGTAGCCCCGGAGGCTGTGACCATGAAGACGTTCACAACTGCCCTTGCCAGTGTGATGGGGCGTCCGTCGTGGCTGCCCGTGCCAGCATTAGCCTTGCGACTTCTTTTGGGGCAACAGGCAGATGTTGTTCTGCACGGACAGCATGTGGTGCCCAACCGCCTACTAGGATCAAACTTCACGTTTGCCTTTCCATCGCTACGAAAAGCACTCGGGCACCTGCTTTCCGTCCGCTGATTTTGGTTAACTTGCGCGTCTAATTCCAACCCATTTTTTGAAAAAGAACACCATCCTGCTAGGACGATATACATGAGTATCGAAGTAGTCATGCCCAAAATGGGCGAGTCCATTCAAGAAGGAAAGATCCTACGTTGGGTTAAGAATGTCGGTGACAAGGTCGAGCGCGACGAGGTCATCCTTGAAATCTCGACGGATAAGGTTGACACAGAAGTTCCTTCTCCTGCCTCCGGCGTGATCACTCAGATCCTCTTCCAAGAAGGCGATACCGTTGAGGTTGGCAAGGTTATCTGTGTGCTCGGAGATGCTGCAGGCTGAAGTGCTCCTGCACCGGCACCTGTCGCTGCACCAGCACCGGCCCCAGCACCGGCACCAGCACCAGCACCAGCACCAGCACCGGTTACTGCTCCTAGTCCCGCACCTGCAGCCGCTGGTGGGGTAGAAGTCGTCATGCCCAAGATGGGCGAGTCCATCCAAGAGGGCAAGGTCCTTCGTTGGGTGAAGAAGGTTGGCGATGCTGTCGAGCGCGACGAAGTGCTCCTAGAGATCTCCACAGACAAGGTTGATACGGAAGTC
>CANGZU010000113.1 GCA_947458785.1 Ignavibacteria bacterium
TCAGAGTGGACCGAAAGGAATACCACTGGCGACCCTCCTGTCTCGAGCGTCTTCACGCGTGCCCCTGTTTTCGTCTCCACGATCACGATCGTACCGTCGTCCTGTCCTACCGCAAAATGCTTGGCAGACTTCGAACAGGCAATGCGATTGCCACGAAATCCATCGACAAAGGGCTTTCCGATCGTTGGAAGGATATTCACTTCTTGTAGCGTCTCAGCATCAACGATCACGGCATCGACAGCATCTGCGCGTGTTAGTCCGTAATGCATGAGTACAAGCATATCAGGCTCTCCTATCAGTGAAGCGGGCACAAGAATATCAATAACGGATGTTGGAACCGACTTTGTCGATAGAATCTGTCCGGTTAACCCGTCCAAGACTCGCAGCGTACTGTCTGCGCAACTCGTAACAATGCGCCCATTGCGTGTGGAGGTTGCCATCCAAGGTATACAGGTAGCAATAGCGGAAGAGGTAAGGGGCTCGGGGTTGCTGGATACAAGGGCGAATGTACTATCACTTGTCAGGGCGATGATGCGATCAGTCGTCCTGCTCGCAACAACTGAGGTCGCTCTTCGAGAGAACGCGGTATCCATAGATTTCGATTGAACGTCGTACCGTCGCAAACGACGTATACCATCATTGGCAACGGGTGTGAAGTACAAAGACTCCATGCCGTTATCAAATGCCATGGAAGCCGGTGTAGGAAAGCCCCAAGGCCGGTTCTCAACTGTATGAGCAACAGAACCGTTCGCAACATCGATAAGACGAATACGATCTGAGCTGGTGGATGCTGTGGCGATCATGCTTCCATCTTTAGACCATGCTGCACGTCGCAGGTAGCCGGTCATGCCTTCGAGGTCAAACATGAACGTATCAGCCGTGAGGTCCCATACCTGAACATCGCTACCCTGGGTTGCCATGAAAAGCCGTTTCCCAGAACGGTCGATTGCGAGTGCCGACACCTGACGTCCGAACTCCACTATCGTGTCAACATCTGTGCGTGCATCAGTATAACGACGCAGTCCTGCGAAGAGCACCCCAGCAGTTATGACGCTAGCTGAATCTTCGACGACGATGAACTCTGGCCCGCCAGCAACACCATAGTCTACGTTGCGGCGGTCTACAATGGAACCGGTAGCGCCGTCCACCGTCAAGATCGCGTTCGACCCTACCATACGAATTCTGCTCGCAGAAGTGAAGGCAGCCGCATAGATTGGCGAGCTTCCAGTTGAGCCGGGCGCTACCCCATCAACGATGGAACGAACAGACAATCCTGGGACATTGAGAATGCGAGCTGGGTTTGCAGCCGGATCAACTCCTTTATCGCTGCGTAGGGATGTTGTTACAACCATGGTTGCCCCATCAGGGCTTATAGCTAAGGAGCGAATCGGTGACGACAGCCTCACGGAATCAAGAACGGTACGTAGACTTAGATCCCACCTTCGTACCACGCCCGAATCATCCCCTACGGCAACCCAATCTCCCTTTGGAGAGCAAGCAATATCATTTACTTGAAGGGTGTGTTTACCAAGAGTAAAGAGTAGTCGCCCTGATGCGATCGACCAACACCTTACCCAACCGTCGGCATCACCCGTGATCACTATCGCTTCATCTGGCGTCACTGCCATGGCGCGACCACCAAGAAATGTGGTCGTTATCAGTGTTAGTGTGGCATTCTTCGTTGCTAGATCCCATAAACGCACAGAGCCATCAAAGGATCCAACCAGCAGACGTCCTTCCGATAGCGGCACTAGGTCATAAGCAGGGCGAGTGTTTCCGCCTCGTTCCCAGAGCACATCAGGAATCTGCGATTGCGCACGAAGAAAACAAGGAACACAGCACAACATCGCCAGTGATAGAAAGATGCGAATCATGATATGAGACTCCTGTGTGATGACGATTAATCACACCCGTATCTGATCGTGATGTCACATCTGCCGCAAGTTGGCTAAGGCAATGTGACGATTGTCTGCATTGAGGGGTGTATACTTGTTACGTGCTTGCCTCAGGGACACATATCGTTTCTCAAGAATTGCTACATGCAGTAAACAATCCTGGTACGAGAGATGCCTCGTTCGCAGAATTCTACGATGCGCTCAGTAGGCACGTGTACATGTATGCGCTGCGGATGACATCGAACGACATGGATGCAGCCGACATAACGCAGGATACGTTTATCAAGTTGCACGCTCATCTGGTGCGGGGTAATACGATTGTTGACCCGCTCCCCTTCTGCCTCATGATTGCGCGTCAGCGTGTTATCAATCTCTGGCGGGATGCCAAGGATACTGTCGAACTCGATGAGTTACATCTTGTGTCGGACCCCTACATCGACATTGCTCGTGCTGACATTCGCGAGCACGTTGGGACGGCAGTTTCCAAATTGCCATTGCTCTTGCGTGATGCCTTCATCCTTCGTTATTACGATGGGCTACCGTACGATACGATCGCAACGATGATCTCGGAGAACCCAGGGACCGTGCGTATGCGCGTGCAGCGTGCAAAAGCAATCTTGCGACGTCAGCTTGTCTACCTTGTGCAGGAGACACGCTGATGCAATCAAGTGCACAGATCCTTGTTCAGCGGTATCTCGAAGGTGATCTCAACGACTTCGAGCGTCAGGCATTCCTTGAAGATATGTCAGGCGACCCTCAACTTGCTGCCCAGGTTGAGCACGAGGCACAACTCGATCGTAGCATCATCAATGATGCGTATTCCATTGAGCCCCCTGCTGCGATACGGGCGGCGGTGCTCGCCTCTATCGCAGCCTCCCCTGAGCCCGCACTGCAAGCTTCACGCTCAATCGCACTGAGTTCAATTCTCGCCACGCTGGTATCACTGTGGTTCATCGTGATAGGAACATCACACAATGACGAGTTGATCAACTCGCTTCGACCAGCTACTCGTGGAACATTGACAAGTGCTGCCGTATCGACACCTCCACATGCCTTGCCTACCAAGCGGCTCTCGCTGCAGACAGTATTACCAGACGAAGTGCCTCAGGCAGCCGCGAGTGAGTTCATAGACGCCCCGGAAGAAACTGACGTGCATATACAACGAGTCGAGGTTGAACCTGCAACCACGAATGTGCTCAAGCAGCAACACTCGCAAATGCAGTTGTCTGCCCTAGGACTCTTTGCAGCAGAGAGTTTTCCCATTCATGGACTCTCGGGAATTGCCGCCCCATCATCTTTCGGTCTACGGTATGATGTCGCATCACTCGACGCTCTCCGTCTCTTCGTTGAAGGGGGCGCTATGGTCTCTGTACAGGCGGTCCAGCAGTTCAGCAATGGCATAGCTCAACAGACATCACAGCAAAGCACGATGCCGTTCATTGTCTTTGGGGCAGAGGCACGCATTGCCGAGGTACCGGTGTTACAGCGCGCATTAATGGGGTCGGCAGCAATAGGTGTATCTGCGATGGGCCCTCTCGGGATCATCGATCTCACGGCAGAAGCAACTACGATTGGACCAGTGTCGGTCTTTGCAGGCCTTCGCGTTACCGGCATGATGAATCTGCGGCATAGTTCAGACATCACGGTCGGTGCAATGCCCTTTTTAAGGATTGCTGTTGGGTTATGACATTGGCATGTCACGTTTTGCCTTGTTCAAGGAACAATGACATGTATGCGCAAACCCACCATCCTTGTCATTGCTGGCCCGAACGGATCGGGCAAGTCCACCTTCATTCTTTGGTACGCCAAGTTTCGTGGGGAGATAGTCGAAATTGTTGACCCGGATGCAATTGCGCGCGATCTGAAGATCGATTCGGTAACGACTCGGCAAATGCAGGCTGGACGCGCTGCGCTTCAACGTATTGACAGATTGATAGCATCCCGTCTATCGTTTGCCATTGAAACAACATTATCTGGCAAGTCACTTGCTGATAGGTTACGAACTGCCGCGAATCATGGATTTACTATAGAGATTATTCTGCTGAAAATATCGTCAGTCACCACGAGCTTAGAGCGGGTAAGTGGTCGAGTCGCACAGGGCGGTCACGACATACCATATGACGTTCAGCTCAGGCGATTCGATAGATGCTACACGAATTTTCACGAGATTTACCGGAGTGTTTGCCATGTCTGGACTATCTATGACAACGAATCTCAGCAACCAAGAAAACTCGATGCTGGCCGAGGCGGGCTCTCTTCTTGGTGAGCTCTTATCAGGCGACGTTGAGCGTCAGCGGATTGCTGCATCATTTGTGCGGGCCAATTTTGACATGCGAGCGCGAGCACGGAATTCGGGAACGACCATTGTCGTGGTGATTGATGGGCAGACAGTCCATCTCGAACCCGACTCGCCACTCTTACCCGACCTTTCTGCACTGGTACCAATTGTGAAGGAATTGTTCCCCTTACCACCCGATCAAGAGCCACCAGGATTTGCGTAGACCCCCCTAGCCCCCCCTTATCCGCCTCTCTCGACTGGGGTGGATATGATTGCATCGTATGTAGCCTGGTCTAACACGCGCGGACTATACCTGATGCCCACTTGAGCGAGGTTGCGAACAAATGCCCGCAGGTGATTGCGCGACCCTTTGGCAAGATTGCTGAATACCATCAGGATGTCTTGATTGTCGACTCTTGCGCTCCAGTAGGACAGATCACGAAGGTCCATCTCCTCTGCTTCTGCACTAACGAGTAATGCCGAGACAAGATCCGACGTCCCAATTGTCTGTAGTCTTGTATACAGCTGCTGCAGCATAGTGTCGGCAAAGACGCCGGGTCCGATGCCCTGAGAGGGGTCAGCAATCTGATATCGCTGCAGCAACTGTAACACAGCATTCGCATGCGTTAGCTCGCTCTGTGCAATGTTCATGAAGATGAGCTTGTTGTATCGGGCGCTGAAGTCTACGTAGAGATCATGCACGAGCTTTTCTTCTTCGCGAACGAACTTCAATGCGCGTAGCTCTGAATCTGAGATTGAAGACGCAGCATAGCCCCTTAACCTGTTGCGAAGCCGTATTGTGTCAAATGATGAGTATCCACTGTCCGTAACTGTGAACTCTGTGGATATGGGCGAGGTTGCTGACTCACTGCATGAGGCCACGATGATGGCTACGCCCGTAACGACTGCGAATGTCCATGCGGTAAAGTGGTGACGTAGCATGGGCGGTACTCCTGATCTGGTATGACGACATGATTTCGTCCAACCTATGCAGTTGTATTCATCGCGTCTCTACGGCTATGAGCAATGCCGTGTCCTACGCACTCAGCAGCAGGTGCAGATTCAGATCTTGCCTATTGCACAGTATCCGTTAATCCATTAATTTCGATCAACATGATTAAGAGCTTTGCTTCAAAAGCAACAGAGGACATTTATCACGGGGTTTCCTCTAAATCAGCGAAATCATTGCCAGAGTCAATCTGGGGCGTGGCTCAACGAAAACTCGATATGATCAATGCGGCCCACCTGCTATCAGACTTGAGGATTCCACCGGGCAACAGGCTGGAGCGATTAAAGGGCAACATGAGTAGCTATCATGCCCTGCGAATCAACGACCAGTTTCGCATCGTATTCCGATGGGTTGACGGTCACGCGTTTGAAGTCACGATTGTCGATTATCATTGAGCCGGAGAACCTACCATGACGCCATCACACAGGCAACCAACGCATCCAGGTGAAATCCTGCTGACAGAGTTTCTTATTCCGATGAAGCTCACACAAGTTGAACTAGCCGAAAGGCTTGGGATACCGATTCAACGGATCAACACGATCATCCGCGGCAAACGTGGCGTGTCTGCCGAGACAGCACTTCTATTGTCACAAGAGTTTGGCACGACACCGGAATTCTGGATGAATCTTCAGAACGCTTGGGACCTGTATGAGGCTCGCAAGAGGTTGAATCGCTCGGCCGCATAGTTTGCGACTGTGCTACCTGCCGATTGCAATACTACCTGCATCCGAGACATTGACAACCTGCAGGAATCCGCTTGCCAAGACCATGTATGTTGCGGGCTGTAGCTGTTGAAGCTCATCGTAGGTGCTAACACTGCACACAAATCTGCCTTCAATGCTGTAGACCTCGCCTGGCAGTGCAATGTTGAGATGCTGGATGCCATCTTCGCTCACAGATGTAGGCGCATCTCGTAACACTCGCA
>CANGZU010000114.1 GCA_947458785.1 Ignavibacteria bacterium
AGGTCCCTCGCGCCTTCGGCGCTCGGGATGACGCAGCTGCGCTATTTATCAATTGGGGCCCCCCACATCACGCGGCAAGCGCTGCGTCATCCCGAGCTGCGCAGCAGCGAGGGACCTCATGGCATTGCGATGAGAGCAGCGAGGGACCTCATGGCATTGCGATGAGAGCAGCGAGGGACCTCATGGCATTGCGATGAGAGCAGCGAGGGACCTCATGGCATTGCGATGATGAGTGAGTGTACCTGTGTGGCCATCCGAAAACAACACGAGGCTTTCCCGGTCATTTGCGTATCGATGTCACGTTCTCGTGAGTTGAAAGCACTAATGCATTAGGGAAGTAACACGAGATTAAGTCGTGCAGATATTCTATATGTTTGTGCCATCAACACCCGCCAAGGCTATGCGCGAAAGCGTACCCTCAAACCGGCGGGTTTTATCCTTTTTAGCCGATGAGGACCTTGTATCCCTCCTTGCAGAACGGGGAATGGGCATCTCGTCGCGAGATGTGGCCAGAGTTGCCTTACAACACATTGGTTATGCTCGATTGAAGGCCTATTGGTTACCATTCGAACAGGATAGGAGCTCACACAAATTCTGGCCCAACACAACATTCTCTCGGATCATCGAGATCTATGATTTCGATCGTCGATTGCGGGTACTTATGATGGAGGCTATCGAATGTATCGAAGTATCACTGAGGGCTCAGTTGGGACGAGAGTTCGCAAAGTCGTACGGTGCAGATGGATATCAAGATCCCAACATCGCATACAATCGTGACAAATGGGAATCAGCGATTGAGATGTTGAGAGCCGCTCTGGTGCGGGCAGGTGATAATGTCGGCGAGAGTTCTCGATGTGATAAGTCTGTTGCACTACCACCGATATGGACTGCAGTTGAGTCTCTTTCCCTAGGTTCCATGGTTTACTGGTATCGTCACATAATTCCTCGAGACGTTCAATACAGCATTGGTGCCGTCTATGGTATCCATCCCGACATTCTCTCAACATGGTTGCGTCATCTAAACATCGTTCGAAACATAGTTGCCCACCATGGCCGACTTTGGAATCGTGCGATACCATTTCAGCCGAAGATCCCTAATGTTCCCGCGCTGAAACAATCGTTTAATCGTGAATCCACAAAGCCATACAATACACTGGTAATGTTGCACTTTCTAATGAGCGCTGTGCATTCAGAAAGTGAGTGGATTCAAGAAGTCATGAGACTGATAGAGTTATATCAGATTCGTCACAGTGCAATGGGATTCCCCATAGATTGGGAACATCTTCCAGTATGGCAGTCGATAGAGTCGCCTGCCTAGTGGCTAAACCGAACGGGACAGGAGCAACGAGAGGGACTAAAACTTCCTCAACGTCCCATTCTCGTGCGTATGCTTTATCATCAGCGCTTCGAGTTTCTTGAAGGGGGCTGGTGTTGAGAGATTCCATCGGAAGGTCTTGACCTTACCGGCATAGACAACGCGGAGTTCTGTTTCTGAGGCATCGGCTACGTTCTCGCGGTAGTTCGTGTCGAGCGACATGACGTTGTTGTCGCGAATCTCCGTCACGATTTCGCAGAGTTCGCTTTCTGATACGGTGCCCTTGTACATGCCTTCGCGTTCGGTAAAGCGAATGCCGTTATACATCACATTACGGTCTCCCAACACTGAGCCATTGAACACCGGACACTGTCCAAAGCACATGCCCTTGTCGAGCGTAACGCTGAAGTTTTGCACCGTAACGCCCTTGAGACAGTCACCGACTGATGCACATGAGGTGAGCCCCATGGCTGCGATGATCATGATTGTTATGATTCGATAACGCATTGTAATTCCGTAATACCGTTGCACAAAGGTTACAAAGTGGAAACGTACACGATACACTGTTGCGGGAATTTCGTGACGTAATTCTTCCGCACTCAATATATCAAGGTAGATGCATGAGACGCATTAGTGTACTCTGTGTTGTGCTGAGCATTTGTCTCCTGCCGACGCAGCTTTTCTCTCAAACACCGACGCAAGGTAACATCTTGCAGCTATTGTCGCGTCATACGCAACGTCCTGCGACCTTTGATCAAGGTTCTGCAGAAGTTGTCACGTACGACTCAGCATCTCGCATAGCTATCCTTTCTGATGCATTTGCAAATAAGCTTACGTTTGTGAGTATTGCTAATCCAACACTTCCAACGGTTGTGCGAGATGTCGCACTCACGCCGTTCGGTGGCAAGGTAAACAGTGTAGCTGTGAGGAATGGACTTGTGGCAGTAGCACTCGAAGATGCGGTGTTGAAGTCCAATCCTGGTAAGGTCGTGTTCCTCGATATGACAGGGAATCTGCGCTCGCAGGTAATAGTGGGTGCATTGCCAGATATGTTGGCGTTTACACCAAACGGACAGCGCGTGATTGTTTGTAATGAGGGAGAGCCAGAGAACAACTATACAGTTGACCCTGAAGGTAGTGTGTCGATCATCAACGTAACGAATCCTACGAGCCCAACGGTTCAGACCGTTACGTTCACATCGCTCAACGGGAGACAAGATTCTCTCCGCGCACTAGGCGTTCGTATCTATGGGTTCCGCGATTCGCTTGGCACAAAGATCTTCTCTTCTGTTGCACAAGATCTTGAGCCAGAATACGCCGCGATATCGCCTGACGGCGCCACAGCCTATGTGACGCTGCAAGAGAATAATGCCATTGCTGTTATTGACATCAACAACGCTGCGCTTCTTCGCGTTATGCCACTCGGTTGGAAGGATTACAGCAAGGGGCTTCCACGATCAACAAACTACACATGGTCGAATCGTCCGGTGCTCGGTACAACTCCTGCTGGACAACAGATTCTCATGGGCGGTTTCTCTGGATTATGGTTCGACGGGTATGGCACAGATTCAACAAAGCTTCGCTTTTTAACACATCCCGATCGCGGACCGAATGCCGAGCCCCTTGTCATTCGCGGTCAAACACGCCGCCCGTTTGCACTGCCGAACTACCAAGCCGAAGTTATTCGAATTGAACTTGATAGAGTTAGCGGTGCATTTACGGTGCTTAATCGAACAAAACTCACCCGTACAGATGGCACAACACCAATCACGGGTCTGCCGAATCTTCAGGCAGGTGCGCAGAGCACGGCTTACACAGATGAACTTCCAGTAGATCTCTTTGGCAACGATATTGCCAACGACCCATTTGGCGCTGACCTTGAGGGTCTGGTGGTCGACAACGCAGGCACATGGTGGATGGTCGATGAGTATCGTCCAGCTATTTACAATTTCACCAACACTGGCAAGCTGATCGATCGGTACATTCCTGCCGGCACAGCTGCATCTGTGGGTGCAGCAGCAGGTACATTCGGCAACGAGCTGCTACCAGCCGTTTATGCGCAGCGCAGAGCTAACCGTGGATTTGAAGCTTGTGCAATCGAAGGCGACATCTTGTATGCATTCATCCAGAGTCCGATTGACAATCCAGATAATGCAACTGACGCGACTTCAAAGGCATCAACGTTCTGCCGCATCATTGCGATGAACGTCGTTACCAAGCAGATCGTTGGTGAATATCTCTACCCAATGTTCGAAAAGGCAGGATCGTGCGACAAGATCGGCGATGCCGTGTCTATCGGTGGTGGCAAGTTCTTTGTCGTTGAGCGCGATGATGCAACAGGTTTGCGTGCTCGCAAGTATGTGTTCGAGATCAATCTCAAGGGCGCAACAAATCTTGCGGTAACAACACCTACTCTCCCAGCAGGTAAGACACTTGAGCAGTGCACGTTTGCAGAACTCGCTGCAGCTGGTGTTAAGCCAGTTATCAAGAAGAAGAGCGTCTACCTTCCAGGTGTGGGCTATGGCGCAGTCGATAAGGTGGAGGGCATTGCCCGTATCAATGCAACAACATTTGCCGTGATCAACGACAACGACTTTGGTGTAGGGGGCTCACTTCTTCCGTCGCCACCAAATGGAAGCATCACGGTTTCTCAGAATGATCCAATCCTAGGCCTCATCACATTTGATCGTCCAAACGGACTCGACCCAAGCGACCGGGACAATGCGGCTGGAACTGGCGCTGCCATCAAGATTGGTAACTGGCCAGTCTACGGCATGTACCAGCCAGATGCTATCACAGCTGTTACGATTGGTGGCCAAACCTACCTCGCCACGGCCAACGAAGGTGATGCCCGTGAATGGGGAACGTTCATCGAGGAGGTGCGGGCAGGTGCGGCAACGTATCCTATCGATGCCTCGATCTTGAATGCATTCCCATCGCTCAAGACAAACCCGCAGCTGGGCCGATTGAACGTGGTGACGAATATGGGTGATCTGGACGGCGATGGAATCTTTGATGAGATCTACACCCTCGGTGGACGTGGCTTTACACTCTGGAACGCAGATGGTAATCTTATCTGGGACTCAGGTAATGAGCTCGAGACACGCACAGCCGCGTTCTATCCTTCGAACTTCAACGCAGGGCATACAACCAACTCAATGGACGATCGCTCGGACAATAAGGGGCCAGAGCCAGAGGCTGTTACGTCAACAGTCATCAACGACTCCACATACGTGATGGTTGGTAACGAACGTATCGGTGGTGTGTTCATGTATAACATCTCGAATGTTACAGCTCCTTCTTACTCTGACTACTTCAACGCACGCAACTTCACTGTCACACCGAGCCTAGTAAATGTCGACAATGGCACAGTAGGAGACTTGGGTCCAGAAGTGATCTGTCACATCCCATCGACTGCAAGTCCAAACAACACGGATCTTCTCTTGGTAGGCAATGAGATCAGTGGAACAATGAGTGTGATGCAGCTCAAGACTGCACGCATTCTGACACAACCGGCAACTGCGCTCACACAATGTATTGGTGATCGCATAACGTTGTCGGTAGTAGCACAAGGTCCATCACTGTCGTACCAATGGCGTCGCAACGGTACTAACATCGCTGGTGCAACATCGGCTACATACACGTTGGATGCTATCAACAGCTCAGCAGCAGGCACGTATACGTGCACGATCACGCCAGCAAATGGTCTGCCTGCAAGCACGAAGCCAACAGTACTGACACTCTTTACGCGCACTCGCATAACGCGCGAGCCGCGTGTACTCACGCAGATTGACGCTGGATTGACAGTTGACCTAGATTTCGAAGCCACAACAACGGCAGGCGAAACACTCCAGTGGTTCAGGGCTGGTCAGCCCCTTGCCAATAGCGCAAAGTATGCTGGTGTTACAACGAACAAACTCACAATCCGGAACGTGACGTTTGCAGATACATCCGGACGCTACTACTGCACAGTTGTAGGGGGCTGCAGCAGCGTACGCACACGTGATGCACGCGTGTACATCCCGCGGATCCAGTTCACTGAGCAACCAGCTGATACCACAGTGTGCCCAGGCGATACGATTGTCTTGACGTCGCGTGCATCCTCGAGCGGTGGTGATGTGGGAGTACAGTACAAGTGGCGTCTTGCCAATGGTACAGTGCTCAACGACGGTGGAAGATTCAGCGGAACATCGAGTCCAACGCTTCGTATTGCAAGGGCAACAGCGGCAGATGCTCAGGAGTACATCTGTGTTGTGACAGGATTCCCGTCAAATGACAACCGGTTCTCACGCAACGTGAATGTTACGGTCCGCCCCGTGCCGACAATTCTGCGTCAGCCCCTTGCTCCTAACGGCACAAACACGGACGTATTGTGCGAAGGCACGTTCTTCCAGTTTAGTGTTGCAGCCTCCGGCTCAACAGCACTTCGTTACCAATGGCTCCGTGATGGATCGCCAATCGCACTTGCAACAGCAAACACGTATGCAACTACAAAGCCCGGCAAATATGCTGTGCGCGTAACTGGTGATTGCGGACAGGCTACAACATCTGATGTTGTGACGATTACTAATGCGTCAAAGCCGCTCTTCACATTGCAGCCCGTGCCGAGCCTTCGAGTCAAGGAAGGCGAGCAGATCAAGCTACAGGTTCAGGCAAGTGGTACGCCGGCGCTCACGTATCAGTGGGCACGCAACGGCAAGGACATTTCAGGAGCAACACTTTCAACACTGACGATCGCAGCATCTTCGCTGAGCGATGCTGGTAAGTATGTGTGCGTTGTGAAGAACG
>CANGZU010000115.1 GCA_947458785.1 Ignavibacteria bacterium
ACTGTTGTTGAGATAACGCCCAAAGCTCCAGTAGTCAAGGCAGGGGGCGGTCTGCGTCCGGCAGGGATTACATACACCGTAGCGTTGAACCGCGGCGATGTCTATCAGATCCAGACAGACGTTGTAAACGACGATCTCACGGGCTCTCTTGTTCGCGTCGTGAATTCTGGTCCAGGTTGCGGTAGCATTGCTGTCTTTAGTGGACATCAGCGCACGGCCGTTCCGAATTCGTCGCAATTCAGCCGCGATCACTTGGTAGAGCAGATTCCACCAACGCGTACATGGGGCAACACGTTTGTTGTGCCACCTATCGCCTATACAACTAAGTTCATCGTCCGGATTTTGGCCTCCGAGCCAGGCACGTCTGTCACGTTCGATGGCACACCAACAACGATCAATAACGCCGGTGGTTTTGTTGAGTACACTGTCACCGGCAACAAGACCTACACCGTTGATGCCGATAAGCCCGTTCTCGTTGCTCAATATGCGATGACAGCTAACGACGGCTGGGATCTCGTTCGCGGTGTGGGCGATCCCTTCATGATCATTGTGCCCCCTCTTGAGCAGCGCATTGATCGCTTTGTCTTTAACTCGTTTGTTCCGCCTACCTCCACAAGCACCTTTGTACAAGATGGCTGGAGGAACAATCTCTACGTTGCGCTGATCGGTGACAAAGCCGAACTTGGTAACGTAACGATTGATGGGCTCTCGCTGACCACTATCCAGGGTCGTGCGACACTACCTGTTGTCTACAGCACAATCGATGCCACGCCTCAGGTGCAGTGCATAACGGTGCGCGTGCCCGAGGGTATTCACAGTGTGGATGCTTCACAAGGCAAAGGGGTGATCGGTGTTATGTACGGCATGACGTCGTTTGATTCCTATGGGTTCCTTGCTGGATCGCAGTTCAATAATCTGCGTACATCGATCGGTGTTAAGACACCACCGTTTTGTCCTGGTAAGCCCCTTACCTTCGTTGGCAGCAGTAAGGACTCAGCGGACATTACAGGATGGAGTTGGTTCTTCGAGCATGATAGCTCGCAGGCTACTGGACAGTCTACGCAAAAGACCTTTCCACGAGCAGGGACTTATCGCGTTAGGTTAATTGCTACTCGCAATGGCTGCATCACTGATACAGCGTTCACAACGGTCGAGATCAAAGCTGCATTTACACTCAGCGCTATTGTCGAACCAAACCCTGTATGCGTCGGACAAGCTGTTCGTCTTATCGCTTCTGAACCTCAAGGGGCAGGCATTATCACGTACAAGTGGATGCGCGATTCAGCGTTTGTATCTGATCTGCGCGACACCAATCAGCGCATCGCTACAGCTACACACAACACTGCAGGACGCTACCGATATCGTGTGGTAGCAACCGACACGAATGGATGTCCGGTAGAGAGTATCGTCACGGTCTATGTTATCGCAGCCCCAAGGATCACTGTACCGGACACGCTGCGACTTTGTGCAGGATCTACAACCACCATTACAAGCACGTCGTCGGATACGGCAGCGTTTACGACACTATGGACTGGTATCGGTGCTGCGAAGACAACCATCCAGACCAACCCGTCGCTGCCAAACATCCGGGTTCTCATCGATTCAGCAGGGTCGTACACCTATACAATCGAGGCAACGAACAAGTACGGCTGTAAGAGTCAGAAGAACGTTGTCGTGGTTGCCTACGAACTACCGAAGATCACCGGTGTCGATACAGCATCACGCATCAGTTGTCTGGGTGCTAATGATCCTCCGGTACAGATCGGCGACAAGCTGTCCATCTCAGGAGGCGTTGCACCGTATCGGTATGTATGGCGCGTAAAGAGCGGCGACATGAACTCGATCGTAGGTCCAACAGATACGCGCATCACGCAGGTGCGACCCGGTGTGTCCACAACCTATGTTCTGACCGTAACGGACTCGCGATCGCCCGTTGGCTGCTCTGCAGAGTTTGAGTTCGCAATACAGCTTCGGTCTGTACCTGATGCGAATGCCGGACCCGATAAGATACTCTGTATCTGCCGCGACACATTGGGCACGTCGATTGGTGCAAACGCGCAATGCGGTACACCGCCGTTCCAATATTCGTGGTCACCCAAGCTAGGACTTAGCAATCCTGTTTCGTTAACATCAGCTCGCACAACGGCCAAACCTGATGTAACTACCCAGTACATCCTCACCGTAACTGATGCAGCGCAGCGTGTCTCAAAGGACACTGTCGTCATTCAGGTCGAGAGATGTCCATCGATTGCTCTACAGCCAACCCATACAACGTGCTCATCGGCAGGGCAGATCAAACTCGATCCAAAGGTCCTGGGCGATACAGCTGGGATGACATATCAGTGGACACCAGGCAGGATGGTAAACGATTCTACCATTCGCGATCCGTACGTTGTTGCGCTTGATTCAAACGCCGGCTCTTCCCTGCAGCTGATTGCGACGTCTCGTTATGGATGCGCGTCGGTTGCTTCTACAAGACTCGTAGCCTCGCCAGGTTTTGCTGTCAGTATCGTCTCTGCCAGCACTTGTGAGACTGATACGCTGTGTCCATCTGATACGGCCCTCATGCAGGCAATAGTGCAAGGGGGCAGGCAGCCGGTCACATATCGGTGGACATCAACGCCTGACATTGGGACTAACTGGACGTCAACGCAGCAGAACCTTGCATTGCAGCTGCCGCGCACGACACAGATCATCGTTGTTGCCACAGACTCGATTGGATGTGTCGCAACAGACACGGTGCAGTTGTGTGTTCGCGACAGAGGAAGTGTTTCTGCAGGCCTTGATACAGTGATCTGTCCTTCCGACGCAATGGCGATCGACCTGCGCCGCGGAGATCCTGCATGGTGTGGACGCGACCCGATTGTGTATTCGTGGGAGCCCCGTGCAGACTGCATCATCCCTGATGCATCAGAGCCATGGAACGCCATATTGCGTCCTCGATCAACGACCACGTTCATTCTTACAGCAACCGACGACAACGGCAATGGCACAACTGTCAGCGATACCGTCGTTGTAACGGTGCGTGATTCGATACAGCTTCGATTCGATGCTCAAACCCTGCGTGTGTGCGAAGGCGAGCAACCCTCCGGAACGGGGCTAACGGTATGGAATGGTGCTCCGCCGTACAATCACAGATGGCAGCTTCCGAACAGTGCCACAATCGATTCGCGTTCTGATTCTGTATCCAACATCCCCGGCTCTGCCTTGTCGTCATTCACGCAATCTGGATGGCTGCGATGCACCACAGTTGATGCAAATGGATGCACGCGGCGTGACTCAATGTTCATCGACATCGTGCCACGTCCAGTTGTTGTGCTGAAGGAAAGCGACAGCACATGTCTTTGCAGCGAGCGCACGATCACGGCTATCGTGTCTGGCGGCACTCCATTCCCTGATGGTTCCTATCGATTCTCATGGACAGAGAGCTCTGCGGACGCCCCTTCGGGGACAGTGTCACTTCTCGACACAGCATCATTGTCTGCACGTGTGCGCCCACGCTATACCACAACCTATGCGATCCGCATTGTCGACGCCAACGGCTGTACATCAAGCATGGCATTAACACTTGGTCCTCCACAGTCAGGGGGCTCGGTAGAACTGCAGGCTGCATCAATCATGGCAGATCCAAGACGTGAAGATGTTCCAATTGAGATCGAAGCTTCTGCCACACAGGCCATCACAGGCTGCATACCCGATGCAGTTGAATTCACGTTGCAGTATCATGAAGCACTGTACGACCCGTTCCCTTCTGCAGAGAATGGCTCGCTCTTGACCTCAAAGGTTGTTACCATCGGTAACGATCGTTATCGTCGCGTTCGATTCCGCATTGTGCCAACAAGCCCCCTCGGGGCTCGTGATGTTCTAACGCGTATCCACGGCAAGGCCCTTGTTGGCTCGCCAGCGCAGACAACACTTGCACTGGATAGCATCAGTGTTATCTGGCCGTGCGACACAATCATTGGCAATGGAGTTGATGGCTCACTGACACTTGACTCTCTCTGTCTCAACCCCACGAATACGCGTCGCGTGCTGGTCTTCAATTCTGTTACGATCGCTGGTGTGCGTCCAAATCCAAACAACGGTGCATTTACAGCCAGCCTGCGCCTGAGTAACAGCGAGCCATTCGACGTAGAACTTGTCTCTGTCCAAGGCATACGCGTATGGTCACGTCAGATTACCCCAGCAGCACCGTTGCAAACACATCAAATCGAGCTCGTCATCGATACCAGTGTCGCCCCGGGCGCATACATACTCTCCGTGCGTAACGGTGCGAACGTGTCTGTTCATAGTGTGATGATTACGCAATGAGCAAGGCACCCTGCACGATGCGATTGTTCTCCCTTCTCTTTGCGGCTGCATATAGCGCAGCATTGGGTCAGATAGACACAACCCATCGTCCTGCGGTCACAAATGCCGATGTGACACAGGTACGCATCTTTCCGTTCAGCATCGGCGTTTCCGGACGCTATCTCAATCCAACATCTACCCTCTCTGCATTTCCCGGCATACCAACCTGTTGCGACCTCTTAACGCCAACACAAGGATGGGCTGGAAGCATCATGGGCGAGTACACACGGTGGATCGGCAACAACGTTGCTATTGAAGGTGCACTAGGAGTTACCACAGCTTCATCCTCTCTTGCTTCGTCCAGCTTTGTGGGATATGCGCTCGACGGCACAGATGACAACGCCAAGGTCGTTCGAGCTGAGAGTGAAACGCGCGTTGCACTGTCATCACTCAGTCTTGAAGGCAGATTGCTCGGCTCATGGTTACTCAGCAACCACATGTCGTCGAGACCACATCTCTTCGGAGGCCTCAGCGCGAACTACTTCCTAAGTGGCAACCTTGAACAACGCGAGCAGCTTTTGTCCCCCACAAGTGCAGTGTTCGAAGACACACGCACGAGCACTCGCTTGGTGTATTCCGAATCTGTTGCTGATCGTCTCAAACCATGGATCACCTTCAGTGCTGGCGTTGGCATCACACCTCTTCAATCCGAGCGCTACGACGTCCGCACACGTTTATCTGCCGAGCTACCACTCACCAGCATTGTGAGCGAATCAGGCAAGGGGCTTTCATACGGGCTTCTTCGTCTGGATGTATCTGTCATGTTCAAGAGTGCGCCGGTAATCGTAACGCCGCCCCCTCCAACGGTTCGACACCGCATGTTGGCAGCCGATCTAAAGCTCAAGGCGCAAGATGCTGCCGGATCATTTGCCGATACAGCTGTTATCAATGTCACACAGGCTCTCGGCACACGTGTTTACTCGTTACTCCCGTTCATCTTCTTCTCTCGCGGATCAGCAGCTATTGATGCGCGGTATAACCAGATTACCAGGGGCAGTGCGCTTACGTATCGCCCATCAACCAGTGTTGTGCTAGCCGATACATCTTCAGCATCTGACACAAAAGCAACGCTGGAGTTGTATTACAACCTGCTCAACATTGTTGGACGTAGAATGCGCACCGACTATCCGGATGCTACGTTGTCCATCAAGGGGTATTGTGATAACCAGGGTGTTGAACGCAACAACACAACGCTGTCATATCAGCGTGCTGTTGCCGTCCGCAACTACCTACGCGATGTCTGGCTGATTGACACATCACGACTCGTCGTCATGTCGGGCGTGCTATCACCAACTGCTGCCAGCACAACCATGTCGGACGAGAGAGATCGTGCAGATGGACATGAAGAGAACAGACGTGTAGAACTTGAGTCAACCATTGCTGAAGTGCTCGACCCCGTCGTGATCTCTGATACACTGCTATCAATTGTACGTCCGGCTGTCATAGCGCTGCCTCGCATCATCAGCGATTCAACAGATCATGATTGGATGCTTGAGACAGTGTGCTCATCGACAACATCACTCGTTGAACTGCGGGGTAGTGCGAGCCCCTTGCCTCAGTACACATTCGATAGTTCGGCCTGCCCTATCGTGGGTGGTGCAGAGCAGCGCGCGATCACATCTACGCTGCATGTAAGCGCACACGATGGACGTCATGTAGATGCTACTGCTACGCTGCCAGTAGCAACACGCACACGCACCGTGTATATGCGTCGCACA
>CANGZU010000116.1 GCA_947458785.1 Ignavibacteria bacterium
CTTGCTGTCCGAAACGGCGACGTAGGGACGCTGCCGATTGTATGGGATGGATTTACGGCTACGCGCGGTGGTTCAGTCTTTGTTGTCGATAGTTTGTTTCGGCGCGTACCGCTCTACCTTGACCTTGGTGATGTTACACCAGGCGTAGAAGTTATGCGCAAACTGAATCTGCGCACCTTTGCTTCGACAGTTGATGCTCAAGGCAATGAGCGCCGGTTGACAATCGACACGCTTCGCACATCGTCCTCGAACTTCAGGATTGTCTGGAAGGGTACCTACGGTGCAAAAGCACCGCCAGTCTCTGTTGATGCAGGTACGGATTATCGCTTCGATTTGTATTGCAATGCCAGCACGACCGAGCCGATTAGCGACGTTCTTACGATCGTCTACGAAGGCGGAATGCGTCACGAAGTGATGCTGTTTGCCAACACGCCTACCTACAAGCCCACGACCATTCTGCAGGTCATCACTCCCAATGGTGGAGAGAATCTTGCTGCCTGTCAGAATGTCCCCATCAGATGGAAGGGGGCAATTCAGGGCTTTCACTCGCACGTTGAGTACTCGATAGACAATGGACGGTCATGGAAGTTCATTGATTCTACAATAGACTCATCCATTATCTGGCAAGTGCCCGTTGAATACACCGACAACGCGAAGATTCGTGTCTATCAGAAACAAGGCGCCTCGGGTGCGCGATGGCTCAATGGTGAGTCTTCTCCTGCCACGAATCTTGCGTTCAGTGCAAACGGACGCTACTTGGCGGTCGCGCATCAAAATGGAATTGTCGTTGAATGGGACGTGGCAACATCCACGAAGGTCTCGTCATACGTTGCTGAAGGCGTCATCCCCGGATCAACCAAGGTTTCACGTCTTGCCTATCTCGGCAACACGAGGAGCATTGCTGCTATTGTAGACCGGCCAGCCCCCTCACGAGACTTGCTGATACGATTCAATCCAGGTACGGCTGTGCCAGTTGCACGCGTTGATGTTAGTCATTCGAATGCAGGAGAGATCATCGCCGATAGTGCAGCATCAACTATCTATGTTGCCGGACTGATGAGTGCGCGTCTCCGCGTGTACAATGGCATAACTCTCGCCGAGCAAAGTGAGGTTGTCTTTGAAGCCCCTTCATCAGCCGCACGAGCAGCTGATGGTGTACTTGTACTCTCGTTGATCAATGGCGATGTAGTGCGATTTGATCCATCTGCCGGCAAGGAGATTTATCGATTCAAGGCTAATCTGCCGAACATCGGCGGTCCGGTGATTCGTGACCTTTCTGTGTCCCGCACGAACAGACTGATCGCACTTGCTGGTGATGCAAATGAGGGGAGAGGCAACTCTCCTCAGGAGCAACGTACACTTGTTTACGACACGCAGACCAATTCTCTGATTCGTGTGATCTACCGCGAAGGTTCAAACGTTGTTGGCATAACAATCAATCCGAGTGAGACCTACGTTACAATGGGATTTGCTGGCCAGCCGCAGATTCGTCAATACGATGTTGTTAACCGCCAGATCCTTGGTCCGATACCAGGAATGCCAGGGCACAGTCAGCTCATGACAGATGTCGAGTATGGGGCTGATGGTTCAACGCTTGCGTCGTGCTCTGAAGACACACGCGACAATCTTTTGCTTCGCCGCATCATTACACCGGAATCCGATGAGTCTGATGCAACCTTTAGAATTGTTCCACTCGATGTGGCCACACCGCAGTTGTCATTCGGTGTGCACTATATCGGCGCAACGGTTGATACGTTGATCGGAGGCTCAATCTGTAACACAGGTGTCGTGCCAGTTGTCTTTGACCGCGGGGAGCTGCAGGTTGGTTCATGGCTGGCCCTGCGCGATACGATTCAGCGTGACACTGTTCGTCCGGGAGAATGCCTGCGCGTTCAATTCCGTGCGGTTCCCAAGGACACAGGCAATCTTGTCGACACCCTCGAACTCGCAGCTTGTGAGCGTACGTTCCGCGTCCCGATCGTGATACGATCTATCGATCGCACCCTCACGACGTTTGGTGATATGACGGACTTCGGTGATGTATGCGTTCGTGATACTGCAAGAAAGACGTTTGCCATCATCCGCAATGATGATCCTATACCAGTAGTCATAGACGGCATCTCAATGCGCAAGGGGCTCTTTTCGCAGTTCCGCGTGCGAGGGTATTCGCCGGGCGACACGCTGCAGCCGGGCGAGAGTATGAGTGTTGAGATATTGTTCGTTCCAATGCAGCGCGGACATGATACCGACCAGGTTGTCATTCGTTACGCAGGACAAAATGCTGTCGTGCGATATGTACGAGTATTCGGGCGTGGCGCAGGTGCAGATATCGACATCTCGCATCCAACGCTGGCCTTTATCCCTGAGATCTCAGAACGCACTGTAACGCTTGCCAACCGCACAGCCAATCCAATCACGCTCACATCTGCTGCGTTTTCGGCAGGAGCCCCGTTCACAACAACTGCGGTGTTTCCTGTTATCATACCACCAGCGGATTCGATCACGATCGCAATTCGTCACACAGGCGGCATGATCTCCGGCAATGACGAGCTCTCGTTCGAGGTTACGCCGTGTGCAGCTACAACAAGCGTACGGCTTGTTTCCTATCAGGGCACGGCTACTGTGTTCATGCAGGATGTTCGCGTAGATCCACGCCTTACAGCCGAGTTGCCAATAGTTGCGAATATTTCTGAGAACGTGCAATACAAGGGAATGCGTCCACTCGAAGTGAAAATGCAAGTGTATCAACGTCATTTCTATGCCGACTCTGTTCGCGTGGAAGGGGGCGAGGGGCAAGTTGTATCACAAGCTGTTGATGGAGATGTGCGCACAATTACTGTTCGTATGAACGCGCCGTACAAGAACCGCGAGAATGTTGTCGCGTATGTTATCGGCAGGGCGGGCATCGCGGAGTTTGATTCATCGTATGTAACGTTTGATACAGCTGGATCAGCGTTCGGTGCTGCAGTTTCCACGACGTATAAGCGTGGGCTCTTGCGCATTGCGAATCCGAATCCTAATCGGCATGTACTTATCGAAAAGGGGCCGGTGATTCGGTCTATGAGCCCCGTGCCAGCATCCGATAACCTAACGGTGTCTGTGGCAAGTGAACGAGCAGCGCCTGCAACTCTTCGGATTGTGGATGCTCAAGGCACAACCATATCATCGCTCGACATTGCCGTTGCAGCTGGTCAAACAACAGCGTACCTCGATGTACGCGGATTTGTTCCGGGCGTGTACACACTGATCCTCAATACGGCAACATCGAATCATGCGCAGTCAGTCGTGGTGGTGCGTCCATGAGGCACTTCCTTCTTGCAGCATTGCTGTCACTTGGTGGTAGCTGCATTCAAGCATCTGACACTACACTAACACGCATGAGTGTTGGTGGAGGTATCGCCGCTGGTATCAATCAGTATTCGGCGAACTTTCGTCAGCTTTCGAGTTTCCCGGCATGCTGTCCAGAGTACACCTCGGGCAGTGGATTCCATCTTGGGTATTCATTGCATCTGGCATACTTGCCAGAATCTGAGCTCTTTGGAATGCCGTACACCTATGGTGCTCGTCTGAGTGCTGCTGGTCTTTCGGGTGTACTTACCGACGATGAAGAAATCGGAATGGTAATCAATGGGTCTGATGTAGTGCGTGGTCTGGCGCGTCACACAATTGATGCAACATTTACAACGGTCGGCATTGAGCCATATTTCCAACTGCAACGGGTTGCAGGAACACAATTCTCGACGTCGATTGGTTTGTTTGCAGGGTTTCCTGTCAGCACAACATTCAACCAGAAAGAAGAACTCGTCGAGCCTACGGATCCTGCTTACACATACGAGACGGGAAGCCGATCACGTGGAATTGCCAACGGAGAGATACCGAGTCCGGCAAGCCCCTTTATCGCTGCGGTGCTCGGCATTGGGTACATACACGAATTAGATGCGCAGCGTGCAATCGAGCCCCGAGTGGAGACATTGATTGGGCTCACAGATCTAACATCTGCGGTATCGTGGGGAGTAACGTCGTTTCGTGTTGGTGTGAACTTTCACTATCGGGTTCCAAAGCCTGTTATTGCGCCACCACCACCACCGCCACCACCTCCTGTCGAGCAACCTGCTCGTGTACCCGTGTTGTCGTCAAAGCTCATGGTGCCGCAAATGACGCCAGCGCAGCTATCTGTTGTGCGCAATGTTGCCATAACGAGAGAGTACGTTGATGCCGCACCTGTGATGTTTTTTGCAAAGAACAGTACGGAGGTAGTTGGTACTACGAAGACACAGTCGCAGCTGCAGCAGGTAGTTGCATCTGCGATCAGTGAATACATGAGGCAACATCCCGAGGCAAAGCTTACGCTTGTAGGATCTGCCGCATTCGACGAAGATCAGGCTGTGGCTCGTGAGCGCGTTTCGTACGTGACACGGTTGTTGGGCCTGCCGACGGAACAACTTGAACGACGACTTGTGATACAGACCGCACCTGAGTATCCGGAGCTCGCTGAAGAACATCGTAGTGTTCAATTCCTTGTGAACGGGACTCCACAGATCTTCCGCGTGGAGCGAACCAAAGACAGTATCGAAACGGTTACCCCTCTTCGGATTCCTGTGGGACATCTTGTTACCTGTGATACGAGTTGTTCGTCGAATCTCACAGCAAACATTGCCGGACGGATCTTGCGTGTAGAGGGCAATGCACCAACCTACACAGTGGTGGTGGACTCGACGGCGCTGCAGCTTATGCAACGGGGCGAGTATGCAGTCATTCGTGGACAGGTCGCATTTGAAGCCACTACGACAAGCTCTCAAGAGCAGGTGTCCTACACGAACATTGATCCGCGTGTAACTGTCCGACTCTTGCCTGCTGGACAACCAAGCGGTAATGCCTCTTCGACGCTGTGCTATTTTGATTTCAACGGGGCAGTAATCACGAGCTTCAACGAACGCGCGTTCTCTGCTATCAAGGATGCAATTGCTAACGGCAAACGTGTTGAGATTATCGCAACAACAGATCATCTTGGGACAGATGCATCGAATGCTGTCCTGGCAGAGCGCCGGGCAGCAACAGCGATTGAACGTCTTGTCTCATTGGGCATCCCTAAAGATCGCATCATCACCGCAACGTACCAGTCTATAGCTACCGAGAACACAACACCGATGGAACGTATAGCTAATCGATCGGTGAAGATGATCATCCGAGACTAAGGAAAGCCCGTGATTACGCGCAGTGATTTTCTGCTCCGCAGCGACATTACGTTTCTCAATCATGGCTCGTTCGGAGCGTGTCCGATTGAGCTGCTCAATGAGCAGCGCAGATGGATCGAGCGTCTCGAATCGCAGCCGGTGTTGTACTTCCGTGAACTCATGCATGAGATGCGCAGCGCGAGACAATCGCTCGCTGCTTACATAGGCGCAAAGGCAGAGAACATAGCATTTGTTACGAACTCGACGTATGGCGTGAATGTAGCTGCGCATGCCGTTGCTGATCTATTGCAACCAGGCGATGAGATCCTCTCGAACGATCATGAATACGGAGCGTGTAATCGTGCATGGCGCGCGCACGCCGTTAGCAAGGGGGCTGTGTATGTGCAGCCGCACATACCTATTCCTGTGCCACGTCCGGAAGATCTTGTCGAGATCATTTGGTCCAATGTCACAGAGCGCACAAAGGTGCTCTTCATAAGCCACATTACATCACCTACGGCTGTTCGGTTGCCGGTAGAGGAGTTGTGTGCGCGTGCACGGGAGCTCGGCATCATCACGATCGTTGATGGATCGCATTCTCCTGGACACATACCACTGGATCTTTCGGCGCTCGGCTGCGATATCTATACGGCTAACTGCCACAAGTGGATGTGCACGCCCAAGGGCAGTGCATTTCTCTGGGTTAGCGATAAGTGGTTAGAACGCATGAA
>CANGZU010000117.1 GCA_947458785.1 Ignavibacteria bacterium
ATTTCCGCGCTGGCACTGGCAGGGGGCGTATCTTTGCCCAGTGATTACACTTGACACAAGATTTCGTGATGCGGCCCGTATGGCTCGCATTGAGCTCGGCGGCGCCGTCGAGCCGTTTGCACACCTGCCGTATTCAAAAGAGCTCACCGTTAAGCGGAGCGGTCTAAAGGCCTTTTTTGAGAGCCTTCGACTTGACGGGGCACCTGTGGATGCCATTGTTCAGGCACCATCGGCCAGGTCCTACCGAACAACCTCACGACGCAGAATTTCGATCAACCGGGGACATCTCCAGCTGACCCACGGCGATGGGAACAATCCTGGGCAGGCCAGCCTGCTCGAGCCCCCTCATCATGCCCGGATCTATACGCTGCTTGAGTCGCTGCTCCAGGAGATTCATCCGCAGGTTAAGGAGATCATCAACCACGTCATCATTCGCGGAACATATGATGAGTTTGTGGTGATCGTCAATGTCAAGGGCATGGATGCATACATCGTGCGGACCATTCGTAAGGTCTGTGAACAGGTTCAAACCTCGATTCCAGAGGTGCAACATGCATGGATGTACCACGATCCCAAGGGCAGCAGGTTCTACCTTGAACTCGAACGTCCCGCAACTGGTGTCAATGCTAAAAAGCTTTTTGGTCATGCTGCCTGGCGTCAGATCATTGATGACATTACTTACCAGGTGGGCGTGTTCTCGTTTTCACAGATCAATCTGGCGATGATGTCGCAGCTGGTGGATGTTGTTTCGCAGCACGCAGGCGTGACAGCCGATGATGTGCTGTATGATCTCTATTCTGGCTACGGCTTGTTTGGTGCAGCACTCTCTGGCAAGGTTCGACAGGTTGTTGCTGTTGATGCCGATGAGACCACCGTGGATAATGCTCGATATAATGTCAAGCGTGCGGGTGGACATGTGACGGCGATTCGTCAGGTGTTTCGAGATGCCGACGACGTTACAGCGATGTGGAAGACCTGCAATAAGGCTTTGCGTCCACAATCACTGGCTGCACCCTCGGTTGTCATCTTGGACCCACCGCGCAGCGGTACGCCGCAGGGATTCATTCGCGAGGTAGCAAAGACAATCCAGCCACACAGGGTGGTGCAGGTCTTTTGCGGACCCGACGAACTGCCGCGCAGTATAAGAGAATGGAAATCGGCCGGATATCAGCTCGAGCGAATCACGCCACTAGACCTCTTTCCGGGTACATTCGGCATGGAGATCGTAGCAAGCTGGGAGCGAATTGATGAGGTTAACGAACCTTCTCCAGAGCCCAAGCGAATGCCTCGAGGTAATGCTCGGCCGTATGGACGATCGAATAATCGACGTTCATAGCATTGCTCCGCACGTGTGTCCAGTGCGGTTCTTGTTTGAACAGTCGCAGACCCCTCCAGATGGCAGTAGACAGCTCCTCTGCGTGGTATGCGTAAAACTGCACACCAGTTCCGCTGAACGTAATTGGGTCATACTCTTCGATGGTATCTGCTAGCCCGCCTATGCCGCGTACAATTGGTACCGTGCCATAGCGCAGCGCAAACATCTGGGTAAGACCACATGGCTCGAACAGTGAGGGCATAAGGTAGAAGTCACACCCAGCTTGAATCCGGTGTGAAAGGGGCTCATTGTATCCACGTATAAACCGAACGAGGTGGGGGAATTGGTGCTCTACGTCATGCAGGAACGACTCGGCTTGATGCTCGCCAGAGCCCAGGACGACGAGCCTCATGGATCCATCGCGTAGGTGCTGCGGGATAGCATGCTGGAGAATCGAAAGTCCCTTTTGCTCAGTTAGGCGCGTTACCATACCAACGAGCGGTACGTCGTCGTTCTGATCATTGTCATGAAACCCTACTTCACGTAAGAGCGCTAACTTATTGGCAAGTTTGCGCTGTAGCGCGTCTGCTGAATACGTAAGGGCAATCTGCTTGTCTGTTGCTGGATCCCATTCCCGTGTGTCGATCCCGTTCAAGATCCCGAGCACATCTGCTGAGCGTTGCTGAAGCGCCCCCTGCATGCCCTTGCCTTCGGGAGTCCAGCGAATCTCCTGCGCATAGGTGGGGCTAACCGTTGTGACCTTATCTGCAAACATGATTCCGGCCTTCATCGCATTGAAGCACCCGTCGTGCTCGTACCAGCACCCTGTGTAGAAGTCTGATGGCTCAAAGCCGCAGAACTCCATGGCACGGAGTGGATCAAAATGACCCTGAAAGGCCATGTTGTGGATGGTGAACACCCCAGCAGTGTGAGCAAAGAAGGGGTCGTGCTGGTACGTGACCTTCAAAAGGGGCATGCACACGGCTGTGTGGTAGTCGTGTGCGTGGACCACGTCGGGCTTGAAGTTGAGTGCTTTAGCCACTTCGAACGATGCTTTGCTCAGAAAGATGAACCGGCGGTCGTTGTCCTCGAAGCCCTCGTGATATCCATATATGCCCGGCCGGTCAAAGTAATCGGACGATCGAAGGAAATACACATCAACCGAGCTGTCTGGAAGCTTGCCGTGCCATACCTCGGCATACTCCGTCCAACTGCCAAAGGGCACCGCTACCAACATGTCCAGTTTCTGCACCGAATAGCGTTCTTTATCGATGGTTCCGTAGAGTGGGAGGATGACTCGCACGTCGTGCCCTGCCTGCGACCATGCTTTGGGAAGCGCCGAGGCCATGTCTGCCAGCCCGCCAACCTTGGCATAGGGACTTGTTTCTGCTGCAACGAGGAGGATGTTCATGCTGTTCTGAATGGTTCGTTCACGGGCGAGCAAATATAGGTGGAGAGTCCAGCGAAGGCCTGTTGTGCCTCCACGGCCTTTTCCACATCTGTGAATAACCCAAACATTGTCGAGCCGCTACCACTCATCGAGGCATACACGGCCCCGTTTTCATACAGAGCATCTTTAAGTGTTGCAAGAATAGGATGTTGAACAAAGACTGCCCGTTCGAATTCATTGATGAAATCAGACGATGCAACTGCATTGTTTGTAACAGCATACGTCCATGCTTTAACAAGGTCGATTCCTTGTCGATCTCCAGTTATCCCCAATGTGGAATACGCGTGTGCAGTGTTGACGTGGATTCCGGGACAGATCAGTAGCACGGTCCAGGGCATGTTTGTTTTGAGTGGTTGTATCGTCTCGCCGCGACCCGAAACATGTGCCACACCATAGTTAAGAAAGAACGGTACGTCCGACCCCAACATCTCGGCAAGGGGCTGAAGAGACGCGAGAAGTTCGTCGTCGTAGGATCGACCGTTGATCAATGCCAAGCCAATCAAGGTGGATGCGGCATCTGAAGAGCCCCCTCCCAAGCCACCGCCCGTTGGTATGGTCTTCGTGACGGTTATCTTTGCGCTCAGGTTGTCGTTGGGGAATGCCCTTGCATAGGCATTAGCTGCCTTGACGACGATGTTGTCGTCTGGGGAATCGGTAACAGCCGGGATGCACACAACCTCGAGGTGCGGTTGCGGTTCGAACACGAGCGCATCGTGCAAGTCGATCGCAACGAAGATCGATTGGATGTCGTGAAAACCGTCTGGTCGTTTTCGAAGCACGTCAAGGCCGACGTTGATTTTGGCACACGCCCGAAGGGCAAGAGGAAGTTGGTTCATGTCAGAGCAAATATCGTACACAAGTGAGCTTGCGCGGAAAGGGATTCATCTTTCGTCGCTCTTGATACCTATTGTGTACATGCAGATGGAGCACTGGACGGGCATCGGGATCCTTGTGGGCATGACGTTAACGTCACTGCTGATCGACATACTGATGCATTATCATCCCACGACCCGACGGATTATGCACCGGCTTGTTGGCAAGATGCTGCGTCCACACGAGGTCACTGCCGAGGTTTTTCGGCTTACGGGCGCTTCGTGGGTGCTGATTGCTGCGACTCTTACATTTCTGCTGTTTCCCAAAGTCATCAGCACAACTGCATTTACGGTGCTGATTGTCAGCGATACGGCGGCGGCCCTGATTGGGAGAAGATTCGGCAAGCGTCGATTTTTCGATAAGACTCTCGTTGGGACGACCTTCTTTGTTCTAACAGCTATTGGCGTAACAGCCGTCTACCAGACGATCTTCGACGCTGGCCAGTGGTTTCTGGTCTCGGGTGTGGTTGCCAGTCTTGTGTGTGGAGTTGTTGAGGCCGCATCCATACGTCTTAAACTGGATGATAATATCAGCATCCCCTGTAGTTTTGCACTTACAATGCTTGCAATGAACTGGCTGGGCCAGCATATCAACATGTCGAGCTTCCTTCACTGATCGATCGATACGTCCATGCCCGAGCGTCTAAACCGTAGTTCAAAGATCTTTATCGGCGTCATTGTGGTCCTTGGTCTGGGTGTAGCAGCCGCCTATGTCGGCTTGCGGTACTTCCGGGCAAATGCCTACGCCGAGGAGATCGACAGAATGGTACGGACGAAGGACAGCGTCGTAACAGCCGTCTACTTCATACGGGTTGCCGATTACGACTCGGTCAATGTTCGTGAGATATCTGCCAATTACGTTCGATCGTCGATGGACTCAAGCGCGCTCGATGTGACCAAGACTCGGCAGTACGTGTTCCACATGTTCACCAGTTCCGACACCATGGATCTTACGCAGGATATGATCGACGAGCTTGCCTATACGAATCCGAGCATCGAGAACCCGACGCAGGTGCTCCGATGCGTCAAGAACGGCTGGATCATTGCCTATACATTCTCGCCTTACCGCGCGCAGCCGCGGAGCCTTGACATGGCCCGTACCTATTTCTACATGCCACGCACAGGGCTGAAGCTCAAGGACATAGAGCTGTAACTGCGCTTTCTGCAACTATGCTTTGCGGAACTGCGAGTCTTTCCACGCTGCAAAAAGGTGTTTGACCTTGTTGCGTTGATACTTGCCAGTCGACGTAACAGGAAGCTGGTCGGCGAACAGAACCACCTTTGGTGCCTTGGAGTAAGGCAGGTGTTGCTGACAAAATGCCAAGATGTCTTCCTGGCTCGTATTGTCGTGAGACTTGATAACAAGTGCTCCAACCTCTTCGCCGTACATGTTATTCTCAAATCCGACACAGATGCCGGATTGCACTCCAGGGGCTCGGTTGATGACTTCGTCGATCTCGAGCGGGGCAAGGTTAACGCCCCCTCGAATGATGAGTTCCTTGAGTCGGCCGGTGATGAAATAGAAGAACCCCCATTGCTCGTCGTAGATGCGGAATCCTTCGTCGCCTGATCGAAACCACCCATGCGTAAACGCGTCCTCGTTGGCCTTTGGATTAGCATCGTATCCACGCATGATGTTCGTTCCCCGAATCACGATCTCGCCGCGCTCGCCATCCTGCATTTCGTTGCCATTGGGGTCGTGAATCGACATCTCGTTGGACGGGATCGCAACACCAATAGACGGGAATCCATGATCCTGCATCCAATGCTTGTGGTTCTCAGCAGAAAGTTCCGTGGGCAGAAAGCAGGTGTAGCAGGTTGTCTCCGACAGACCATATCCATGGGTAATGCGCAGCCCATACGTTGATTCGAAACGCTCGGCGAGTTCGCATGTAAGGGGGCCAGCACCGCAAATGATGTTGTGGAAACCTGATGCTTGAACGCTCGAAGCATCAGCGCCTGCGTCAATCAAGAAGGCAAGAAGCGTTGGCACTACGCTCACAATATGGACGCCATGCTCGAGAATTGATGGGAAAAAGGTACGTGGCGAAAACTTGCGATGCAGTACAACCGATGCTCCAGCTAGGAAGGGTGTAGCATGTGTCACAAGTGAGCCGTTAACATGATGCACAGGCAAGACGCACATCATGCGCGTCTCTTCGGTGATGTTGAACCACGAGGCGATATCTGCGCAATCACTGAACAAACACTGCTGGATGAGCACAACACCCTTGGGA
>CANGZU010000118.1 GCA_947458785.1 Ignavibacteria bacterium
CGTATCAAAAACATCGTCGTCGACCCAACCAACAACTCCAACATCTACATCGCTGCTGCTGCAGGTGGCGTTTGGAAATCAACAGATGCCGGTGAGAGCTGGAATCCGATGATGGACTTCACCAACGCCATTGCGATGGGTGCCTTGTGCATGGATCCCGAAGACCCTAAGACTATCTATGCAGGCACCGGCGAACAGGTGCGCGGTGGAAGCATCTACCTTGGGGCCGGACTCATGAAGTCTACCGATGCCGGCCAAACATGGTCCGTTGCTGGCCTTACATCCGTTGGTTCCTTCTCGCGCGTGTTCACCCATCCAAAGCAGCCAACTTTGATGATGGCCTCTGCCATGAACGCGGATGCCGGTGTGTGGAAGAGTACCGATAAGGGGCTCACATGGACGCGCGTGTTAAAGGGTCAGGCCTACGATATGTCCATGGACCCAACAGATCCGCAGCGTTGGGTTGTTGCCGTGCCAGAAGACGGCTTATTAGTGACAACTGACGGCGGAACAACATGGAATCCACAGATGAGTGGTCTCAATGGAACAATTGGACGCTCAAGCGTGATGATTGCTCCTTCGAATCCGAACATCATCTACGCCCTTGTTGAGCTCGATGGCCTCGCGGCTATCGTCCGATCAACAGATGGCGGAAAGAACTACGCTGTCCTCTACCGCGACGCCCAGGGCTGCTTCTTTGCCGGTGATTGCTCACCGAGCAGCAGTCAGGCCTTCTACGATAACCTATTGACGGTAAATCCGCGCGATGCCAATCACGTGATTGCTGGGGGTATTGATCTGTGGATGACAACCAACGGTGGTTCTTCATGGGCAAACGTTACTAATGGCTATGCCGACGGCGACGGAGGCAATGCGCCCCACGTAGATCAACACTGTGTGACGTTTGATCCGGTTGATGAGAACATTGTGTATGCCGGCAATGATGGCGGCATGCTCAAGAGCACTGATAAAGGGGTCACCTGGAAGCACATCAACAACAACCTGGCGGTAACGCAGTTCTACGCGTTTGATGTAGACCGCACAGCACGTGAACGCATGTTCGGCGGCACGCAGGACAACGGAACACTCGGTGTGTACGAGGGCACCGTTGACTGGGAACGCATCTGGGGCGGCGATGGTATGGTGACGCTCGTAGACCCTTCTAACGGCAACATCGTATACTGCACAAATCCCAACGGTTCGATTGTACGACTTGATTTTGGCACCCAATCTGCTCGCGGCATCATGACGGGTATCAATACGAGCGAATCCGCCGAATGGGTTGCCCCCTTGACAATCGATCCGTTCAACGCAAGCGCCCTCTGGACTGGACGTCAGCGCGTATACTTCACCGATAGCAAGGGCGACGTCTGGGCTCCATCATCTCCACAATTCGCCGGCAACGTCTCGGCAATCACCTGCTCCCCAGCCGATGAAGAAGTGATCTGGGCCGGCGGCGCAATGGGCGATGTATGGGTCACAACCGATTATGGTATGAAGTGGACCGAAGTGAGCGGCAATCAGCTTAGTATGCTCTATGTGTCCGATATCGCATGCGACAACGAGAACAAGAACGTTGCCTGGGTAACCTACTCCACCTATGGCACGCCACAGGTGTGGCGCACAACAGACATGGGTAAGACGTGGGAACCACGCTGGTCTGGCATGCCAGATTTACCAGTAAACTCAATTGAGCTGCATCCAGATGACAACAATATTGTCTTTATCGGGACTGATGTAGGTGTGTTTGTTTCTTTCGATGCCGGTGGCTCCTGGATGCCATACGGCAAGGGGCTTCCCCGCTCCCCCGTTCTTGACCTGCGCATCGATCCAACATTCGGCTACGTGCGTGCAGCCACGCACGGACGCTCCATCTGGGAAACATCGTTACTATCGGTGCGTCCAAGCGAGCCCCTTGTAACATCGCCTGTGGGTGGAGAACATCTCATCGGAATGCAACAGACCGTCTTGTCATGGACAGGTGTTCCATCGCCAGTGACCGTTGAGTATTCCATCGACAATGGAATGACATTCCGCACCATCGCTCGTGACGTAACATCGAGTGTACTGCAATGGCAGGTACCCAACGCACCAACAAGCACAGCTATCATTCGTGTAACGAGCCAGTCTTCCTCGTCGGTTGTTGTGAGCAGTCGGACCTTCTCCATCGGACGTCTGGCCAAGGGGATCATCCAGTCGCAGCGCGGCATGGGATGGATCCCGTACGGACTCTCCTATGACGGCAAGGGCGGGCTCTGGACGACGAACTTCCGTGCTGGAACGCTGCACAAGATCGATCCAACAACGCTTGTGCCGATCAAGACGGTTGTCATGAAGAATGCTGGAGACAGCCTGTTTACAGACCTATGCTATGACAAAGTCAAGAACGAGATCTACGTCCACCGTCTGAACTCCAGCGACGGCGCATCGACGCAGGTTGTGGTGGTCGATACCAACGGCAACCTGCTACGCACCTTCCCTTCTGCTGCGCGCCGATATGGAATCGGCATCGAACTTGTGAACGGTACACTCTATGGAAGCGAGCGAGATGGCGAGCGCTTCTTCGTGGGTATGAGTCCACAGGATGGCCAAGAGACATTCTCTGCCTACAACCCGTTTCAGCAGACGTATGGTCCACGAGGCCTTACAACAGACGGACGCGGCAACTTCCTGCAGGTATGCACTGGCTTTGCCCCAGGGGGCGGAGCACTGCAGAATGCAAGTATTTCCGAGATTCCAATTCCTGCAAGCAAGATGATGCAGATCACTGATGCTCTCCCGCTCGAATCCACGCGTGGACTCGTCAATGCACGTGGTGTTGAACTGGATACTCGCGACGAAACAATGTGGATCTCCGACATCAATGGCACCATCTGGAAGTTCACGGGCTTGCGGTTTGTTGAGCCCCCTATCACGTCGGTGAACAATGATGTAGAAGTACCAACAGGATCGCCGATAACCATCATACCGCACCCCGTGCGCTCGAGTGCTCTTATCAGCGTGGCTGCTTCTGGTGTTGCCCGCGACGTCGTGACAACGATTTACGACATCACCGGTTCTGCAGTGCTAACGCTCCCACGGGAACATCAATCAGCCGATGAGCTTCTTCTACTTCGCATACCTGATGGAAAACTCACGCCGGGCAGCTACGTTATCAACATCGACACAACCAACGAGCCCCCTCTTCGTCGTACGTTTGTGGTCTGCGAATAAGCAACGAGCGATTCATTCTGCACTGATTCTAAGCCTATGCAACACATCCTGCTATCCATCATCACCATGAGCATCGTGTGGTATGCATGGCAAAATTTCAAGTGGATCGGCCGTCTGAGAGCAAGCGATGTGGACCTTACCGATGAGCAGCGTCAGCAACGTCAAATGCAGTATGTCATGCGCATCGTGTTGTGCCTGTTAACGCTAGCCATGCTACCATTCATATTTACATTTATCGTGAAGTAATGTCGAGAGAATCACAGCAGCCGAATAACCATACTCCGAAAACATCAGAGCGGAAGTTTCTTGAAGGACCCCACTCGCGTCTGCGCGAGTTCTCGTTTGTTATGCGTGTGGTGCTTGAGTTCATCCGCGGCTTCCGCATCCTACACTTTGTCGGACCATGCATCACGGTCTTTGGATCGGCCCGCTTCAAGGAAGACCATCCGTTTTACCAGATGGCCCGTGACGTTGGTGCGCGTCTAGCCGATATGGGCTTTACCGTGATGACAGGGGGCGGCCCTGGCATCATGGAAGCTGCTAATCGCGGCGCGAAAGAAGCAGGCGGCACGAGCATCGGACTCAACATCGAACTCCCGTTTGAGCAGCATGCCAACCCATGGCTTGATGTGATGATCAACTTCGAGCACTTCTTCGTCCGCAAGGTCATGCTCGTGAAGTACTCCCTTGGCTTCGTTGTGATGCCAGGGGGCTTCGGCACCCTCGATGAGTTGTTCGAAGCCATTACACTGATGCAGACCAAGAAGATCCACAACTTCCCTGTCGTCCTCATGGGTAAGGAGTACTATAGCGGCATGATGGATGAAATCCGCAAGACGATGATCGACAACAAGACAATTAGTCCAGAGGATCTTGATCTGTTCTTTGTAACAGACAGCATCGATGAGATGGAAGCCTTCCTGCGCAAGAGTGTTGTCAAGCGTTTTGGACTCAAGCAACAACTCTTCATCCCAAAATCATGAACATCTGTATCTACTGCGGTTCGCTCTCAGGGTCGAATCCTGCTTATACATCTGCTGCTGAAGAAGTCGCCCATGAACTCGTAAGCCGCAACTGGGGGCTTGTCTACGGCGGTGGCAGCATCGGCATCATGGGTTCCATCGCCAGCACTGTTCGTGCATCAGGTGGCTACGTTCATGGGATCATCCCGACGTTTCTTGCCGTTGACGAAGTGATGTACCGGGATTGCTCTGAACTTACCATCGTTGAATCAATGCATCGGCGCAAGCAACTCATGATCGACCATTCGTCGATGCTGCTTGCTCTGCCAGGGGGCTATGGCACACTTGATGAACTCTTCGAGGCCATCACGTGGAAGCAGCTTCAGCTGCATGACCGTCCAATTGGTCTGCTGAACGTCGATGGGTACTTCGACCCTCTGCTCTCGCTGATCGATCATATGTCTGCAACAGGCTTTGTGCGTGAGAAGCACAAGTCCATGATGATCGTTTCCGACTCGGTGGTAGACCTGCTCAACGCGCTAGAAGCACATGCAGGTAATCCACTCTACGACAGAACAGAGCGCGGATAGGCCGATGCTCAAGGATCTGCTGTTTCACAGTGCCGGGTCGATTATCCGTGTCGGCAAGTCGCGTCCACTACAGCCAGACGACGCCCCTTCCCTGCCCAGCTATCTCGAGCCACGCAACGCACCTGAAGCCTTCTCGAAGATCGATGCCTCCCACCCGTGGCGATTCATCTTCGGTGTCTTCAAAGCAACGGGCGCCCCTGCAAAACGTATAGGGCTGCTCGTAACCACGAAGGTGTTGCTTGCAGCGCTTTCCCCGTTGCTCCTGCATAGACTCCTTGAACTCCTCCCAAACGTAAGTGACACACCATTTGCCCTTACCTGGCAGGCGCTGCCTCTAGCTGCCTTTGCTACAGCTCTCTCGCTCGGACTCTTAGGCATGGTTGGCGCTCTAGTGCAGCAGCACATCTACTTCACGATGCTGCGCGGCTATGCAACAGTAGTTAATGGCATCAACAACCGTGTGATGCACCATACGTTGCGTCTGCGCAGATCTGCGCGGTCTATGATGCAGACCGGTGATCTTGTGAATCACCTCTCAAGCGACACCGACGCCATGGCTGAGGCCATGTTCTTTATCCCAGAGTTTATGAACTCGGCCCTGCAGACAATTGTCGTTGTTTGCCTGCTGTGGCACTATCTGGGTGTAGCCACGCTGGCGTCACTGGCAATGCTACTCATCATCTCACCCCTTACGATCGTAGCGGCACGCCGGTTTCGGAAGCTCGATCATCAGATTATGGGACTGCGCGATACACGTGTTACACTGATGTCGCAGATCCTGCAGGGCATTCGCGTGGTCAAGTACCATGCATGGGAACGCTCCGTATCCGATGAAGTCCACGGTGTACGCAAGCAAGAGATCGCAACCCGCATCCGCATTGTGCGAACCGATGCTCTGAGCAACGTGATCTTTGTCTCGGCAACAACGCTCGTTGGATTTGCGGGTTTCTATACATACACAACCTTGGGTGGCACGCTTGATGCTCCACTCATCTTTGCCTGCCTGGCCCTGTTCACGATGCTCGAAGAACCCTTCGGGATGATTAGTCACCTGCTTGCCAATCTGCAGCACGCACGTGTGGCCTCTTCAC
>CANGZU010000119.1 GCA_947458785.1 Ignavibacteria bacterium
AGGGTACGGGCTTACAGAGGACATGCATCATCGTGAAACGTCACGAATTACGAGAGCTGATTGCGAAGGGGGAGTCCTCTACGCTTGAGTTCAAACGCAAGTTTACCACGAGTGAGAAAATCGCCCGCGAGATCATCGCATTCGCCAATACTACCGGAGGGATCCTACTCCTGGGTGTTGACGACAACGGGGTAGTTAAAGGTGTTGACTCTGAAAAGGAGCAGATTGGCCTGCTTGAGATTGCTTTACACACCATCGAGCCGCCGCTTGCTGTCCATATCGAGGTCGTGGAAATCGAGTTCTTGGACGTTGTTGTAGTCCATGTACCTAAGAGTCCGTTGTGCCCTCATAGATACAACAGCACGGCACCGGAAGATGTCGAGTCGCATCGAAAGGTGTTTATTCGACAAGGCGATAAGTCAATAACCGCGAGCAAAGAGATGACAAGAGTGTTACGGGGGCAGCATCCTGATGCGCCCCCGCTTACTCTTTCTATTGGGGATCGTGAACAGCGGTTGTTTACCTACCTAGAGCGGCATGGCCGCGCCACAGTTCACGACTTCGCTCGCCTCGTGAATATTTCGCGCAGGCGTGCCTCGCAGATTCTCGTTCGACTAGTACGTGCAGGAGTAGTCCACATTGTCTCAGACAATGGCAGTGACTACTACACTCTCGTCTAGTCCTAGGATTAACGATCTATCTGTATCCGAGATACCGTAGCAAGCGGAATGCAAGCTCGGAGTAGGCTAGCATGCCCTGCTGTGCATATGGCACCACAATCATGCGTTGATGAAACTCTGCCAGGAGATGATGCGGCATGGCTCGTTTACAGCGATGAGATGTACCTAGAATGTAGCCGATAACTCGCAAGAAGATATGCAACTCCTCAAGATTCCCATGGGCTCGTTGACGATAGACCCTTGATCGCAGAGCTGCCAATCGTTTGTCAGCCATGGCATAGTTGTGCTCCATGATCAGCCGAATCAACTCGTACACGAAGACCGATAAATGAAGTCCTGCCAGCTCATAGGATACCACGCTAAATGTGTTAAGAAACGTCGAAACACGAGGCTGCATGAGTCCCGACGTATCATCAGCGTGATACAACTGACGCTGTAAACTCATATATGCCGACCCTAGCGTAACATACTCTCGCAGACGCTGTGTGCAAGGCTTGTTGTTCTGCATCTCCTCGAGCAACGAGGCGGCTATCTCGTAGTGCTGCATTGAACAGTGGAGTCTAAATCGCAGCCAACGTACCTCATCACGGAGGTATGCACTCTGACTAACCGAGTACACAGATGTGTCAAGCATCTGTAGCACATTGTTGAACAGACCAAGCGAGCAATAATCGTAGAGTGGAATGATATGACGCAAATCATCACAGACGTATTCATCATAGTGTGAATTCATACGGTCCACCGGTGTGCAGATAACGGTAGAATAGAATTGCTCCCGATGCTCATCACGCTGTTCCTCTTCAAGTCTATACTTCGCCTCCCAGCTCCTTTGTCTGGTCATCCACAAACGCATCGCATCCGCGTTTCGCATGATATTCTCAAGTCCAACCCTTGTTCCAGCGATGTCTGCAGCTAGCGCCGAACGCTCGAGGCGGCTCGCGGTGCTGTAGGACCTTGTGAGTAGCTTCTGTGCATCGCGCAGGTGGCCGCGATTGATACACAGCCTTGCAGCATGTAGCATTCGCTCCGCACGCTTTGTATCACGCTCTGCTTGCGTGAGATTGAGTGCTGAGAGTGTCTCAGCGAACTGACCTAACTCACGCAGCCGCTGCCGTGACATCATACTACGAATGCCCGAGACAGGTTGGTTTTGATCATCAGACGTGATCTTCATCGCAAACCTCCTTTCAGTACGATAAACAGGAATGATGTGCAGATATGTCGTTGAGTATATCGATAATCGTGAAGGCAGTCTTGTGACGAATGCACTATTTATGGACATCAATTTTTACCAGAATGGAAAGGGGCGACCGCAGTACTCTGCAGTCGCCCCCTCATGTATTGGCACCTTATGTGATATTACTTGATCATCAATGTCTGCAGCTTGAAGCCCGATGGAGAAACAAGCTGAACCGTGTAAGCACCAGCTGCAAGACTTGAAACATCAACAGAAAGTACTGTTGCTCCCTGATGGATTACATGCTGTTGTGTTAGAACTTCACTGCCATCTATGCTGCAAATACGGACAGTGCATAGCCCTTCAAGGCTAGGTGAAACGTGAAGCATCGCACGTTCAGCAACAGGCTGAGGTCGTATCTGTAAACCACCAGCGACGACCTCCGCATCTTCAACTGATGTAACTGTTAACGTGAACTCGGCCGGGGTTGACCATCCACTCATACCGCATGCATTCTTTGGACGTACTTCCCAGGCAAACGTACCATTTCCGAACACGGAAGATCCAACGTTGGTTGATGTTGAAACCACTGCAGTGTCTTCATAAACAACACTAAAAGGGGCGGCCGTTTGCTTCACTCTAAAATGGTATTTCGTAGCATCTGTTGACTGGTTCCACGTAAACGTCACAACATCTTTTGCGTCCGCAAGTTTGGGCCCCTTGGGACTAATCGCCGCAGTAGCTGTAGGAAGCTTACCCGCAGTGGTAAATGCAAAGACATTTGACCATGCTCCAGTGCCGGCTATGTTCTTACCCCGTACGCGCCAGAAGAATCGCGCATTGCACTGAGGCGCTTGGATCTGTGCTGACTGCTTTGTTTCCGAACCCGATGCGACAATGCTACCGGCTGTGAATTGATTGGTTGTTGCGACCTGCCACTCGTATGATTCAGCAAACGTGCTCTTGCCCCATTCGAGAGTAACGACCGGAGCTACACCTGTTGCATTATTTGCAGGCTTCGAGAGAACAACAGCGCCTGGGCCTTGCGCAGTCGCAGATGCTGTGAAGTCGACCTTCACATTACTTCCATCAACTGTAACGTTGCGAGAAACAGGGGCTGCAAGGCCACCCTCTGAAGCAACTACCGTAATAGATGAACTGCCGGAATAGGGGAATGCGTAGCCACCAGACGTGCTGGTGACGGCGTAGTACGAACCACGATTCGGCACGACCTTCACGCCTGCAAGACCTTCGCCTATGTCATAGAACCCATTCTTGTTCTTGTCGTCGTAGACAACACCAGTGATGTAGCGCTGCGAGCCGATACCGAAGTTTTGGGTAACAACATATGGTCCTACCGAACCGGACATCAGCCCCTTACCATTATAGAGGATACCGACACCAATTTCTGTGTAGACGGCATTGTCGAAGTTCATGATGTTGCGACGATGCCCGAGCTCCTTCTGATTTTCTTCACCCCAGTCAACGTTCAATCCGCAGTGGCCGTGCCAAACGGACTCGCTGTAGGCAGCAACATTCTCGCCGTACATGCCCATAGATGCATAGCCAACTTTCTGATATCGCTTATCGAGTTGGTCGCCATTGCTGCTCGTATGCCCCTGGAAGTTGTTCTGATCCATGTCCTTCGAGTGATTGCGGGACGATTCAATCAGCTTGCTGTGAAAGGCAAGGGGCGGACGTTGCGGATAGGTCGTAAACGCCTTCTTCGTGGCCGCTGCATCAATCTTGAAGTATTGATAAGCCCCTTGAACACGTGGATCCTGGGTATCCATGAGGCGTATTCCTTCTTCCGCCGGATTAGCCCTAGCTCTGTTTACGTATTCGAGCATGAGCTGCTCTTCTGGAGTAGGATCTCCATGACTAAAGAGTTGTTGTGTCTGTGCGTAGACAGACACGGGTAGCAGGATGCAGACTGCAAAGAGTGCCGCACGTGTCATCATTTACAGATCTCCTAATTGAGGACGAATAGTGATTTCTTCTATCATACAACGATCGTCATGGAAGCCCTTCACGAGCTGTCCCACAAGATCGGCAACATGGTCAGCTGTCATCATTCGATGTCCGTGTTCGGACCTTGACGCGCTGCTCCAGATCTCAGTTTCAGTTGCGCCGACGATCAGATCTACAACCTTGATGTTGTGGTCACGAACTTCCTGCCGGAGGCTCCTCGTGAACGCAAGTAGTCCAGCCTTCGAAGCCGAATAGGCAGCCGCACCTCGGAAGATGGTCGTCGAAGCGACGGAGTTGACGGTGATGATCATTCCACTTTTGCGCGATAACATCGATGGAAGCAGGTTGCTCATCATTGTCAGCGGACCCAGCAAATTCGTTGCAACCTGGCGCTCGATGTCTGTTCGCGGCATGTCAACCACATCGCCAAACTGCGCGATGCCGGCATTGTTGATGAGCACATCAACATTTCCCACCGTCTGGCACAGGCGGTCGATGTCATCGGTGGACCGCATGTCACAGGTCACCAAGCGAACATTATCTGTTGGCAAACCTGAAGCAACGCTTGTTAGTGCAGCATAATCTCGACCGATAAGCACAACGTTGTGACCGTGGCCAAGAGCCGAAGCAATAGCGGCACCGATGCCACGGCTTGCGCCCGTGATAAGGATATCAAGCTTCTGGTGCGGCATCTTCTTGGAATACTGACAGGAGGAGTTCTTCCTCCTGAATTGTTAACGTTTTATCTCGTCTGCTCATTACTGTACGCATCGTAGCAAGCGCTTTGTGGAAATCATACCGTTCGCCATCCCACATAAAACTTCTTCGCGAAGAGGGGGCTGATGAAGTCGTAAAAATAGCGTTGCTAACTCCGTAGACACCACCTGTTGGCAAGAGGGTACCAATAGCCGTTCGGGTATGGTCCCCAATGAGAGACCCAAGGAACATACGCTGTGAGTCCTCTCGATCCCATGGCATTGACGGACGCACGTGAGAGTAGGTATTCTTGAGGTTTGATGTAGTCGTTCCAGCCCCAAGATTGACCCATTCACCGATATAGCTATTGCCAACAAAACCGGCGTGTTGCTTGTTACTGTAGCCGTGGAATATCGAACCAGAAATCTCACCCGAAACACGGCATTGTGGACCAGTTATAGTCGATGAGATATGCGAATGTGGCTTCACGATACTGTGGTCACCAATCACGATAGGTCCTTGCAGAACACAGAACGGACCAATCACAGCTCCATCGCCGATGATGATAGGTCCAGCTGATTCGTCAAGCACGACGCTTGGATGAACAGTAGCTGTTGACGGCAACCCTTTGCGCAACGTTGCGTCCCAACGAGCCCCATCACTGATGCGATCTAAGACTTGCCAAAGACGTGTCACGAGATGACCGTCGATGTGCACCGCATCAATTGATTCAGGCTGAATCGCGTCAAGTGTGATCGAAAGGTCGTCGATGGTACCATCATGTGATGGCAGATAGACACCGGCTGTCTGACTGCCTACCATGAAATGAATGGCGGTTTTCGAATCACGGCACAGTCCAACCATACTACTCATCACATCAGGAGCAGTAAGTAGGTTACCCAACACAATCAGCGTGGCACCGCCTTGATACGGCCCAGGCGCATGGTCAAGTCGAGAGACGTACGAAGCTTGGATCCCATCACGGTGTGAGTGCACATGTACATTGCAATGGGGGATAGCAGCGCCCCAACGTTCGGCGATCGTAAAGTAGCCAGCACGCAGCTCCCATGTCCCATGAGTAAGGGAAAATGGATACAAGAGCTCTGCCTCATCA
>CANGZU010000120.1 GCA_947458785.1 Ignavibacteria bacterium
AAAGATCCTTCGCAGTGGCTGTAGCGTGCCGTCATCACGGCGGAACGCAAGCCCCTTGCCATGCTTTACAACGTCACGAATGTTTACTGTTTGAAGTCCGATGAGATGGTTCATTGCCACAAAGTCGGGACGAGTCTTCTGCAGATGTGGATCGATCTCAACTAGTGCAACAGTGTTGGGGTCATGCCCAGCAAAGATGGCCTCAGACAATACCCTTTCATAGTCTGCAACATCTATGCCACCGAAGAATGGTGAACATTTATCGAGACCATAGGTCTTGATCATTCGTGTGGCAAACTCGTATTGATATCCAAACAGCGATGGAAACCCCTGCAACTCGATCAATTTTGGCTGGTAGGCACCAGAGCCATCACGCGTAATTGCGAAGTCTACGACAGTGAAGAGCGGTACAGCACTCTCGTTTGGTACGTTGTATCGTGGCTGCAGTGTTGAACGAGTCCGCTCAAGGTTCTCTGGCGCAACACATTGTTCCAGAATCTCGATGGCTGCCGTCTCGAGCTGCAGACGCATTTCGTTAGAAACGAAGATGGGCATCTCACAGATGCGGTACTCTATCTTGAGCCCAAGATCACCCTCTAGATCGCTCAGGAAGGATTTGTGTTTCTCGTCTGTGACGATTGATACAAACTGCTGTTGGAGGTCAGGTCGCATGACGCGAATATCTGCAAACCCCGGCAGTAAAGGTCGCAAGAATATTCGTTTCGAGAATCTCCTCGGGCTTACATGAAAGCAGATCACGATCGACGATCGTGAAGTCCGCATCGTAGCCTACAGCAAGCTTGCCTCGACGGTAGTCCATGCCAGAGGTCATGTGCGCCCCTTCTGTAAAAGCAAAGAGCGCCTCTTGCTGGCTAATGCACTCATGATCAAGCCAAGGGGCTACCATGCCCCGCGGGATACGTCGGACAAAGGCGTCAATACCCGCAAGAACGGATGGGTCTTCGATAGGGAAATCGGATCCAGCGCCAATGTGCACTCCAGCATCAATGAAGCTGCGCCATCTGTAGGACCATGGCAGTCGCTGCTGACCGAGCCGCTTTTCCGCCATCACGGCATCGCTGGTGCAGTGCGTGGGCTGCACACAAGCAACGATGTTAAGACGTAGCATTCGTTCAACATCTTCTGGACGCACATGCTGGGCATGTTCGATACGAAGTATCACCTCAGCAGCATCGTCGCGCTTACGCAAGGCTTCGTAGGTGTCAATAACGTTTGTGACTGCTTGATCACCGATAGCGTGAATGGCAATTGCCTGCCATCCTGCATCGAGGGCTGCATTGCACTGCGTGAGCATATGCTCAACAGTCACCACCTCGATACCAAAATTCTTGATGTCGTCGGAGTATGGAGCGGACAACAACGCGCCTCGAGAGCCGAGGGCACCATCAGCAAAGAGCTTCACGCCTGCCATACGATGAAACTCGCCACCTGCAGGAAGGAGTCCGTGCTCCAACCACTCACCGTTTTGTCCACGGACGAATGATTGAACACGAATGGGCAGTTTTCCCGATTCTGCGAGCTCACGCGTGATCCGAGCTGCGGCCTCTGAGACATCCATGTCGTGAACTTCCGTGATGCCATGCTCGCTGCACAACGTGGCAGCACGAAGAATAAAGGCTTGGATCGTCTCATCCGAGTATGCCGGTATCGCATTCATCACAGGAAGCATGTCGTCGTCAACAAGCAAACCGCTATGTCCCTTGGGATCTATACCAGCACGACGCAGTGCTTCGGAGTTTACCCAAGCACAATGTCCGTCGATCCGAGTTGTGTATACGGGCACAACCGGGAAGGCATCATCAAGTGAACTGCGCGTAGGCAGTTGAGCATCCGACCACAACTCATGGTTCCAACCACGTCCGCGAACCCAGCCATCCCGGGGCTCGTCTGCCAAGAGAAACTGCACAGCCTGCTGTTCGCTCATCGAACTGTCGAGACGTGTGTTCGAGAGGAATTCGCCAAGCCCCATAATATGGGCATGATTATCAACAAAGCCTGGGTAGAGGCTACAACCCGGAAACTCGAAGGTTGAGGTTTCTGTGCGTATGACCGAGCCTGTAGCGCAGGGCAACAGGGCGCGAATTCGTCCACGCTCGACGTGTACTTCAACAAACATGCTTAGCTGCGCAGACGAATCGTATCTACAGAGTCGAGATAGTCCTTTTTCTTCATTAGCAGCTCTTCAGATTCAACGTTGTTCGGATCTGGCAAGCAGCAATCAACAGGGCACACGGCAGCACACTGCGGCTCATCGTGGAAGCCTTTGCATTCGGTGCATTTGTCAGGGACGATATAGTAAAACTCGCCAGAGAAAAATTCACCCTTGAAACCACCCGGTGATGTGGAGTCGTGATACGTTGTACCTGCAAGAGACCATTCGGCTCCGGCCTCGTAAATGGCGGTGTTGGGGCACTCGGGCTCGCAAGCCCCGCAGTTAATACAGTCGCTGGTTATGTAGATGGCCATTGTCGTGTTCTGTACAGATGTGATGAGACGCAAAACTACGTCAAGAAACTATTTCGCGGTGATTTTCGTTCCAGTTGGACTTTTGCACCAATTACGAGAGCATCTGCACAGTGTTCATACGACTGCTTGCGTCCCTAACCATTGTTATTGTTTCATGCTCTCAGGCGTTTGCTCTGCAAGGCGGATCGTCATCCGTGAACGGCTTCGTTGAAGACAGCGTAACCAAAGAAACGCTTGTAGGGGCAACCGCCAAGTTAAAAGGCACCAAATACGGCGCCTATACAAACAAGAGCGGGTACTTTTCGATCGGATCAATACCGCCCGGCACATACACGTTAACGGTATCAGCCGTGGGTTATCAGGCACGAGAGCTTTCTCTGACGATTGTTTCCGGCAAGCCGCAGAAACTGAGGATTGCGCTGACTCCATCGGTGGCCAAGGGCGACGAGGTCCTAGTGACAGCTGACCGTGAGGAAGACAAGCGTCAGATCTCGATCTCACGTGTGAATATTCCCATGGAACAGCTTTCCCAACTCCGTATTGGAGGCGAGGCCGATATCTTCCGCGCACTCCAGATGTTGCCCGGAGTGCTGACGTCCTCACAGATCTCGTCGGGACTTTTCATCCGAGGGGGCTCCCCAGATCAGAACTTGGTACTGCTTGATGGAATGACCGTCTACAACCCGACCCATCTCTTTGGATTTATATCAGCGTTTAATAACGACGCTATCAAAGATGTGGATCTGATCAAAGGGGGCTTCCCAGCCGAATTCGGCGGACGTATGTCTGCAGTATTGAACATCACACAGAAAGACGGTAACCGCGATCATGTAGAAGGGCTCGTGGGGCTTGGTCTGATATCCTCAAGGTTGTCACTGCAGGGTCCTCTGGGTAACGGTTCGTTCTTTGTTGGTGGACGCAGGACGTACCTGGATCTAGTAACAGGCTTGCTTCCTGAAGATCCTGAATCGCCCCTTCCATCATTCAACTTCTATGATGTAAATGTTAAGCTGACGCAGAACCTTAGCGAAGATGACAAGCTTTCCGTTAGCGGCTTTTTAACACGTGACAACCTGTCGTTTGCCCAACCAGGACTTGACTTCGGTGTACGACTCGGTAACCGCGCCACGGCTGCCAGGTGGTCGCATGTGTATTCGCCAGAGCTGTTCTCGGTAGTCAACGTCAGTGCAAGCCGCTATGACAACGGCTTTACCGGAGACAACTCAGGATTAAAGTTCGATGTCAACAACTCGATCATTGACTATACCATCAAGAGCGAGTTTGAGTGGTTCACTGCGGAGAATATGACGATCAAGACAGGCTACGAAGGGTCGATCTATAACTTCACCTACACGCAAATCTTTGAGCAGTCTCTTCAGGGTAGCGAGAAACAGGTTGACACAAACCAGCTCAACATCTGGGATAACGTGCATTCGGCATTCGCTCAATTCAACTGGAACGTCACAGATCTTTTGTCGTTGCAAGGGGGCTTTCGTGCCAACTACTGGAGTACATCGGACCGCACGCTCTTTGACCCACGTCTTGCTGCACGTTGGCAAGTTGCAGACGGCGTGGCCGTCAAGGCGGCATGGGGCGTCTACCATCAGTATCTGCGCCTTGCATCATCTCCCGACTTCACGTTCTTTGATACATGGCTTCCAACCGATCAAACAGCCCCAACTGGACGCGCTGAGCACTACATCGCGGCCGTGGAAACGAAGCCATGGGAAGGTTACGACCTCAATGTTGACGTCTATTACAAAACGCTCAACAACATCAACGAACTTCAGCAGGGGAATCGGCGGTCGATTACGGTGTCGGATCTGTTCTACTTCGGAGATGGTCACACCTATGGAGCAGAGGTCTTTCTGCAGAAAAAGACGGGTCGCCTGACGGGCTGGATCGGATACGCTCTCGGTTATGTGTTTTCGCAGTTTGACAGTGTCAACCAAGGACGTGAGTTTCGTCCGAAGTTCGACCGACGTCACGACCTCAAAATCACAGCGCTCTACAATCTCTCCGAACGCTGGGAGATCGGTGCAACGTTTATGTTCCAGTCCGGTCAGTCATACACCGGCGCAACATCAACCCTTGGCGGTCGCATGCCCGGGTGGGACGGCGGGATCGTGATGATCAACCCATCGCAGCGTTGGGGACTTCGACTACCAAACTCACATCAGCTTAACCTCAACGTAAACTATAACACCACATTGTTCGATCTGCCATGCAGACTCTTCCTGGACGTGTTCAACGTCTACTCACGACGTGATATCTGGTTCAGGTTCTATCAGACAGACAACGGCATTCCCGAGGTAACGGACGTGCGCTTACTTCCAATTCTTCCGACGATCTCCATGGAGGTAAAGTTCTAATGGCTACCACATTGCTTACCACAATTCGCTTGATCGCTTCGGTCTTCATGGTGTCGTTTCTCGTTACATCGTGTGAAGATCCAATTCCAACAGACTACACCGAAGAGCTCGTTGTTGAGGGCTTTACAATTGTAGGCGAGCCCCTTGCCGGCATACGCGTCATGCGAACATTACCCATTGGTGACACGTTCTCGTTTGCAGAGGCTGGACTCCCAGACGCTGTTGTACGTGTCTACGCAAATAGTCAAGAGATACCGATGGAGTATGTTGCCGACAACAGAGGCGGTACGTTCCGTGCGCGCGACACCTCGTATCGTGTAACAGCCAGCACATCGTACATGATACGCGTCGAGGCTCTTGGTAAGACTCTCGAGGCAACGACGATCACGCCGATTCCGATCTCCTGGGTGCAGGAAGGGCCCAAGATGGTGCAGTTTCCAAACCCTGATTCTTTGCTGTTTCCGGGTGGGGATAGCCTTGTGGTCTCATGGACAGCGGTGCCAAAGACAGAGTTCTATATCATTGCTCTGGAGTGTCTCGACACACTTGGCTATGGGGCATATCTCGATCCACCAACGACTGATACCAACACACGCACACCACGACCAAAGCCAGACTTCTTCAATCGAGAAGGAACCCTGGTTGCAAACGAGCGAATCGTGTTTGGCGGAACTCTGTTTACAGCAAGCCAGACAATATGGGGAGTGTTCCGCTGGCACGGCTTACATGAGATCAAGATCTACGCACCGAACCGAGAGTTCCTTGAATGGTT
>CANGZU010000121.1 GCA_947458785.1 Ignavibacteria bacterium
CTGACGTGATTCGCGAAACCGCAATGATTGCTCGCTCGGCAGAACCTCTCGCACAACCCGCAACCCAAGGTCTTCAAGAACTTGATAGGCAGATGTTGCATACTCTGCTGCAACACGCACCTTAAGATGTCCGGCCACCACTGCATCTGGACGATGAGGGGGCTCTGCAGGCAAGATCTGCATCTGAGCCTTTACACTCAGTACAGCCACCAACCCCAGCAGGACCAGTGTTGCTAAGCCCCTTTTCATTGGCGCATTAGTGTTTCGACGTGATCAACACTGCCGTTGCGGCCGTAAAACACAACCATGTAGGCTCCATGCGAAAGCTCCGTTGTTGGCAACAGCAACTGCGACGAAGCTCCGACGCCAATACTCTGCAGAACCCTGCCAGCGATGTCGACTACTTCAACACGTTCGACGGCCGCGCCAATGGCAACGTGTACGTCACCCGTTGTAGGATTTGGCCACAGACGCGCCGATGTATTCGCAATATCCGTTACTGACGTTGTAGCATCAATTGCCTCGCGGACAGCGATACGTGCCGCGTTAGCGCTGGCACCAGCGCCGATAACAACACGAAATGTAAACGGCACTGATGTTGAAACATCGCCTGTGCGCAGCATACCGACGGAACCTGCAACATCACCAATTCCCTCTGTACGGATCGATGTGCCGCTTGTGAGAAGGCGGATGCGATCTGACGACGTAAACCCATCACCATCATCAACGATCTCGTCAAGTAGCATACATGCTGCCTGTGCCTCATCCGACGACTGCGAACCAATCGCTGCAACACATACTGCTGCAGGGTATCCATCGCGGCTGACAATAAATCCTGCACTTTGCTTTCCACGCAAGCTCTCCGGAATACACTCTGCATCGTGAACGATGCGATTGTCGGAACCGCCGGGACCTAAGTCCCAATCAAACACATACCCCAATCCTACGTTGGAAAGGGGCTTGCTTTGATCTGAAGGACGCACCGTAACGTTCCATACGGTTGCCGCTGCACCTTGCGAGGCAAAGGTGCACTCCTGTGTTACTTCCATACCGATTGGCTGCAGGGCAAGTGAATCCGTCATGACGCATGCCGATTCCTTCGGCGCGCGACCATAAGGCTTTGTCGCACGAAAATCTGAACCAAACGGCGGATCGTTCTTGTAAGCTGCAACGGAAGTTGTGCTTTGCGTCTGCGCAAAGAGTCCGCCAGAAGCAAGCATCGAAAAGCTTGGCTTCCATCCGAACCCATCACCGTATTTCGGATCGAAGGGAGCTGTAAATCCCACCATGCCATCGTCAGACATTGAGTAGATAAGCTTGTCGTTTTCGAAACGATACATCGTTGTTGGTGGAGCAATCAACACGATGTCGCGGTCATTGTACTTCGTTCCGTCCATCAATAATGCCAGAACGCAGTTATCCGTACCAATGGCGTTCACAACGATCGTGTATGGCTTCATCGTGCGTACACCGTTACGTGTGATCAGTCCAACAGTCTGACCTTCGTCAATGATGGAAAGGTCCCAACCGTTGGCATCGACTACCTTGAGAGCTGCTTCGAGATCAGCAATATCATTGAGGTAGTTTGTGAGCACCAGAACGAGCTCGACGGTATCGCCAGCTCGGAATCGCCCCTTCTCAAGTGTGCGTGCCAGACGGACAGTCTGACCTGTTACTCGAACGCTTGGACCAGAAAATGGATCTGTGGTCAGGGCACGCTCTGCATTGATCCGTCGCGGAGCAAAGTCTGTTACCGTGTTGTTTGCCCATGAAATGTCGTCTGACGTTTGCCGAATATGCTCAGCAACCTGGAGTGGCGTCAGTGCAGGATACTTGCCCCGGACAAGCGCGGCAAGACCGGCAACAATCGGGGAGGCGAACGAAGTGCCCTGGATACCAAATGATGTATATCCTGAGGGCGAGTCTGTTGTATGTGCTTCAAACCCAGGCGCGTACACATCAGCGTTAACGCCTATACCGCTAGTTGGTACAATGCGGTCATCAACCGTGGTCTCACCGATCCCCATCACACCGCGGTAACCCGACGGGAAGTTCACGCGGCGCCATGCAGCCCCCTGCTCTTCGTCGCCGTGATTTCCGCCAGATGCCACGATGAGCACACCATTGGCAATGCAGTAGTCAACAACAGATTGATCGATTTGCGAAAACGGCTTAACCACACCCCAGCTGGTGTTTATCACAGAGAACTTGCGCTGTGCTGCATACATCAGCGACTGATATCCGAAGATGATGCCGCCACCGGAACGCTTTGCCGTCTTCATAGGAAAGAACCTGCTCCTATACCCAACGCCAGCTATGCCCTTCCCATTGTTAGTGGCGGCTGCTGCAAGTCCAGCAACCTTTGTTCCGTGACCAAAAGCTGTTATGCTCGTTGTCGATCCGGGCTGGGTTCCATCAAGCTGATACGCAAAGTTGTATCCGTTGTAATCATCGATGTAGCCGTTGGCATCGTCATCAATGCCATTGTCTGGAATCTCGCCAGCATTGATCGCGATGTTCGGCCCTAGGTCTTCATGATCCTGGCGCACTCCGTCATCGCTGATCCCAATCACAATCGTATCAGACCCCTTATATAGATCCCACGCCTGCGGTGCATTGATACGCTGCAAGTGCAGCTGCTGGGCGAGCTCAGGGTCGTTGGGAAGCTCCATTTGGGTCTGCGCAACGTACCACGGCTCGGCTAACTCAACCTTGTCTCGATTCTTGCGCAGCAGCAGATCTGCCATGTGCAAGGGGCTGGCAATACCAGTAAACTCCACGATAAACGTCCGTGTGAGACGCTCTTCTGCAGCATAGAGCTCCTGCACGCCGCCCGAGGCCATCATGCGCGCAACATCCGCGAAGAAGGTTGATTGCGCAGGATTCAGGAACTGATCTACAACACGAAACCCAGGTGGTAGTGCTTGTTGCGCGTCATCACGGCTTCGGGCAGACTGCATGCGTACGAACAGATGTTGGCTCACAACATCTGTGTTGCGTCCATCTACCTCGATACGCACGATCGATAGGTCTGCCTGAGCCATACCCGGCATGCTAGCGCAGATAAGCAGGATCAGAAAGTGGACAAGATGAGTGTAAGTCTGTTTGTGCATGGCAGTTCGATTTAGCAGATTGCTGGTTCGCAATGGCAAACTCAATGGCAGAAGAACAACGATACATCGTCACGGCCCGAAAATGGCGTCCACTTCGCTTTGAAGACGTCGTCGGACAGGAGCATATTACAACAACGCTGAAAAATGCCATAGCAAAACAGCGAGTTCACCATGCCTACCTGTTTACCGGACCCCGCGGGGTTGGCAAAACAACCTGTGCTCGGATTCTGGCACGTGCACTCAACTGCACCAACAGCACGAACTTCGAGCCCTGCAATGCCTGTGCCTCGTGCACCGATATGCTCGAGGGTCGAAGCGTCGATATCATCGAAATCGACGGGGCCTCGAACAACTCAGTCGACGATGTTCGCAAGCTTCGGGATAGCGCCAAGTACGCTCCTGTAGTTGGCAAGTACAAGATGTACATCATCGACGAAGTTCACATGCTCTCAACGTCAGCATTCAACGCGCTGTTGAAGACGCTTGAAGAGCCCCCTCCCCATTTGATCTTTGTCTTTGCCACAACCGAGATCCACAAGGTACCTGCAACCATCCTGAGCCGATGCCAGCGGTTCGATTTCCGCCGCATGGAAGTTGAGACCATTACGGGGCATCTGCGTCATATTACCTCGAAAGAGGGCATCCTGATTGATGAAGCATCACTTGTAGCCATCGCAAAGAAGGCTGATGGCTCCATGCGGGACTCACAGTCGATCCTTGATCAGGTAGTTTCCTTCTGTGGCACGACGATTACGTCTGCCGAGGTGAGCAATGCCCTGCACCTCATCGACAACGATTTTTACTTCCAGTTGAGCGAGGCCATTACTGCGCATGACATCCCGGCGATGTTCACGCACGCCCGCACGGTTGTTCAGCGCGGATATGATCTTCAGGAATGTCTTCTTGGTTTGCTTGAACATTTTCGCAACATCCTCACGGTGATCACAACAGGTGCGCCTGATCTCATTGAGGCATCGCAGGCAGACCTAGATCGCTACAAGGCGCACGCTTCGAGCTTTACCAAGGCGGATGTTCTGCGAATCATGACATTGATCACGCAGGGCGAAGCCATCCTGCGTCAGAACCCGCCACAACCTCGCATTCGATTCGAGTTTACACTTGTGCAGCTGGCTGCCATGGATTCAACCGTTGACCTTGGCAATGTACTTGCAATGCTCAACGCCCCTTCGGTTCCAGCTACTGTGCCCCCACATGCCTCCACACAGGTGGTAGGGGGCGTGGCTATGGCCCAACCTATCCCGGTTCGGCTTGGTACACCTGTGATCATGAAGACCCAGGACAGGCCTGTTAGTTCATTGAGCGCAGGAAACATCGCCAAACGCTGGTCGCAGTGGATGGAATCCCTGCCTGAGCATCTGAGCTTTGTTCAAAGCGCAGTCAAACAAAACGTGCTCAGCGTTGACATCACCGATGTCGGCATCGTGCTGCGTCCACAGGCAGAGATCATCTATCATCGCCTCGAAGACAAACTCCAGCAGCTCAAAGAATACCTCGCATCGACCTACGAGACATCAATCGGGGTGCATCTTGTACGGCCGCGGCAAGCAGCAACATCGTCTCCTACTCCAACAGGAGATGCGTCAACCCAAGCGTTGGGAACACAGCAGCCCGCCGAGGCGTTTTCCTCGGCATCTACACAAGAGGTAGTGCTCCCAATTGAGCAAACACTTATCGAACTCTTTTTAGCTCGGCGCGCAAATGCGCCAAGGAAGTAATCTATGGCTCTGGCAGAAGGAACAAAGGCACCATCGTTTAAAGGACAAGGCGATGGAGGTGCAACTATCTCCCTTACGTCGTTCAAGGGCTCGTGGCTGGTGCTCTATTTCTATCCCAAGGATGCCACGTCGGGATGTACGACTGAGGCATGCGATTTCCGTGACTCCATGAGCCGCCTTTCGGTGCTGGACGTTCACGTTGTGGGTGTAAGTCCTGACAGCGTAAAGTCTCACGATTCGTTTAAAGCAAAATTCGAACTCCCTTTTGCACTGCTAGCAGACACGGAGAAAGAGGTCTGCCAGGCATATGATGTCTGGAAAGAAAAGTCTATGTACGGACGCAAGTACATGGGCGTAGAACGCACGACATACATCATCGACCCCAAGGGCAAGATCGTCCGAGTCTTCGAAAAGGTCAAGGTGCCGGGTCACGTTGATGCCGTCATTGCAGCGATCAACGAGCTGCAAGGGGCTTCATGATCGATACTCATGCGCATATCGATACTGAAGCGTTCGACGCAGACCGTACCGAAATGCTGGATCGAGCCTTTGAGAGTGGACTCGAAGCGATCATCGTTCCAGATATCAAACCTAGCAGCCGTCCTAACCTTGTAGCTGTTGTTGATGCGCACCCCCAGTTGTTTCGCGGCGTTGGCATTCACCCACATCATGCCGGCGAGGTC
>CANGZU010000122.1 GCA_947458785.1 Ignavibacteria bacterium
ATGTTCTGAGCACTCAAACGAGCCTGCGCGAGCAAGGTGTCTGGATTGGCTATGTTGTTGCTTTGGTCCTTGCCAGCATCAGCTATGTGATACGAATACATCAGCAAACGAAAAAGGGGCAGGTGTCGTAACACCTGCCCCTTTGGGATTCGAATGTTGTCGGAGGGATTAACGAACGCTGATCGTGCGTGAGTTAACACCGCTCTCGTCTGTAAAGCTAACCATTACTACACCCGACCAAGCCAAAGCGTTGATGCGAAGTGATGAACCTTCTGCGACTTGCGTTGCAAGAACGCGGCCTTGAAGGTCAACAACTGTTACAACCGTTGAAGGTTGAACTTGTGAGAAAACGATCTGGCTGTTGGCTGCATCAAACCATACACGTGCTACTTGACCGATTTCGTCCTCAACACCTGTTGATGTCGAAGCATTGAGGTTAGCAACATTGTCTGTTGCATCCGTAGCATCTGAAGTGATTGTGAGCGTAGCCGTAGCGCTGCCAAGCGTTGATGACTTGTAGCAGAGCTGACCGACTGCCTGTGAACCACCAGCAGGGATCGTGAATGGAAGAGCTGGTACAGTTGGGTTCGAAAGTGTGAACTTTGGATCGCTGATCTGAAGGTTAGAGATCGTGAGATCTACGTTACCTGTGTTCTGGATCAGCAGACCTGGATCTGGCTTGCACTTTTGAACATCAGCAGCAACTTCTCCAGCATTCCAGTCTTCTACAACGATACGTGATACGCCGCCCTTACCGCTGAGAGCACATGTTACGTTTCCGCAAGCTGTCTCAACTGTGAGAAGATCATCATCACCGTTTTCTGATGCGAGCGTTGGTGTGTAGCTGAACGCGATGTCGTGTGTGCCACCGTTAGGAGCAACGTTCACTGGAACATTGTTACCAGCTGTGACAGCAAAACGCGTACCTGTGCGGAGCGCGATGTTCGTCAGGATCATCGGTCCATCACCGTTGTTCGTGATCTTGACTGTTCCTTGACCAACGTTTCCAACCTTGACCAGACCAACGTTCACTGATGATACAGAGATTGCTGGTGCCGCGGCTGCGATGTTGATCGACTGCTGTGTGAGGTTGCCCTTCCAGTCGAGAACTTCGATAACACAGCTACCTGGCTTCGAAGCATCCTTGAGTGCAACTTGGAATGTGCATGAGAAGACAGGATTGTCCTTCGGGAAGGTCTGTGTTGTGATCAGCGTCAACGTTACGTTTGTTGCTGATGGATCGAGCGCCAAACGAATGCGCTGAATACCTGTCTCAACCTGATCCTTTTCACCTGGCGTTGGCTTCGGTGGGTTCGGGTTGTTACGGAGTTCTGTGGCAGTGAACTCACGTACACCGCAAGGAAGCGACGTCGCAGTGATGACTGGAGGCATCGTATCGATACCTGGTGTCACTGTCTGCGTACGATCGCCATCTGCTGCCGTAGCGCTAATGGCGAGCGCGGCGAATGCCGCAAGGAGGCAGAGTTTATGCATGACCAAATCCCTGAATGAATAATAGTGTTGAAATCGTTGTTTGAGTGGTTGCTATTATACGAACAGAAAACAATTAGACAAAACAACAGTTTTACCCAATTGTTTATCGTTTAGCCCCCTTGTCGATAGCACGAACATCACCAATTACACAGCGGTATGCAAGGGGTCGGGGAAAAAAAACGGGAAATCGTAGCTTTGCACCATGAAGATCGGACACGTTGAAGTTGATCAGGGCGTTTTACTCGCCCCAATGGAGGATGTTACGGACCTCCCGTTTCGGCAGGTTTGCAAGCGCTACGGGGCAGACATCGTTTACACGGAGTTCATCTCGAGTGACGGCCTGGTGCGAGATGCACGTAGGTCCATGGAAAAACTACGACTTGCAGAGAATGAGCGTCCGGTTTCTATCCAGATCTTCGGTGGCGAAGAAGATGTCATGGTCGAGGCGGCAAAGCGTGCCGCCGAGGCTGGACCTGACTTTGTTGATATCAATTTCGGGTGCTGGGTCAAGAACGTTGTTGTTCGTAATGCGGGCGCAGCGCTGCTGAAAGACCCTCCGCAGATGCAGCGCCTTACCCGGGCAATTGTAGATGCCGTAGATAAACCAGTTACCGTAAAAACACGTCTAGGATGGTCGCGCGACAACATCGTTATCCTCGATGTGGCCCGCATGATCCAAGATGCTGGGGCCGCAGCGCTCACCGTTCACTGTCGTACTCGCGATATGGGGCACGACGGCGACGCCGACTGGACTTGGATTCCACGCATCAAACAGGTTGTTGATATCCCCGTGATCCTTAACGGCGACGTTAAAACTCCCGAAGACGTCAAACGTGCATTTGACCAAACAGGTGCCGATGCCGTTATGATTGGCCGAGCAGCCATCGGAAATCCGTTTGTCTTCAGAGGAGCCAAGCAGTTCATGGCCACCGGATCCTACGAGCCTATAACGCCCCGTGAACGGATCGAAACCTGCCTCGATCACCTTCGACTTGAGCTCGCGCACAAGCCAGAGCGCAGGGCAATTCATGAGTTTCGCAAGCACTACGGCGGCTATCTCAAGGGGCTACGAAACAATTCAGCTTGCCGTCAAGACGTGGTTCGATTCGAATCGTTCGCCCAGATCGAAGATCGTATGCTCTCCTTTGCGCACGAGCTCGAGAACATGGACCCAGAACCAGTTGCATGACGTCGATCATCGATAACGCTCTTGGCGATTGTCTCGCTGAACACGGCATTGCAGACGGCGTTGTCATTGTTGGAGTAAGCGGCGGAATTGACAGCATTGTGCTGGCCGATGCTCTTGTTCGAGCAGCCCCCTCCTATCGGCTGCGCGTCATCATCGCCCATGTCAATCATGGTCTGCGTGAGCAACATTCGGACGCCGACGAAGTATTTGTCCGCGCATGGGCGCAAGAGCGTCAATGTCAGTTCATCTGCGAGTACACTCCAACGCTCGAACATCCAAGTGTCCCCGACGTAGGCATAGAGGCAGTTGCCCGCAACCTTCGCTACGATTTCTTTCTGCGTCTTGCCGAAGAGCACAAAGCAATTGCTGTGTTCACGGCTCATACGCGGAATGACAACGTCGAGACCTTCTTGATGCAGGCCGCTCGCGGTACTGGATACAAGGGGCTTTCATCGATACCACGTACACGCTTGCTAGGCTATGTGTGCCCCCTACTGCGTCCGCTCTTAGACTGCTCACGAAATGATGTGCAGAGCTATGCAAAGGGTAAGGGGCTTGCATGGCGAGTTGATCACACAAACGACAGTTTTCAGTATACCCGAAATCGTGTTCGGCACCAAGTGCTGCCGGCCCTGCAGGACGCCCTTGGAGCCTCGGCAATGCATGGAATTCATACCACGGCACAGAACATGACGCATGTTCGACGTGCCCTTGATGCCCTCCTTGCCCCACTTCGCAACATGATCATCACCGACGGCTCGACAGATGCGCCACGATGTACCCTCGATGTGGTGAAGCTGCAAACGCTGCAAATCGACGTTTGCCGCATACTCCTGCTTGATGTGCTGCATTGCACGGCCGTCGATGTAGAGCGGATACTCGCACTGTTGCAAGCAGTACCCGGCACCAGAGCAACGCTGCACGATGGAGTCTCGGCCCTGCGAGAGCGTGACCACATTGTGATTGGCGCGTCGGGTGTGACAGAGCATCTACCAGTGACGATTGAGGATTTTGGGTTAGCACGATCTGGGAACCGATGGCTGATGCTTGATCGTATCGAGGGCCCATATCACGGCACCTATAGCGACGAAGTAGCGGTCTTTGATGCCGACTCTATTGCCTTACCCCTTGTATGGCGACCCTGGAACGATGGTGATCGCATATGCCCCTTTGGGATGAAGGGGGCTAGCGTTCTCGTCAGCGATGTGCTTACCAATCTCAAGGTGCCCCATGAAACGCGTCGCAGCGTACGCGTTCTTACCCACGACAGCAGTATTTTGTGGATATGCGGTCTGCGAAGAAGTGATCTTGCACCAATAACACCCGCGACAACGCGTTTGCTACGGTGCAGATACGGGAGTGATGTTCCTACAAACATGGACACCGGAAATGGCTGAAGCCGAGTCAATCATACAAGTGCACGACAAGACGTTTCGTCCACTTATTCTTCGCGATGAAATCTCGGCGATGGTTACATCCGTTGCATCAAAGATCAACAGGGACTTCGCAGGTGAAGAGCTCACCGTGATCGTGATCCTAAAGGGTTCGTTTCTCTTTGCCGCAGATCTGGTGCGCCATCTCACGATGCCGGTGGTTGTCGAGTTTGCCCGCGCATCAAGTTATGGTAAAGGGATGACCTCCAGCGGCACCGTGACAATCGAGGGGCTGTCTGCAGACGTTGAAGGACGAAACATCCTCCTTATCGAAGACATTGTCGAATCAGGCACCACAATTACTGAACTAAAGAAGCACCTGAGTTTGTTGCACCCGAAGAGCTTGACGGTTGCTGCACTGCTAAGCAAGCCTTCCGTTCACAACGATGCGGTGTCCGTAGATTACATCGGCCGTGAGATTGGCAGTGAGTTTGTTGTCGGCTATGGCCTCGATTACGCTGAACAAGGTCGGCACCTAGCTGACATTTGGGTCTATGATGCTTCTCCGGAAGCATGAAATTGCATTTGTATACGTCAAAGCGCCTATGAACGGACAACAACAACAGCCGCAGCGCCCTAAGCGCGATCCTGAAGACAACAACGATATGTCGGTCTCCCGCGTACTTCGCAACGTCCTAGTATGGGTGGGAATTCTCGTCTCCCTTGTGATGGTGGGCATTCTCATGCAAAAGGGCGAGCGTGTTGTGCAGGAACTGACCTACAGTGAGTACAAGCTCGCGATCGAGGGCAACAAGGTCTCCCGTGCTACCGTCTACAAGACGCAGCTCAACGACTTTGAATTCCGCGGTGAGCTCAAGGCACCAATTACGGTGGGCCGCTCACACATCCCAGAGGGGAAGCTCACACTGAATCCAGGCGACTTCTTTGAGACAAAGCTGGGCGTTGTCGATAGTCAGACAGAACAATACTGGGTTAGCAACGGTGTTACGTGGAAGTACGAGAGCGGAGACACTCCATGGTGGATGTCCATCGTACAGTTCCTGCCGTGGGTGTTGTTGTTTGTTGCCTTCATTTTCGTGACGCGTCGCATGCAGTCTGGCGGAACTGGTGGCAAGAACATCTTCTCGTTTGGGAAAAGCCGGGCCCGGCTCCTTAATGATGGTAACGGTCGTGTAACGTTCACAGACGTTGCTGGTGCTGAAGAGGCTAAGGAAGAGCTCAAGGAAATCGTTGAGTTCCTCCGCGATCCAGGCCGCTTTACCCGACTGGGCGGCAAGATCCCACGTGGTGTGCTGCTTCTTGGTCCTCCAGGCACGGGCAAGACGCTGTTAGCGCGCGCTGTGGCTGGCGAGGCTGGTGTGCCATTCTACACAATATCGGGTGCCGACTTTGTTGAAAT
>CANGZU010000123.1 GCA_947458785.1 Ignavibacteria bacterium
AGTAATGCATTCAGCGGACGTTCTTGTGGGACACCTCCAACATAATACAGTACGGAACGTGACTCCATTGCAAGCCCCCTGAATGGAGAATCAGCGCGTGGACGGTAGTTGTAGGTGGTTGGGTCTTGGAACTTAGCACTGTCAATTGTACCGATATAGTTCGCATTCTCTTGTCGTCCGCGCGGAAATCCTACCATGAGGACGATTGGTCCAACAATAACGTTGTTTACGAGTCTATATGAAGCGGTGTTGGTATCAACGCGCACAAGTGTTGCTGCGCCACGTTCGCTAACGAACGTGTTGTGCGAGAGATACAACGAGTTGTCGACGGTGTCGCTCATACCCTCGAGTCCGTACCCAATGAAGTTTCCATTCTCAGCATTGGGGCCTTTGTGAAAGATGTTGCCAATCACGATCGATGAACCACCGTTGGGCAGATCAAGATTGCGCGAACCGGTCCCATTCTCGTTTGTGATGCGGTTGTAAGCGATATAGTTGGCATGCGCGCGTGACTTCAACTCATGTCCAACAAGCGTATTGTGGGAGTAGTTGAACATGAAGATGAACTCCTTCACATGGTTGATATAGATCGCATGTGAGAGACCATCTCCGGCGCCGCTTTGCTCGAACTCTGAATACTCGACGCGTATCGTGCTCTTCAGGTTGTTGCCGGCCAAGATTCCGTCTTGATTCTTGCGAAACGCGCAATGGGATACGATGATGTTTGTTCCTTCTACGCGAATGCCTGCCCCATTCCTATCGGGTACTACGCAGTCACGAAAGTCAATACCATAGACAACACAGCTATCGCCCTTGATCACCCAGATTGCTTTCTGTTCTGCGGCCTTCCCATCGGCACGCAGGACAACATCTGGACGTAGAGAATTCGAATTGTTCCGTAGGATTAGCTTGTGCGCGCGCCACACGGCAACATCACCGACATATTCGCCGGGATCTATAGAGACCACATCTCCATCCTTTACAAGTGTGGCAACAGCACTCGGCGTCTTGTACTCACGTGTTGGACCAACGAGCCACGTCTCAGCGTTGAGTGCAAAAGATTGGAGCACGATAATAGCGGCCAGCAGGAACGGTAGGGGGCTTCTCATGATGTATGTTTTTCAAGTGACATAATAGACTCTCGAAGATCGTCGAGTCGCTTTTCAAGAGCAGCTTGTGCGTCGTAGAGTCCATGATTGTAATAGAACGCGCCGATCTCCTTAGTGAAGAAATCAACCAGGAATTCTGCATCGAACCTACCAAGGTCTGTGTTGAGCTCTTTGCTCATAAATTCGCGAACCCGCTGCACCAGCGCATCGCGCTCTTGGGGAGAGAAGTCTATCATGGTCCAAAGCTAAAGCAAATGAATCCAGAATCGATCGTAGAATACCCAGCCTTCTACGCCCCTTATTTCAAAGCCATCGAAGGGGCTGATGTTCCCACGCTCATGCGAACGCAGCTTGCTGAGATTGAGCAGCTAGGCCTGATAATCGATGAGGAACGCGCGGCATACCGATATGCCGAAGGCAAGTGGAGTATCAAGGAGCTTCTTGGGCACATGGTTGACTGTGAACGCATCTTCGGATATCGTGCATTGTGCATAGCGCGTGGGGAGGCGCAGCCATTGCCGGGTTTTGATGAGAACGACTATGTATCCAATGCGCAGTTTGACGCGCGCCCCTTTTCGTCGATTGTTGAAGAATTCCTAGCACTGCGACTTGCGAACATCATCTTGTTCGAGAGCTTCACTGAGGCACAACGAATCCTCATGGGCAATGCCAACGGAAATCCAGTGAGTGTGCGTGCCATTGGGAGCATCATCGTGGGGCATGCGCACCACCATCTTGCCGTGCTTCGCGAGCGTTATTAGCCCCTTTTTCAAGACTTACGCGCTGATAATCGAGCGTTCTACGCGTCGGATGAGCTCACTTGGGTCCAGCTGAAGCTTCTTTGCAATGTGAAAGATCACCAACAGATCCGGCACCCGTTTAGCCAGTTCCAACTTGGAGATGTACGACCTGTCGATAGCGTTCTCATTTTCTAAGTCGCTCTGCGTTAGCCCCAACTCCAGCCTCCGCTCTCGTACCACCTTCGCAAACGCCTCTTCCGGCGTGCGCGGCACTCCATAGGGAAGCTCTAACTCTCGAAGGGGGCGAGGCATAAACCAAGCTATGCCATGCAGGTGGTTCTGTTAGGGCCATGGGGCACGAATGGGAAATACTCGACACGCCTTTAGGTGCCAATTGACGATCAGTACAACCACATTCACATATGGGCGACGCCGCTTTCACGGACACGATACATCGTGCTCGTGTGCGCCCCCTTATTTATCAACCCACCACCTTCACATCCGCATTAACCCACGTCAGAACTTTGGACTTCGAGAGAGCTTCTAAGCGAGCAATAACGCTGAGTGGTGGGTCGGCACTGAAGTGGACAATTGAATTGCGAACACCCCCCGGTTATCCAGGGTACGATACGAATCCTCATGGGCATGGCTGCCATCTATAGTGCATGGAAATCAGGCGAGGAGGAGCTCTCTCATTCCATGTGCATAAACAAGGCCGCAGTGTGACATATTGGGCGCTCCTCCCGTCCTACCCGTCCTTCCCATCCCTTCGTTCCTAGTACCCAGTACCTATGCTACACCTCTATTGGGTTACAACAACAGTACTTGGTGTATCGAAGTGCAGTTCTAGGCCCTCGCCTGCTGCAATGAGAGTTTCACTAAGCATCATACCATTCAGGGTATAGGTGCGCACATAACGCGCCACGTCTGTGGCGGGAAGTGACAAGCGGGCGCCGTGGACGAGCACTACTAGGCTACTGCATGAGGCTAGCTCCTCGTGTACACCTACAAGCCTATCCCACTCAAACGCGCCTACGTTTGTAGAGTCTGCACTTCGTGACAAGTCCCTTGCATCACTTTGGATGTCGGGTATCGCGGGCACCAGTCCGCGCAGCGCCGGAGTGTTGTTCGGCAGCAGCGATGACGGCTCTGTTTCAGGAAGTTGCGCATTAACTACGTTCTTGAACGTTGTTCCGATCCCTGGGATATCTGCGCGCCAGTAGTTGCTGGGATATGTAAATGCTGGAATAACTTCGGCAGGCATCCGCACCCAAAGGCGCGGCGCAACCTGTGATGGTGCAACAGAGAAGACGTTGTTGGCAATAAGAACATTGCTGAGCGAACGATTTCCAGGGAAGGGGCTACTGTATACGCAGTTAACAAACGCAGTACTTGTATTGCCTTGTGTGGTCCACATGCCTATACAGGTGTTGTGCGCAAACCGAACATCACGAATGATCTGACGCTGAAGAAAGCCAACTGTGCCTTCCCAGATGTCGAGACATCCGGCCATGTTGAGAAACACGTTGTTGTACACATCGATGCGTTCGGTGAAATAGTCCGTACGCGATCCGTCCCAGGCTTCTGCACTGAGAAGCACCCCTACCATGCCCCGACGTCCACGAGGAAACATCGTCGTGTCTGCATTACTCTTGAACACGTTGCCGTGAATGCGCACATCAGATGCAACGTCGCAATACACGGCGGGCGCCCAGTTGTCTATGATTGTGGTGTTGCGCACTTCAACACGTTGTGAGTTATTGATGCAGACAGCTTCGCCCCAGTTACGTTCTACAAAGCAGCTGTCTACGATTACGTCGCGCGCTCCAAACATCTTGATTGCACTGCCGAACTGACCCTTCTCACCACGGATGTTCATGAGGTTGGTGTTACGCACCGTGCAATGCTGCAGCATCGTTGTGTCTGAGAGAGCAGATGTCTCATCACCTATCTTGATGCCATGTGAGTAAGTTCCATCAATCACGACGCTCTTCAACAGAACATTCGTGCATCGATATCCCGGTTGCCCCAGCCTGATCCCAAACTCACTGCTGTTGCGAATCACGACGTTGCTAACAGTGATGCCACGTCCGCAGAGTGTAAACACCCCATGTCCTGGTGTGATGGTGATCTTCGATGCATCAAGGATCGTAAAACCTTCGCCCTCAATACTAAGGTCCAGAAAGCGGGTGCCTGCAGGCCCCGTGACCTTGTAATCCTCTGCGCGCTGTATAAAGTTGGACTGCAGCGCATACTCTCCGGGAAGAAATCGAAATGCACACGCCACATGTCCCTGTGCATCAGAGGTCCGCTCTTTGAGCAATGCGATAGCTCGTGCAAACGTGCGCACCGGTGATGTGCGCGCTCCGGCATTGGCATCGTTACCATCTGACGCCAGATACACGCTGTATCGCTCTTCCGCAGATGGATGCAGATTAGGCTCTGGTATGCGCACACTTGTTTGGGCCTGCATTGCAAGGTGAACAAGGAGGAGCAGGGCCAAGGATATGAATATTACTCTACGCACACATCCGTGTTAACCCACGTCAGTACTTTGGATTTAGAAAGTGCTTCGATTCGGGCGATGGTGCTTAGTGTTGGGTCTGCACTGAAGTGGACAAGAGAATCGATGTCGTCTTCAGAGACTCCAACCAGATTCGCAAACTCTGCTTGTGACATCTTCAATTGTTCCATGATTTGCGCAATTCGTACAGCGAGAGACATCTGATAGTCAATGTAAACTCGCTGCTCGTGTGTTACTTGTGTTCGCAGCTGATCCACAATGCTCATAACTGGTGCTTTCATAGTTAGAATTCAAGAGAATCAAGATAAACTGCAACAAGTTTCGAGCCAGAAATGATGACCTCCCCATGCTTGATTCTCTCATGTAAGGCCTTTGCGACAATACCCAAGAACTCCGCTTCGAAGTTTGCTACACCATTCATCTGGATGGGCTCATTCCTAGACTTTACGAAACCAGACCCAACAACCAAGATATTGCTAGTCGGTCCAACATAGCTACATAGCAGCCTGCAGGGGTTGTACTTCGTATGAGAGATTTCTTTGTGGTTGTAGAGGGCATAAACACCAAGTTCGGGCCGTTCAGGTCTTAGCAATGATGGTCTGATGATGGACCGTTCGGCTAACCAATCGAGCACTGCCATAAGGCGAAATGCATCGTCTGGATACTTCTCTTGTAAAGTTTCGATATATATATCCGGCAAACACACACCATCACGAACGATGGCATATAGCGAACACTCACCGGTTATCCAGGGTACGACACGAATCTTCATGGGCATGGCGGCCTTACATGATGCAAGGAAATCAGGCGGGGATGGCCCCTTTCATTCCCAGTGCATCTGTTAAGCCGCAACGTGACAATTCGAGCAAGCCACAGGCCTGCCCCTCTTTCACGGGCACGATGTATCGTGCCCGTGAAAGGAAGGCGCCTATATTGCCCCCTTATGCCTCTTGCCCGCGAAATATCTCGATTGCTTGCGATGCGCGCTGCATCCAAGATGCCCGAAGTATGGGAGTGTTCTGTAGAAGAGCTGCGCGCGAATGTTGATAGCC
>CANGZU010000124.1 GCA_947458785.1 Ignavibacteria bacterium
CGTCCGTTGGTTCGTTAAACACTGGGTCGTGGAAGTCCCATGACAAGCCATTGTCGATACTTTCCAGCGGTCCATCGATGCCATTGATGATCAATCTGCCATCGGCAAGACGCACGCCTGAGCTGCCAATAAATCGAAAGCCCTTATTTACAGGTCGTGAGTACACCTTTGTCCATGTTACACCGTTGTCGGTTGATCGAACAACCTGACAGTCCTCCATTGTCGTGAACAACGTCTCGTTGCGTCGCTCTTCTTCGTAATTCAGATTGTTTCGTTTCAGTGTGTCTCGTACAACTTTTGTGTATGATGCCACCAAAACGTTTGAGTCTACACGGATAAAGCCGAGGAAGTAGGGATCTTGGTCAGGTAGTTGCGATGCTTTCCACGATTGGCCATTGTCCGTGCTCCTTACGATGCCACCGCAGCGGTATGGATGTGACACGAGATTTTCGTTGTCGTAGAGATGCAGACCACTCACAAATGCCAGCACTGTGGTGCCGTTGAGAGCTGACATAGAGCCTATAAAGCCTGACTCAAGAGTATCTGTCGATACAAGGAGCGGCCGCACATCTGTAGTATCGGCGATGCTTCCGTTGGTCCAGTGGTAGACCACTGTGCCATTTCCGATGAGGATGTTACTTGAGTCTATCCGAAGGGCTGATGTTGATGCTTGCTCAGTTACAATGCCCAAGAATCTACCATCTCGATCGAACTGCATTAACTGTGCTCCCGGAGCAAGAATGTCAGTTGCACTGACGGATGCCATGCGCAAGCCGACGGTAGAAAGTTTTGAGGGGGCCGGTTTGAAAGATCGACTAGCTTGGATTTGATCTCCGTTTGTTGTCGCAGAAACCAAACGACCTGCACCAGTGCTTTCTATCTGAACCATATGACCATGATAGGACACCACAAACGGTTTTGTACCTGACTGTGCAACGAAGCCATACAACATCGGGTAGGTTCCAATATCCTCAATGTCGCGTAACGTAGAGCTGAGCAGATATCCATGGCCCGACTTCATTTTAAGAACCGTTGGACCATTCCAGTTGAAGGTAAAGGGAGTAACGTTGGGATGTACACTAGGGTATGATCGAATACTATTGTACCCATCGAAGTACGATTTTATTCGCAATTCCTGCACTAACGAGTCGCTGAGATGAAGAAATACTTCGCCCGATGCACCGCTTGGTGTTTTCGCCGAATAATAGACTTGTTCTGGACCATAGATGGGAGAACTAGATGTTTTAAATCGGACAGTATCTATGGTGTGCCATTGCCCGTTTCGATATTCGTAAACGGCGCCAATAGCGTCCACTAAAAACACTCGTCGCGTGGCAGAATTGAGCAGGTGACACTTCTTCTTTAGAATGTTCACGGTCGTTCCGTCCGCGGTCTGGAACGACGACCCAACAAATGATGCGACCGTGTCACCTAACGCGCCAATACCAAGAACCATCTTACCCTGAACTTCGTCGATCCACATGATCGTGTCGATACCAAGGATGGCCTTGTGAAAAGCTTCATCTGTTTCAAATTGGTTGTTAGGCGATGCAAGAATTGGCGTCAGCACTGGCTTGTTCTTACTCAACTCATTGGTGTAGGGATGCAGTACGGAGTAATACTTGGTACCATCTTTTTGTATTAAGGCGCCACCAATCCCGTCGTTTCGTAGCAGCTTCATGTTTTTCGTTGCTGGCAATTCTACCCAGGAGTCGCATCCATCAAATGTCAGCAGCTGTCTGCTTACTGGGGGTTTTGCCAAAGGCAATGAGATGACGAACAACAGCGTCCTCGGGGTATGATAATCAGTGTGAGCCATTATATTTATTGTGTCAACCCGTTCTGGCAATGTATCACTTACAACATTGAGCGACTCATCAAACTTCCATAGCCGTGTGCCCGCATTGCCAGCCTGCATGCATGCCATGCCACCAGACTTTCGCTGGTAGAAAGAACTGTATTCATACGATGAATTGTTTTCGATCTCGGAAATGTGTCGCGCTCGCCAAGTAATGGTATCTACGACATACACTCCGCGGCCTGCCACCTCAAACATGATCGTGCCGCTTCCGTTAAACATTGTCGGCGTTGTATTCACCCAGAATGGGTCGCCCCTTTCCCGGTAAATGGCAACGGGGCCGGCATTCTGAGCAAAAGCTGAGCAGATACTAACAAGGAGTAAAGACGCGATGCCAACTACGCGTGTCAATAGACTTACATACTGCTGAGTCATTTCTATACCTTTCTAATTAGCCAAGATTGCATAACCAACCATAAGACGCATCGTTTAGTTACAAACTCAGGTACCCAATTCTACCTGATGCAGCAATTTCTACGATTCGGACATCCAACTAGCAGGCAGGGGGCTTGTCCGCAGTCTTCGATGTTATTGATAGATTGGTTTCTCCAACTTCTGAAAACGCCAAGTATGAGGTCATGCTTCAAGCATATGTTTCCCGACATTGTTAAATAGGACTAATTATGACGTTATACCATTACCTACAGTCACTCGCACGTACTGTCTCGAAACGGCGTCCAAAGCGTATAGAGGTGTTTAATGAAAATGAACTCGATAAATCATCGAAAATCTATCAGCTCTATAAACTTGTTTTAGATCCGAATGTATCGTCCCAACAGGCACACACTGAATTGTATTCAGGCAAAAAGGTTAGTGCACATGCGGATCTCGCATTCGAGCGATTGCTACAGCGTGCGGCGGAACGGCTCGAGAATCTGCTATTGTTGTCGGACCCAAAGTTGATTTCAAAAGATGAGGTAACTCGAGCTAACATCCAAGCTATTCGTTGGCTTACTGCTGGATTACATCTTGCTCAACACGAGATCAAAGATGGTGCTGTCTACAACCTCAAGCGTGGCTTAAAGAGTATCGATACAATTCCCGCACAATGGCAAGGTCTCTGTACTGCAGCACTACGGCAAATGGTGCTACATCATTCGATGACGAGATCTAGATCTTCTGCCAATCATTATGCTAAACAATTGACCGAGCAAGTTGCTGCCGTTGCCGAGGAGGCAATTCTGCGCGCGCGGCATGACGTGCTCTTTGCAGATCTACGAAGGACAAGCCTTCAAACTAGCATGTCCGAGAAGTCATGGATGGAGCTAGATGAATCCCTTACCATACTAGGCCAACGCTTCCCCCAGACCTGGATCAAGACATCTGCGTTTCGCATGAGACAAACTGTTCTGCAAGTAACTGGCCAACACAATCGAATGCTCTTGGAACTCAAGACGGCCCCTTTACCCCAGTCAGAAAGACATCTTATGACTGCTGTTAGCTCGCTCGCCATAGGCAGAACATCGGATGCTATCAAGCATGCTTTATCAGCACGCACTTTCTTTCGCGAGGGCAGTCCCAATTGGTTAGTCTGTTCAGATATCGCCATTCGCGGCTATTTACTGAAAGGCATTCCAGATAGGGCCATCTCACTTGGACAAGAACTGCGCAGCTATCACAAGATGCTTGCACATGATTCCGTGCTGGATGCAAGACTTTCATTAATAGAGGAATACGGCAAGTCGTTCCAGCAACTTATCAGTAACGCCCCTATTCGAAGAGGTAGGCCAACCGTCCAGAACAAACGGCTAAAGACACAGTTGAACGACGCCTCAATTGAACAACACCTCTATCTATCACTACACGTCTGGCAACTCATCGACATGAAGGCGCAACAAGACCACATAGAATATGACCGAGTCCTTTGCAACATGTTGCAATACGTCCGCAGAAGGCGCAGTCTCAGAAACAATCATCGATTCGGAGTATTCGTCGAATTTCTATATCGTCATAGAGCATCACAACCAAACCAAAAGCACCTTCAAGTCTATAAGCGCGAACTACGATCACTTGGTACCAAATACTCGACAGGTGAGATCATTGCGTATGAGATTCTCGGGGTGGTGCTGACGAAGGAGAAATAATAATGCGAGCCCCAAAGTAGGGGCGACCCTACGTGATCGCCCGAAACAGCCGGGCCCATTCCTGGATTCCCGCCCCCGCATTCGCGAGGTGTTCTTTCGCGGGAAAGACGGAGGCGGTTCATGTTCCTGGTTTCCCGCTTTCGCGGGAAAGACGGTGGCGGTTCATGTTCCTGGATTCCCGCTTTCGCGGGAAAGACGATAGGCATCGTACCTCGTACCTTGTACCTTGTACCTCGTCCCTACTCGTCCTTCTCTTCTCTCAGCGTCCGGTACGACTCATATCTCTCCTCGTCCAGCTCTCCTTGTTCGACAGCGGCTTTGACGGCGCAGCCGGGTTCGTGGGTGTGGGAGCAGGAGTTGAATTTGCAGTTCTCGGCAAAGGGGGCAAATTCTTCGAAGTAGTATGGGAGTTCGTCGAGGCCGAGTTCCCAGAGGGCGAATTCGCGTATGCCGGGGGTGTCGATGGCTGTGCCGCCGTTGCGGAGCGGGATGACGATGGCGGCCGTGGTGGTGTGACGTCCCTTGTCGTACTTGCGGGAGATCTCGCCAACTGCCTGGGGAATGTTGCTGATGAGGTTGATGATCGATGATTTGCCCACGCCGGAGGGTCCGGCAAGAAGAGAGACGTGCGCCAAGAGCTCTTGCTCGAGCTCGGCGATGCCCTCTCCGGTGGTGGTGCTCGTGAACATCACGGGTATGCCGAGCTCGTCGGAGTAGACACGTAGGTCGTCCACGAAGTCTTCCCGGTACTCATCAGGGATGAGGTCAATCTTGTTCACGACAATCATAGGGGCTAGGTCGCCTTTATCTGCGGCGATCAGGTATCTGTCGATGAGGCGCTTTTTATAGTCGGGCTGTGCGGCGGCCACCACAATACAGAGTTGCTCGGCGTTGGACACAAGTACTTGCTCGCGCTTGCCACGTCCGGCGGCTTTGCGAGAGAGCACGGTGGTACGCTCGTCTACCTTGATGATCGATGCTGTGCCGTCCTGTGAGGCATCGGGTAGCACCCAAACGGTGTCTCCCACGGCCACGAGGCTGGAGGTGTGGGGTACGTCAACGATACCCGAAACAGCGCAGTCCCAGATGGCGTTTGGTGTGGCAACCATCCAGCGGGGTCCGAGTGGACGCATCACGGTGCCCTGGAGAGCCCCCTCCGGGATGTTGCCCTGTTTTACCCGCGTGCGCGTTCTGTCAAGCAGCTTGGCCCGCTCCCGTGTGCGTGCCCGGTAGCCCAGCTCGTGGTCGTCCTGATCGGACGGGACGTTGTTGTAGTCGTGTATGCGTTTTGCCACAGGCTGCGTTGGTTCGTATCTTCGGACAGTTTGTTATCAAATTAACAGGAACATTTTGAACTACCGGTGGATTACCCGGGATTGTCACGATGAACATGCTGTCCAAACCATAATACAACAACTTCAC
>CANGZU010000125.1 GCA_947458785.1 Ignavibacteria bacterium
GAACGACTCTCGCCAACTCTCGATGTCTACCGCGCCCGATCTTATGATGAGCTGGCCGACTCACCGGTGTTGTATTCTCTACCAGACACCGCCACGTATAGCATCGAGGGTGTAGACGTACTTGTGCATTGTGCTCATGCCGGCACAGACACCGTTGCGCCTGCGTATGCAAAGGAACTCAGCAAGCTCACGACCACAATTGCAAAGTTCCTGCCTTCCATGCCAGTGAATCGATATGCATTCCTGTTCTATCTCTGGAAAGGCGATCGCTCCAAGGTTTCAAACCCCTTCGCAATGGGAGCTCTTGAGCACAATCAGAGTTCATTCTATTTCCTCGGTTTTCAGAAGCGTCCGCTTGGCCTGCGCGACATCGCTATTCACGAGTTCTTCCACATCCTTGTGCCTCTAAATCTTCACAGCGAAGAGATCGATGCTTTCGATTTCCGCACGCCAAAGATGTCGCAGCACTTATGGCTGTATGAAGGCACCACCGAGTACTTTGCAACACTCGCCCCCTTGCATGACAGCACGGTGAAGGAAGAGTCATTCAAGCGCGAGATCCAACAAAAGCTTCGCGATGACTCCGATCTGCCTGAGAAGTTCTCGTTTACGACATTCTCGAAGAACGTCCTCACCGACGAGTATCACGAATACTACGACAAGGTCTATACCTACGGTGCCGTCAATGCATTCCTCCTCGATATCGCCATTCGCGATGCCTCAGGGGGCAAGCAGGGCCTGCTTGATGTAGTGCTGACGCTCATGAAGAAGTTCGGACCGAACACACCTTTCAAAGACGACGAACTCTTCGATCACATCGAGAAGAACACATCGCCAAAGGTGCGCGCCTATCTCGACACCTATGTCAAGGGTACCACGCGTATCCCTGCTGCCGAGATGTTCGCCAAGATCGGCTGGAACTATACTGCAGAGAAGACCAAGCAGGAGCCAGGCTTCGGCTTCAAGGGAGACTTTTCTATGCGTGATGGCAAGCCTTCACTTGTGTTGCGGCCAACATCAACAGAAAACCCCATGAAGGTTGTCGAAGGAGATGTCGTGGTAAGCGTCGAAGGCATGCCAATGCAGGAAGCCATGCAGTCTGCCGAAGGACGCCAGAAGCTCTCCAAGTTTCGTAATCCTAAACTTGGTGATGAAATGACGATGACTGTCCTTCGTGATGGAAAAGAAGTGGAACTCAAAGGAACAGCTACAACACTCGATGTGAAAGAGTATCACTTTATCGAGATCAATGCAGCGCCAACGCCAGAACAGCTAGCATTGAGAAGAGCAGTGTTTTACTCAAATGCCAAGCCGTAATCAAACAAACACGTTACGGTAGAGCCTCGTATTCAAAACCCATTACTTCTTCATCAAGCACAGATGCCGGCGTGTTTTTGCCATCCTTGCGATACGACCACGGCTCCATAACATCATTGAGGTTGTTGCCCATATGAGCTCCGGTAACAGGGAGGTACGACCGGCCGTGACGCTTCATCCAGGCCGTCCAGATGCGGTCGATGTTTGAATGATGAATCCAGAAAATAGGATCATTTGGTGAGGTATTCTGAGCCATACTTCCTGCATGACGAACAGCTTGATTAGCGGGATCTGGCGTAAAGATGCCTCCTACGTAAACGTGTACGATGTTGTGCATCTTACTTCGCAATCCAGAACCATCGGCTTTCGCGTCCATATTCTTGGTGGCAGAATCGCAATAAATGCCAGACTTACCACGCCATCCCTCTAGCGAATTGCGAAAGCTCTTAGTTGTGTCTACTGATGGATCCCATGGTGTCGCATCGTAGGCAGACACTGACAGGGTTGTTGCTACATCCTGAGCTGTTGGCAACACTGTTGGCCATGCTGGATTTACTCCAAGCGCACGCGTGAGATACGGCACTGGGTTAGGGTCGGTTTCAATATCAACGAAGATTGAATCAACATCATCATCATCGGTGAATTCAACTGTCCACTCTCCTTTGCGAAACGGACCTGTCATCACCGCATACCTATTTGCAGGATCGCCAGAGCCTCCCATGAAGTCATCCGCAAACACAGCTGATGTGCTGGCAGCATCCGTCCAATCCCAATATGGCACTGTTATGTCCTTGCCACTCACATCACGCAAGGCTTCCTCGAAGACACGCAGGTATACCCGATGCCACGGAAGAAACGCGGGACCCATATGCGCTGGATATCCGTGCACATCGAGGTTGTTTGGCTGACAACGAAACGCTAGGTAGTGCCACTTCACGAATTGGTCGTAGTAATTGATCGCTGGATCGTAGGGCGATTCTACAGTCTTCAACTTCTTTACAGCTTCAACGAAATCAGTCTTCTCCTGCGCAGTCAGGTTCTTAACGTTCTTTCGCATGCGCAAGGCGGTAGGCTCTATGGGATCTGCTGACGTGCATGAAGCAAGGGCAATTGTGCAACCAAGAAGTAGAAGGTAGCAAAGTGATTTCATGTTCATTAGCCGTTGTTGGAGTCGCGTGTGAATTGTAGGCGTAATTTACGGTACTACTACACACCGACACCCCCTAGGCACGCACCATCGTGCCCCTTACTTCCCTGGAGAAACCTCATGCTTCGCTTTCTGACGTTTATCTGCTGCGCCGTGCTTCTTACCTCGCAAGCGCATGCTCAAAAGCCGGACCTAAAGCCTATTGCCATCCCATCTGGCTTGAGCTATCAGTTCCTTGGCACCTACACCGTTGATCGGTTGAACAAGATTCTGACGTCGGAGCTGCAGGAGTTTGCTCCAAGTAACACGATCACGTTTCCTGCTGCGAAGAACGCTGTGGATCTCTACCGCGTTGCCTATCCTTCGGTCGTTCCAGAACAGCTCAACCGTCCAACACGTGCATCAGGCTTGATTGCCGTGCCAAAGGTGGCAAACAAGAACCTACCTGTAGTGATGTATCAGCACGGAACGGTCTTTACAAAGACGGCTGTCCCCTCGTTCCCGGAAGAGTCATACGAGACACGCCTGATGATCGCACGCTTTGCTGGCGATGGGTACATCGTTGTTGCAGCGGACTATTTCGGTAAGGGGCTCTCTGATGAACCAGATAGTTATCTCGTGAAAGCCAGCACGCAGCAGGCTTGCACGGACATGTATCACACGGCCAAGATCATCCTCGATGCAGTGGGCTATAAGCCATCGCAGTTCTTCCTAAGCGGTTGGTCGCAAGGGGGCTGGGCAACGTTGGTGTTTCTGAACCACCTCGAGAATCTGGGTATCAAGGTCACGGCAGCCGCTGCTGCGAGCGCCCCTTCCGACATCTACACGATCATGAACCGATGGATCAACAACTATCAGCCTGTTGATGCTGTCTACCTCACTGGTTGTGCGGCGCTGCAGATCAATGCTCACGAGTTTTACTACAATCAGCCAGGCCTGTCGTCCGGCGCATTCAAACCAGAGTACCTCCAAGCCGCACGCGACCTGCATGCAAACAAGATTGGCTGGTCTGAGTATTCCAAGATGGTTCCGTTTAAGATTCGCGACATGCTGACAGAGGCCTTTGTCAAGTCGAGCATTGGGGGCGAAACCCCCTACTGGCAGACTCTGCAGAAAACCCACGGATATCGCTGGCGCAGTGTTACACCGCTTCGTTGTTATCATGGTGGACAAGACGAGGTTACACCTTCGTATATCGCAGAGCTCCCGGCCGGATTTCAAACGCTTATCGGTGGCGGCCCAACGCAGGCATTATTCGCAGGCCAATCGGCAGATCACAGAGGTGTGTTCCTCTACGGCGTGGAAGATCAAAAGGGCTGGTTTGAGTCGTTCTTGAAGTAACGAACACTTACCGCGAACACCAATCTTCGACCTTCTGCGCGAGCACGTCGCTTGACATCTGGGGCTCATGATACATGCCCCCTGCCATGCGCTGTCTCATAGCTTCGAACAGGGTGACGGCGCATGCAACGGAGATGTTTAGCGACTGAATCATTCCCATCTGCGGGATGAGGAAATTACCGTCGGCCTTCTCGCGCGCCTCTTCAGAAACACCATTGTGCTCGTTACCAAACACAAGCGCAACGGGCTGCTTGAGATCGAGATCGTGGAGCGAGGCTGAGTCGCTCGACATGTGTGTGGTGTAGATGGCAAAGCCCCTGCTACGCAGAGCAGCGTAGCATTCATCGACTGTTTGATGCAGGTGCACGTCCACCCACTTGCGCGCACTGGCTGATGACTTCTCACCGAGATCTGGAAAGACTGTGCGGCCGTAGTATATGCCATGCGCCTCTGCAACGCCTACTGCGTCGCACGAGCGAATCACAGCGCTCACGTTGTGAGGGTCGTGGACGTTCTCAAAAACAACCGTCAGCGTTGGCTGACGCCTTTCGAGGACGCGCATAATCTTCGCTCGACGCTCCGGCGTGATCGATTCAGGTGTCGGCATGAATGTTATTCAACTCACTTATCGGCTTCACCCATCACAGGGTCGATCGAACCGATGATTGCTACCACGTCAGAAACCATTGAGCCCTCTGACATATGCTTGAGCGCCTGCAGGTTGCTCGACGACGGAGAACGGATCTTAAGCTTCCATGGGTGGCCTGTGCCATCGCTCACGATAAAGAAGCCAAGCTCGCCCTTTGGCGATTCGATAGCGGTGTACGTTTCGCCTGCTGGCGGCATCGTACCAAAGTTGATGATCATGAAGTCGTTGATCAGCTCTTCCATCTTGGTGTAGATGTTGGCTTTGCGCGAGAGGACTGATTGCGGCTGATCGTCTGCCAGCACTGGCGTGCGCGGCATCTTTTCGAGTCTGTCGATCACTTGGTGACAGATCTTCATCGATTCCCAGATCTCTGCATTACGCACTGAATAGCGCGAATAGCAATCGCCATCGTTGCGCGTGATCACGTCGAAGTCCATCTGATCGTAGAACATGTACGGCTGATCGCGACGAAGGTCGCGCGCAACGCCTGAACCACGCAGAGTAGGGCCAGTAAGACCCAGGTCAATAGCCTTTTCAGCTGTGATGTGTCCTACACCCGCCATACGATCAACAAAGATGCGGTTGCGGTTCACGAGACCTTCTACTTCCTTCATCCGTTCTGGTAGCTGGTTCAGCCACAGACGCACATCACGAAGCACATCATCAGGGATATCATTTGCTACCCCACCGATCCGGGCAAAGCTTGTAGTAAAGCGCGCGCCGCAGATACGCTCAAACAGATCGTACTGCTTTTCGCGCTCTGTAAACGTCCACAAGAACACTGTCATCGCACCAACGTCCATCGACGTTGCGCCCATGGCCAGCAGGTGCGACGAAATACGTGCCAGCTCGCAGACAAGCATGCGAACCCATACGCCCCTTTCAGGAACATGCA
>CANGZU010000126.1 GCA_947458785.1 Ignavibacteria bacterium
AAAGCGTCATCGGTTAAAGAGCCGTCGGTTATTGGATCTCGTAATCCACAACGAGGAGGTTGGTTACTGAATCACGTGTTCACAATCGCGCACGCGTTGCTATTGCAACGCGCAAGGTTCGGGTTTGAGGTGTGAGTCCCATACCGCACTGAGCGTGCTTCGCCCCCTTGCATGAGCGAGAGAACGTAGCTGCCACGTGCTAGCGACGTGATATCGATGTCGCCCGATGTAGTGCCCGTTAGCAGGGGGCGAGCAAGGACGTCGGTGATGCTGAATGATGCCGCATAGGAAAGTCCTGAGATGGTCAGAACAGATTCAGCTGGGTTGGGATAAACCACCACGGTCTGCTCGTACAGAATAAACCAACGACGTCGATACTGGCTCGCACGATGAGTGATCCAGTCGCACCTGGCTTCGCACAAATGCTCAGGGACTACTCCCATGTGATCAACATCGATCGTATTCGGGAACATCGTGCGTCGATGCTCTTCGGAGTACGTGCAAAATTCTGCCGGTTCGGCATCACGTACGGAAAAGCCGGGAGGAAACTACATCGTTACTCCCTCGCGATAACGGGATACAAGATTCGTTCGCCATTGAGCGATATGGTGTGTTCGCCGGACTGCACAGGCGTGGTCATCACTCGACGTCCACGCACGTCGTACCAATGAACGGTCAGCGGATGTGTCGTTCGCACTGTCACAACTCCATCGCCGTAGCTGAGGAGATCGAGTTGATCCGTGGCCTGGACCGATGTTGTGCTGCCGCTCTCATATGCGCCGATGGACGGAGGATTGACGAACGCTGTTCCAAGGATGTCCGCGCCAAGATCATCGAACCACGTACCTGCCGCAATGGCCGGACTGCCTGGGCGCAGACGTCCGTCACCCCCGGTGGGATCGACGCATCGCGGGTCCGTGCCGTACAGACCGTTGCGTTCGGTCATCACGCCGAGATTGGGACGTGAACTGGCAGGTGCATCGGCATTGTACCAAAGGTTGTTTTGCACGGTGAAGGTCTCCGGTGCCGTATTGCCCCCGATGTTCACGTGGGCGCGCAGACCGCTTCCGTAGATGATGAGGTTGTTCCGAAAGATGTTCCGTCCACACGGCTCGAATCGGCTCCGCGGTTCAACCGTCTCCTGAAGCACCCGGAACACCCACGTTGTGGGACGCACGATGGTGTTGTTGGCAACATCCACGTTCACACTTCCCACGTAGGCGATCGGCGTCGCACCTCCGATGAACAGATTCGCAACAACGCGCAGGTCAGCTGCTTCGAAGGGGGCATCCATAGGCCGGAAGAATTGGAGTCCGGTCGACCCGCCAAGGTTCAACGCGCGCTGTCCTGCATCAATAAAACGATTGGCGCGGATCTCGATGTTCTGCGTGCCCCCTTTCGCCTGTATAGCGTTCGACCCCAACGATTGAAATCTGTTGCGCACGATACGCCCGCGATGACATCCCACCATGTCGATACCACTGCCTCCCTCGGCCCCCTCTGTGAACGAACAATCCTCAACGAGGAAGTCTTCAAGACCGGACAGCTTCAGGAAGTCGTTGTTGCCCGTGGCAGCCATCGTGGTAAAGGTCACGCTGCGCACCGTGATGTGGTGCGTTGGCGTTTCCAGGGTGCCACCATCGTCGATATTGATCCCGTTCGCGGTCTGCCCCCGCACTGTGAAGTTCTCCAGTGTGACCCATACACATTCCGAGAGATGCAACGCTTCGGTACCTCCGTCGAACACCACTGTGGTGCGATCCTCACCGCGGATGACCACGGGTGCTGCCTCGGTGCCTTGCAGACCTTCGATCCAGAAGGTGCCGCGATACGTGCCCGGACCCACCAGGATGGTGTCGCCGGGTTGGGCATCACGGGCTGCCCGTGCGGGATCCGCATACGGCCTACCGGGACCCACGAGGAGCGTTCGACCCTCGAGCGAGGTGGACAGAAGGACTGTCACGAAGACGAATAGTAGTCGCTGCATCAATCACTCCTCATTACTCGTTCGATGGTGACGGCAATGTGCGGACATTTCTGCTGCACTCGGTCAACGGCACACCGAAGTATAATCACTTCATCCTTGTCAAAGCTACAGTGAATGAGATCTCGCATATGGTTGTATCAAGCTGTAACCGTTGTCGATACACGTCGTCTAACCCGACGTATCGTCAACGTCAATGCGAGCGGAGTTGGTGATGCGCTAGGATTTTTGTGTAGATTTCAGCGTCACGCGTATGAGGTACGCCGACCGTATGGGTCGGAGCGCTGCGGTGCGCCATAAGGATAGATCGAGATGTATTCGCGATAGTCTGAGGGGCATGTATGAGGGTGATAACATTCAGCGTGATGGTGTTTCTTTTCTGCCAGCTGCATATCGTGCGCGCGCAGCGACGAGAAGTGCGCGGAGTCGTTGTCGATAGCGCTAGTGGCTCGGCGCTCTATGGTGCCACTGTGGTGATCTCCCGCGTGGGTGACTCGACCGCCAACGGCGCAATAGTTGATCGGCGCGGAAGGTTCGTGGTGCGCGGCGCAAGTGATGGCGCGAATCTGCTGCGTGTGAGCTACGTTGGCTACAAGCCACATGTTGATACGATCGACATCTCAAAGATCGGTGGTATGATCGATACCGTCCGCCTCGTGCAAGGCGCTATCCTTGGTGCGTCGATCGTCGTCACACAATCCCGCCTGCGCACTCTCCAGAAGGGCGACACCACGGAGTACAGTGCTTCGGCGTTCAACATCGATGCCAATGCTGATGCTGATAAACTTATCAGGCAACTGCCCGGTGTATCCATAAAGGATGGGAAAGTCCGTGCTAATGGCGAAGTAGTCGATAAGGTACTTGTTGACGGCCTAGAGTTCTTCGGTGACGATGTAATGTCGACGCTTTCCAACCTCCCTGCTGATATCATCGACAAGGTCCAGATTTACGACACCAAGAGCGAGACCGCGAAGCAATCGGGACAGGATGAGAAGTCGACAACCAAGACCATCAATATTGTTACGATGGAAGACAAGCGTAATGGGACGTTCGGTAAGGGGGCCGCTGGATACGGGCTACAGAATCGGTATGAGGCAAGCGGCACGTTCAACCAGTTTGATTCAACGTACCGGTTCTCGGTCCTCGCGATGGCCAACAACGTTAACGAGGCAGGCTTTAACGTCAATGATGTGATGGATGCCAATGGCTCATCTACGGTGTACCAGTCGAGCAGCGGATTGTATGTTATGACCTCAGATGGGACGCTTGATGATGCGTTGATCGGACGGCCTTCATCGGGAATTACTTCGACACGTTCAGCCATGGTCACCGGGTCGAATACAACGGGTCCGGTGAAGTTCAATGCCACCTATACCATTGCTGACCGGACCACCGATGTTGAGACGTCGATGCTGCGCCAGTTCGTCACGCCCTCGATGGAGGGGCAGCGATATGAACAGAACAACACCAGTGTATCCGGCGGCACGGATCATCGTATTCGGGCAGGGTTCAAGGCTGAGCTCGATACGGCCACGCAGCTGAGTCTCTCGTCGCGACTGTCGCTGCGAGGTACGACCCTTGATGATCAATTCACTGGTAGCACGCAGGATGCCAATCAACTAATCAGTGGAACATCATCGAAAACAATCGCCGAATCGTCTACTCTTTCGTTCAGTAATGATCTGCGATTTAGTCATCGATTCGCTAAGCCACAGCGGTATCTCTCGGTAGATCTCGGACTTTCCAGCAGTTCCAGCGACTCACGGCGTGATCTCTCGGCGAGAAACACTGCTGCCGTGCCGTCCGAATCCGATACGATCGATCAGCGTGCAGCGCAGGATGGGCTCCGCCACTCGGTTGCGCCCACGCTTTCGTACACAGAGCCCCTTACCGACAATGCCTACATGAGGATGAAGCTCAGAGCTGAACGCAGTTCATCACTCTCAAATCGTCGTACGCGCATAGATCCTTCAGGGGGCGGTTTGTACTCCGAGATCGACACGGCTCTGTCGAACTCATTCGAGCAGACCTTTGCGCAGTATGGAAGCCAGGCAACCCTTGGATGGAAAGACTCACTGATCAAGGCCAGTGTGTCGTGCGAGTATCTCGTGTCGGACCTGTCGGGAGTAACAACCTTCCCTCTAACTTCGACCACCACGCGGTCATTTGCGAATCTTCTTCCGTCGGCCTCGCTTGATCTCGTAGGCATGGAGAACTTCTACGGCAGTGTTTCCTACAGGGCCAAAACACAGTTGCCGACCATTGAGCAGATGCAAGGAGTACTCGACAACTCCAACCCGCTTATCCTCTCGATCGGTACTCCGTCTCTGCGTCAAGCGATCGAGCACGAGGTCGCGCTCGACGCTCAGGGGTCGATCACCTCCATCGACGCATACTACTTCGGTTACGGCAGTCTGTCCTACATGAGTGACGTTATCGGAACGAGTACTCTGATTGCCGAACGGGATACAGTTGTCGATGGAATACAGCTTCTACAGGGTCGTCAACTGACGCGCCCTGTGAACCTCCAGGGCGGTGTATCGGCGTTTGCCTCGGGGTACTTCGGAATGCAGATCGATACATTACCTCTAAGGCTTAACGTGAATACCACAGTCATGTACGACGTTGCACCCGGACTTATCAACGGCCTACTCAACGAAGCCCGTTCATCAAGGTACACGATTGGTCTGGATCTGTCCTATTACGTCGAGGGAAGCATCAACCTCAGTGCCGGCGTGGAATACTCGGCGGGCAGCGTTGAAAATTCAATCACACAGGGCATCAACAACACCTATTCCATCGTGGGCATAAATGCCCAGGCAACGTGGACGCTGACTAAGGGGCTAGATCTGGAGGCAGCGTTCAGCAATCGTGCCAACGGCGGACTCAGCAGTGGTTTCAATCAAAACATCTCGCTCCTAAACGTGTCCCTCAGCAAGTCGCTCTTCGAATCAGAACGCGGCACAATTCAACTCAGCATCCGCGACGCCCTCAATCAGAACACCGATGTGCAACGGACGTTCAACAACGTATTCACCCAGGATATGCGATCGATGTTGCTGCGCCGCGTCGTGCTGCTCACGTTCCGCTACCGATTCCGCCAGTTTGGGGAGTAGGTGCGACCACATTCCACCGGTAGGGGCACCCACATTCCACCGGTAGGGGCACCCACATAGGGGTGCCCCTACCTACGTTGCACCCCTGCCCATAACGCAACGAGCGGTGTGCGCCCAATGGCGCACACCCCGCGAACTGCAATTCGTTAATAAGACTCGCCTGTC
>CANGZU010000127.1 GCA_947458785.1 Ignavibacteria bacterium
CTCGATGCGATGGTGCTGTGGCACGTTGCATGGTGCGGACCCATCACGCGGGAGTTGGATGAGCGCATCAGGGGGCTGATCATCAAGCAGCGTGATTACACGTCTGATGATCTTGCGGTGATTCTCGCTTGCGTGCGTGATGCAATGCACGATGTTGTCCCAACGATGACGTCGCTTGATTGCGAGCAATTCGAGACGAGCATTACGCCGTTTCATCATCCGATTCTTCCGCTTGTGATCGACACCGATGTCGCGCGCGAGTGTATGCCTGTGAGCCCCTTGCCCGATCCTGCATACAAAGCACCAGAGCATGCGGCGCGTCATGTACGCAGAGCGATTGAGTACTGGAACGAGGTGTCTGGTCAGACAACGAAGGGTATGTGGCCCGCAGAGGGCAGTTTGTCTATGCAAGCGCTTGAAATGCTGGCTGGACATGGCATTCGGTGGACAGCTACGGATGAAGAGAACTTGCGTCGGTCGCGGGGACAGGCTTACGCTCGCACAGATCCGTTCTTTCCGTACAACGTGTCAACGAAACACGGTGATATCTCGGTGCTGTTTCGCGACCACGCGCTGAGTGATGCGATTGGCTTTACGTATTCGTCGTGGAAGCCCGAAGATGCTGCGGATGATTTTGTGCGCAGACTCGAAGAACGCAGAACGTGGATCATGCAGGACCTCGGTGAAGATGCACTCGAGCATGCCGTGATACCGGTGATCCTTGATGGCGAAAACTGCTGGGAGTTCTATGAGGGCAACGGAGCAACGTTCCTTGATGCGCTGATGACACGGCTCTCGGACACAACACGCTTTCGCAGTATGACATGCGGCGAGGTCTCGTCCACCACGACGCACCGTCATCTTGATCGCCTTGCAGCAGGGTCTTGGATCGACGGCAACTTCTCGATTTGGATCGGATCGCCTGCAACCAATCTTGCTTGGAGCCTGTTGCGCGATGCCAAGCTTGCTCTCGAGGGGGCTGGTTTGGGCGCACAAGAGATCGCGCAGATCATGGAAGTTGTCGAGGCATCGGACTGGTTCTGGTGGTACGACGAGCGGCACAACGCGCCGCACAAGGGGAGTTTTGACGTTGCATTTCGTGAGCACATCAGGAGCATCTTTGAGCGCGCTGGAACACAGCCGCCCGTAGATCTCACACGTTCACTCACAGAAGTTGCAACCATGGATTCCATCAAGCGCATACCCGTTGTTTTCTCAACAGCCGCAATGCATCGTGCAGATGCTATCGTGCGCGACCTTGCACTGGAAACCCATGAGGACTGGCAGCGTCTGCGCGTGCGCCTCGAGCGTAAACCTCTCGGGAATGAAGAAGTTGTCCTCCAAGTGCGTGGTAACGACGGCTTTGAGCGCTCATGTCTGATCGCCGAAGACGAACTCCTCTGGCGATCACCGTTGCATGATGAGGGCTTCGCGTGGCACGATGACAACGAACTCGCACTCTACCTACATGCACGCGAGAAGTGGAACGTTCGCGTGATCGAAGACAAACCCGATGGAGGCAAGCTGGCCTCCAACATTGATCTTACCTCGCAATAGCGTAGATGTCAACTCTGCGGCTCTGCGGCGCATCGGCATCAACAGGCTTGCCGTTGACCTGCTCAACACCATAGGCAATGGGCTTTACGCGGCCCAACTCACCGTCAAACACGAACATTGTGCACTGCTCTGCTACAACGCGCGCCCGCTCGCGTGCTAAAACATCATTCGACGTGCGGGTGCCGCTGGCATCGGTATAAGCTCGAACGCCAACGAACGGCAGATTGGTCGACCCGATCTTGCTGCGCAGTAATTCAAGCGCTGCATGCGATTCAGGTGTGAGTGTTGCCTGCCCCTTGTCGAAGTAGAGACTAAGAAGGGGCTTATCTGTCGGGACCATTGCGATGTCTGCTGTTACATCTGACGTGCCGCTCTTCACGCGCGATGGCAGGCCAACCCACTTACCATCGAATGGAACAGCCGTCATGACCAATGCAGTGTCTTGAGCAACGACGGTTGTGGCATGACCCAGTACCTTGTCGACGGTGACCGTGTGATGTCCACGACACGTATGCACATCTTGCTCACGTTGAATCTTTACGTAACACCCAACAACAGGCTCGTTTGTGAGAGCGTTGCGCACACGAATTGTTGCGTTGTTGACTGGCAATGGAAGCAGCGCTTGCGGAATTTCCGCTGTGTATACTCCGGGCCTGTCGGATTGCGGATCCCATGATGTCACAAACGCGCGGTTACTGCCACATGGCAGGGAAACGGCCGTTTCGTCTTCCGTCGTGTTGATGCACGGACCAAGATTGACGGGCTCGCTCCAGTTCAGCCAGGTGTCGTCGAGTCTGCGCGCCATGTACAAGTCAGCCTTTCCACGACGGTCTTCACGTCCAGCAGAGGCGAAGTACATTGTCCTGTTATCACAAGCGATCCACGGAGCCCCCTCGAAGGCAGGCGTGTTGATGCCGCTACCGAGAGGCTTTAACTCTGATGGTCCGCTGCATTCATCGAGTGTGATAACGTACAGATCTAGGTCGCCCTTTCCTTCGGTAAGCTCAAGCGCTACGATCACCGCACCGATATCTTCCGAAAACGTCGCAAAGAAGTTCTTGCTCAGACTTGGCACCACAACACCGACTTCGGTGAAGGGGGCTTTGATGGACGCACGATTCAAGAATGCCAAAGAGAGATTCAATGAGTTCTTCGTGAAGCGTCCAGCAACAAGTGCATGGAGTCCATCCTTTGACATCCCGAAGACAACTTCTGCGTTAACGTAGGCCTTCATCACGGTATCAAAGATGCGGATGTCGGCGAGCTCGGCATTGGTCCACTGACCCTGCTTGTTGTAGGAGACCCAAACATCGTCGGGATCGTTTGCACCACCAAGATTATCGGGATGATATTTGCGGTCGAGGTAGAGCTCGCCCTCCGGACCCAGCACTGGCTGCGTCGTGGGCTGGAACTTGTTGATGGCATCGGACAGGCGCACCTTATTGCACGACGTGTCGATCTGCGCCGGCAGAGTGAGAGATCCCAACACAAGAATTAGTGCGATCAGCATGAGCGTTCCTTGGTGCAGTTCCTGACGTAGTAGCTTGATCACATCCCACCCATATCCACGGTATTGAAGAAATCGCACAAGCTTTTCTTCTTGCTGCTTGGGCGAGTTAGATGCGAGCATACGGAGTTTTTTGCGAGCAACAACACGGGCCCCCTCGAGAGCATCGTTCTCTTGGTAGTGCTCTTCGATAGCGCGGTCTACGACATCCTGCGGCACCCCTTTTGTGAGCAGTGTGCGCCGTGCCATGATGCGTGAAAGGGGCTTGCGCTCGCGCGAGGCCTCGAGAAACCTTGCAGCATAGGCGTTATCGTCGATGAGACGAAACTCTCGCAGCCACTCGATCACGCTCTGAATCTCTTCTGGCGTTGCCTCGGCCTTGGTCAAGAAGTCGAGGATATTCTTTTCGGTACGGGGCTTATACGTCGCAAAGCGGTAGGACTTTTGACGTAGCACAATCCGGCGGTCTTCCTTGCGAAGTTTCCGCTCGAGCTCGTCTGTCATGACAAGCCCCTTGCGGAGTCCAAGTGCTAAAGCAACATCAATTGGACATGCCGCAAGGAACTCATCATCAACGAATACAGAGCACCTGCCGCCATCCGAGCGGTTGCGTCGGATAGTGGTGATCGTACCCATCGTTACTTCTTCGAGCTAGATCCAGAGGCTGGGATGTTGAGAGCTTCGCGCACAGCCACGTCGAGCGCAGCATAGAGCGGAGCGTTTTCTGTCAGCAGCTTGCGCATGCCGTCACGACCCTGCACGCGCTCTTCATTGAACGAGAACCACGAGCCAGACTTGGTGATGATACCCGTCTCGACGGCCACATCGATCATATCGCCCAGACGCGAGATGCCTTCGTTGTACATGATGTCGAACTCTGCTTCGCGGAACGGGGGAGCCACCTTGTTCTTGACGATCTTGGCGCGCACGCGGTTGCCCACGATGTCTTGTCCGTCTTTGATCACGTCCTTACGGCGCACATCAATACGAAGCGACGCATAGTACTTCAAGGCGTTACCGCCCGTTGTTGTTTCAGGGTTACCGTACATCACACCGATCTTCGAGCGAAGCTGGTTCGTGAAGATCACTGTTGTGTTGCTGCGTCCGATAGCAGCGTTGAGCTTACGCATGGCCTGACTCATCAGACGCGCTTGAGAACCCATTTGCGCATCGCCCATGTCGCCCTCGATCTCCACTCGCGGCGTGAGCGCCGCAACGGAGTCAACGATCACAACATCAATTGCACCTGAGCGCACGAGCGTCTCTACAATTTCCAGTGCCTGCTCACCGAACTCCGGCTGCGACAGAAGAAGGTTGTTAAGGTCTACACCCAGACGCTGCGCATACTTCACATCAAGTGCGTGCTCAGTATCTACGAATGCTGCCAAGCCCCCTGCCTTTTGTGCCTCGGCGATCACCTGAAGACACACAGTTGTCTTACCAGACGATTCGGGTCCATAGATCTCGACGATTCGACCGCGCGGCACGCCACCGATACCGATCGCAGCATCCAGTGACAAACAGCCCGTTGAAATCGAATCGATCTCTACCGGATTCTCATCCGAGAGCTTCATGATAGAGCCCTTGCCGAACTGCTTTTCGATCTGCTCCATCGCCAATTGCGCCGCCTTCAGCTTCGCGTCGTTGGGTCCGCCAGTTGCTGCTGCCTTGGCTTCCTTCGTCTCTTTTGTTGGTTTTGCTTCTGCACTCATGGTCGTCTACGTTGTAATTGAACATTGTTTGCTGTAATTCTCTGTGCCGCCAGTCACATAAAACGTGACATACCACGGCACACCGGCAAGCAAATTACCGCTCTGCTAGGGGGCAGGGGGAGGGGAGTTATCAACATAGACGAGCAGCGAACAGCGAGCAGCGAGCAGCGAACAGCGAACAGCGAACAGCGAACAGCGAACGCGGGAAACCAGATTGAACGCAATAACCCGAGGTCCCTCGTCGCTCCGCGACTCGGGATGACGCAGCCATCGCTTCTTCTTTTCAAAGGGCATCGAGCGCGCCTTCGGCGCGCTCGATGCCCCATCCACAAAAAACGCACGATGCGTCATCCCGAGCGCCGCAGGCGCGAGGGACCTTGTGTCGTTCCCCCCACCCATAACACAACGCACGATGCGTCATCCCGAGCTGCGCCAGCAGCGAGGGACCTCGCGGAATTGTGATGAGGAC
>CANGZU010000128.1 GCA_947458785.1 Ignavibacteria bacterium
AGAGACAGGTTCTTCACTGACCATTAAACCGATCGCACTCTCAGGCGTCCAACGGGCTGCAAATCCAATGGAATACCTTCACGATATCACCGCAATGACGCCTTCGACCGACGCAGAGATACTCGCAGAGTACCGCACCGGTAGGCGCGATGCTGCCCTGACGGCATTTGTGCGCAAGCATCAACGATTCGTGATCTCCGTTGCCTTGCGTCATTCGGTCTCTCCACACGACGCAGAAGACGCCGCCCAGGAGGTATTCCTGCGCGTGGCAACTAAACTTGGTGAATTCCAGGGACAAAGTTCCCTGCAGACGTGGCTCTACCGAATTACCGTGAACATCTGCACATCCATGCACCGAAAGCGCAAGTTCACGTCGTTCTTTGGGTTTGGAGAGGCAGAAGGGGAACTCGATGTACCAAGCACATCACCAGCCCCCTCACACAGCGCAGAGCATAACGAGTTCGATGCCTACATGAAGCGCGTGCTTGCAACGCTGCCGCCAAAACAGCGCGAGACGTTTTGTATGCGCCATTACGATGAACTCAGCTACGAAGAGATATCCGAGATCACAGGCACCTCGGAAGGGGCTCTCAAGGCCAACTACCATTGGGCTGTAAAGAAGATTGCCGAAGAACTCCGCTCAAGCGAGTACTACGCAAACTGGAAAGAAGGAACACGATGAACAAGCATCAACGCGATGAACTCAACGAGATACTGGGTCAGGATGATGCGCCACTTGCAGCACTTCTTACGCAGCATAAGGTGCGCAGAGACCGTGACATCGATCAACAGGCGCGCAATCTGAGTGTGCATGTTGCACAAGGACTGCAGGCAAAGCGTCCAGCTCGCTCGTACGTTCTAGCAGGACTTGCAACATCTGCCGCGGCAGCACTTGTGGTGTTCGCACTTTCGACAACAACTGAAACACCCTCCACGGACACGTCTGCAACTGCAACAGTTGCTTCAGTAACAACACAGCCAACATCGAGCCCACTCAGTGCCGGTACGAATGCTACACCAAATGCGTCATCCTCAGTTATGCGCACAACGCCGTGGGCCGCAGCACCAAGTGATGAGCGTATCTTAGAGCAGGAAGCTGAACGTCAGGTGGTAGAGTTTCTGGCAGCTACCCTGGACGAAGAGGATACGTGGACGGTTAACAACAATGATATCGATGTGCTTTTGCAGGAGAACAGCAATGACGCTGGGTTATAAGTGGCTGGTAGTACTCGCTGGTGTGGTCGTGTTGGGCACAGCAGCTCATGCACAAGACGACGACGAACCGCCGATGCCTCGCGAGCGCATGATGCAGCGCATGGAAGATGTGCGCAAGATGAAACTCATCGACATTCTCCAGCTGCAGGACACGCAGGTAGAGAAGTTTTTTCAGATCTACAATACGACACATGGGAATGTCCTGCGGCTTCAGCGCGAAATGCAGGATGCCGCGGAGAACGTCAAGCGAATGTCACGTGAGAATGCTGCCGGACTTCAGCAGCAGATTGACGTTCTGCAGAAGACAACACATGATTTGCACCAAGCCATTGAGCTGCGCAATACGCGGGTCAAAGATGTGCTAAACCTACAGCAGTATGGAACGTATCTGGCCTTTGAGGCAAAGTTTCATGAAGAGCTTGCCCGGCTGTTGATCAAGCGTGCCAAGGAGCAGGGTCCACGTGGTGGACGTCGTCCGCGCGATTAAACAAACAACCCAGCAATGCAGGCGGTCAAGAGATTTGCCAGAGCTCCGATGCACATGGCCTTGAAGCCAAACCGCGCAACTTCTGCGCGTCGCTCAGGAGCCATCATTCCGTAGCCGCCAATCTGGATGCCGATCGACATGATGTTGGCAAATCCGCAAAGCGCAATCGTGGCAAGCCGCACGGTGCGATCCGAGAGAGCCCCTTGCTGCACGAGTGTAGCAAGCTTGTCGTAGGCGATAAACTCTGTTAGCGAGATCTTGGTGCCCAAGAGGGAGGCAAACGTGTGCGCCTCATTCGTTGGGATTCCTACCAGCCACGCAAACGGCAGAAACACGTAGCCTAAGATCTGTTCAATAGACGTGCCAAGCCCCATCGTTAAGAGGGCATCGGCAAAGGCAACGATGGCCTTGAAAGCAATGAGCACGACGATGACGTTAACGGCCAGCTTGACGCCGTCGAGCGCGCCGCGGGCGATGGCATCAAGCACATTTCCGGCGGGCAGCACGGGGTCAAGGTTGGTTACCTCTTCACGCGTAAGCGTATCCTCGGGTTTATCCGGCTCTGCGATCTTGGCAAGCGCAAGTGCTGCTGGTGCTGCCAGTATACTGGCGATCATCAGGTCGGTTGCTGCTATGCCCCTTGCCACATAGACGCCCATCGTAGAGCCGGCGATGGTTGCAAAGCCTCCCACCATCATGGCAAAGAGCTCGGAAGGGGCTATCCGGGGTATGTAGTGCCGAACGAGCAGGGGAGATTCGGTCTGCCCAAGGAAGATCTCACCCACAGCGTTGATGGACTCAATAGGCGATGTCTTCATGGTCCGCTCGAGAAACCGCGCAACAACCTTCACAAAGCGCTGCATGATGCCGTAGTGATAGAGAATGGCCATGCAAGACGAGAAGAAGACGATAACAGAGGTTATCGTCAAGGCAAACTGAAATCCCACAGCCGCAACGCCCTTGGCCCGCGGAAGGTCGCCAAACAAAAAGGCTGCCCCCTCATTGGCAAAGCCCAGAAACCAGGTGATGCCATCGCCCATTTTCTGGAAGAATGCTATGCCGGGAGGGAAGACCATGACGCCCACGGCAAGCACGAGTTGAAGTGCGATGCCCCAGACAACTGTGCGCCAAGGGATGTTTCTGCGTGAGGATGACCATATCCATGCTATGGCAAGGATAACAACTACGCCTATGGCTGATTGGATCTGCGGCATGTGGATTCCCCCTAGCGTTCTGCGTCGACTAGCACGTTGGCTTCCCCAAATGTACTGCAGAGAAACTTCGTTGTCTCCTGCGAGAACTTGATCTTGCTCATGGTCGTGTAGAGCCGCTTACCCTCGGGATGCATCACAACAAACGAGAGTTGCTCTTGTGCGTCCGATGTGTTGCAGCGCTCCTTGAGAGCGCGCAGTTGCTCGTCTGTATGCTCGTCTGGACGGATGCATACAACGTAGCCCTTGGCAAGGCGCTTCTCGGCCTGTTCAAGCGTTAACACATCGTCGGCGGTCATCTTGATCGTCTCGCCGCTTACCTCGCATTTGCCGATCACAACCACAACGGTGTCGGGTTTGATGAGCTCTGCGAACTGTTTGTACTTGTCGCTCCAGAAGATCACTTCTACCGAGCCCTGGTATTGCTCCACCTTGACAAAGGCAATGGTGTTCTCGCGCTTATCAAGTCGCGTGCGCACGTCGCTGATCAAGCCGCAAATGCGAGCCCCCTTGCCGTTCATGTCGGCATCGATGCGCGAAAGGTTGATCGTGCTAAACGACTGCACGGACATGGCGTATTCTTGCAGGGGGTGACCCGAGATGTAGAAGCTGAGAACCTCTTTTTCCTTGCGCAGTCTGTCCCGCTCGGGCCAGGGTTCGATCAGCGGGAGTGACGGCTCTTTCGGACGTTCAATTTCGGCCTCACCGAAGAGTCCACCACCCATGGCAGAAAGTGCATCGTCCTGCACCTGCGATGCATAGTGTATCGCTGTGTCGATCACCGAGAACAACTGCGCGCGGTGTCCGTTACGCAGACTGTCAAACGCGCCCGAGCACACGAGTGCTTCCATCACGCGCTTGTTAACGACCTTCTTATCAACACGAGCCGTGAAGTCAAAGATGGATGTAAAGGGGCTGTCCTTGCGTGCCTCCACAATCGACTCAACAGCCGTAACACCAACGCCCTTGATGCCGGCAAGACCAAAGTAGATGGACTTGTTCTCGGCGATGAATGTTGCCATCGACCTGTTCACATCCGGCGGCAGCACGGTGATGCCCATGCGCTTTGCCTCATCGATCAGTGCCACGATCTTGGTTTGATCGTTGAGTTCAGCCGTCATGTTGGCCGCTAAGAACTCAGCAGGGTAGTGCGTCTTGAGCCACGCCGTCTGAAACGCCAGATACGAGTAGGCGGCAGAGTGTGACTTGTTAAAACCGTAGGAGGCGAACTTCTGGATGAGGTCGAAGATCTCGCTGGCGAGAGCTTCGTCGATATCTGCGTTTGCCTTAGCCCCTTCAATGAACTTGACGCGCTGCTCGGACATGGACTTTTCGTCCTTCTTACCCATGGCACGGCGCATCACGTCGGACTGCGCAAGGGTAAAGCCGGCAAGGGTCTGCACGAGTTGCATAACCTGTTCTTGGTAGACGATAACCCCGTAGGTCTTGTAAAGGATCGGCTCCATGAGCGGATGCAGATACTCAACAGGTTTACGACCATGCTTGCGATCGATGAAGTCCGGGATATTGTCCATCGGACCCGGACGATACAGAGCGTTCATCGCGATCAGATCTTCGAGCACCGTAGGCTTGAGCTCACGAAGTGCCTTCTGCATCGGATCGGATTCGAACTGGAACACGGCCTGTGTGTGACCGCGTGCAAAAAGCTCGTAGGTCTTTGTATCACCAAAGTCAATCGCGTCGACATCCACTTCGATGCCGTGGTTGCGCTTAACCTGTTCAAGTGTCTGATCAATGATACTGAGCGTACGCAGGCCCAAGAAGTCCATCTTGAGAAGTCCAGCTTCTTCAAGGTCCTTCATGTTATACTGCGTAGCTGCTTCAGTGCTCGGCGTCTTATAGACCGGTACAAAATCACTGATCGGACCCGGCGCGATCACAACGCCGGCGGCGTGCAGGGAAGCATTACGTGCAAAGCCCTCGAGCACTTGCGCGTAGCTAATCAGGTCCTTGATGCGAGGATCTTCTGCCGTCTTGATCCATCGCGGTTCCGGCA
>CANGZU010000129.1 GCA_947458785.1 Ignavibacteria bacterium
GATCCCGATGTATCAACGCTGTTCATTCAGTCGCACGTGCCGGAGCATTCGCAGCTGGCATGGGTGCTGAACTGTATGACGGGATTCGGTGAGTGCTCGCGGATGACGCAGTTCAAGGACAAGAGCGCAACGCATGCCGACAACGTGAATGTAGGATTGTTTACGTATCCAATCCTGATGGCTGCCGACATTCTGCTCTACAACGCAGACCTCGTGCCCGTGGGCGAGGATCAACGTCAGCACCTCGAGCTTACACGTAACCTGGCAGAGCGGTTTAATCATCACTACTCGCCAACGTTTACCGTACCTGAGCCCTTCATCCCGAAGGTGGGCGCAAAGATCATGTCGCTCCAGGAACCAGAAAAGAAGATGTCGAAGTCGGATGCCAACGAAAAGGCAACGATCTTCCTCGTGGACACCGACGATGCGATTCGCTCAAAGATCAAGCGCGCGGTAACAGACTCCGGCACAACCATCGAATACACCGACAAGCGTCCAGGTGTTGCAAACCTGATGACGCTCTACCACATCACAACGGGCAGGACGTACGCAGAGATCGAGCAGGAGTTTTCAGGACTTGGCTACGCCGAGTTCAAGGAAGCTGTAGGCGAGGCCATCGTTGCATTTGTGCGTCCCGTGCGTGAGAAGTACCAAGTGTTGCGTGCCGATGAAGAATTGCTTAAAGCAACTTTGCGTAAAGGGGCCGAGCATGCACGCGACAGAGCGCGCAAGACACTACGCAAGGTATACAAGAAAACGGGGTTTGTAGAGTTCTGATGCTGCAACTTATCCCTGAAAACCAACAGCCCCCTGCAAACGAGTTACTAACCGGACTGAACGAGAGTCAGGCCCAGGCGGTGCGCACAACAGACGGTCCAGTACTCATCATCGCCGGTGCAGGTAGCGGCAAAACACGCGTGCTCACGTTCCGCATGGCATATCTGCTGCGCAGCGGTGTCCGCCCGGAAAACATGCTGGCCCTGACGTTTACGAATAAGGCCGCCCAGGAAATGAAGGAGCGTATCACGCACCTGGTAGGGGGCTCTGCAGCCCGCTCAATCTGGGCCGGCACCTTTCACTCCATCTTTGCCCGCTTGCTGCGTCAGTATGCAGAGAAGATCGGCTTTACTCCAACGTTTACGATCTACGACACTGACGATCAAGCCTCGGCCATTAAGGCCATCATGAACCAGATGGGCATCTCGCAGCAGGTGCTGCCGCCCAATGGTGTGCGCTCTCGCATCTCGCATGCGAAGAATAACATGATCTCGTGGCAGGAGTTCTCACGCACGGCGAATTCGATCACCGACAAGCAGACGGGTCAGATCTTTGAGCAGTACGAGCGACGACTGCAGCAGAGCAATGCAATGGACTTCGATGATCTCTTGCTGCACATGATCAGACTTCTGGAAGACAATCCTGATGTGCTCGAGCAACTGCAGAATCGGTTCCGCTATATCATGGTCGATGAGTACCAGGATACCAACCGGGCGCAATACCGCGTAGTAAATATGTTTGCCTCCAAGTACCGCAACCTTTGTGTTGTGGGTGATGATGCGCAGAGTATCTACCGCTGGCGCGGTGCCGACATCAAGAACATCCTCGACTTTGAGCGCGACTACCCAGAAGCAACTGTCGTGCGACTTGAGCAGAACTACCGTTCAACGAAGGTAATTCTTGCTGCTGCACATAGCGTGATCAAACGCAACACGTCGCAACTCAAGAAAGAGCTCTGGACGGATAATACCGAAGGTGAGAAGATTACAGTTCTTGCGTGTCGTGATGATAGAGAAGAAGCCGATACGATTGCTCGTACGATTCGCTCACGCATTGCGTCGAGTGGCTACTCACCAAAGGACGTAGCGATCCTCTACCGTACGAACGCACAGTCGCAGGCTCTCGAAGATGCGCTGCGCAGATCGAACATGCCGTATCACATCGTGAGCGGTGTTAGCTTCTACAAGCGCAAAGAAGTCAAGGACGTGCTGGCTTACCTGCGCATCCTTATCAACCCCGACGATAGCGAGAGCATCCTGCGCGTGATCAACGAGCCGGCTCGCGGCATTGGTGCAACAAGTTTGGAGCGTGTGCAGGACTTTGCAGCACGCGAGAATCTGTCGCTCTTCCAAGCACTGCTCCGCATTCAGGAAGTGCCGATGCTGCAGGCGCGTATGGTGAAGGCCGTGACGGACTTCGTGGGTATCATCACGCGCTACCAGGAAATGATTCCGGAATTGTCACCAGCATCGCTTGCCCAGGCCTACATCGAAGCAACGGGTCTGCCGCAGATGTATCGTCTGCAACAGACAGATGACGCGCAGGACAGATGGAATAACATCGAGCGTATCCTGGATCATATCGCCGAGCAGCAGGAGCTCAACGAAGAGATGACGCTTGTTTCGTATCTGGAGCAGATCGCACTCTTGAGTGATGCAGATGATCCGCAAACAGGGAATGATCGTGTGGCAATGATGACGATGCACGCGGCAAAGGGGCTTGAGTTCCCGTTGGTTGTTATAGCAGGACTTGAACAAGGACTCTTCCCACTCGCAAAGGCAGAACAAGACCCGGCAGAACAAGAAGAAGAACGACGTCTCCTCTACGTAGGCATTACGCGCGCTCGCGAGCAGCTGATCTTGTCGTATGCAGAGAGGCGCTACCGCTTCGGAGAGCTCGTCTTCTCGCGGCCCTCGATGTTCCTTTCCGAGATCGATACAGAGTGTCTAGCCCCCTCGAGCAGGTCGATGGCACAGCATGGGGCATCGATCAAGCAGGCACCGCAGTCAGCCAGACCGCAGCCTGCCAGGCCGCAGCCACGGGGCTCCGGGTATTCGCAAATGCCGGAGAGTGGTTCGTCGTACTCGCAGTTGCCGATGCCCAAGCGCTACACGAGTGTGTCGCAGCCGAAGGCTCGTAATGTGCAAGAGCAAAGCGCCGGCACACCAACGCTCCGCACGGGTCAGCGTGTGAAACACCCAATGTTTGGTAACGGTACTGTAAGTTCCGTCTCTGGGACGGGGCAGTCAGAGAAGGCAGCCGTCCTGTTCGACAATGGACAACGTAAACAGTTGATGGTGGCATTTGCGCGCCTGGAAGTTATCTCATAGTCGTCTCTGTGTGCTGCTCGGCGTAGTCCTTGCAGCACATACCTGCTATGGACAACAACTACAGACGCTGCTTCCGCTGCAGGACCGGGTAGCAGGCAAAGGCATTGAGTTTGGCGTTGATAAGATCACGAATACCTTCGTGTGGACTGGTAATGCCGACATTGATCTGCCTACGGCTGTTGGGCAGTTCCGCTTTGTGAATCAGTATCGCTCATCAGCATTTCGCACGGCATCGGTGGCAACACGTGATGACCAGCAATCGCAGATTGCATGGGAGACACCTTTGGCATCAACTGTGAGCGCTGTGCTGCGCCAGGGTTGGCTGCTGTCGCAGGATTCTCGCAGTGTTGGACTCAACTCATTGCAGCGCATCAATGGCGCACTTGGGCTGCGGTATGCGCCAATCCGTGAAGCGTCGATCGAAGCACTGGGAGGCATGGAATCATCAACGCAGCTGGGCGTGCATGCAACGGGTCCGGTGGCTATCGTGCGCGGGGTATTGGACGACTACCTCCTTGATGACTGGAATCTATCATCATCTGCCATTGCCGACTGGCAAAAGCTCGATGCGCGGCGCACCAATACCGATGTTGATGTGACGGCACGTGTATCACGCGAGCTCGACGAAGGTACCTCGCTTCGGCTCTCTGCGCAGACAACACTTCGTGGACGCGAGTTCTTCACGAGTGTTGCGCCCAGTTTGCCCCTTAACGTGGAACAGCGTACAGAAGACATTCAACAGGTCAATGCCGACATCTCTTATTCCGTTGTGCCGGAACTGGGCATCGGCTTTACAGGCTCGCTGGTCTCGACCAAGATCAATCGGTCCTACGACAGCCCCATGCAGGATCTCGCCCTCACGTCTGTGAGTCGTCAGCTCTCCGAGCTTGCAATCGATGTGGAAGCGCACGCGCAATACGCAGTGCAGGGCTTTACAGCATACGTCAGTGGCGCTGTCTATCAACGATCGGAGCGCAATGGTGTCCAGGATGTTTTCGGTCTAATGCCTGCCTCGCTGCAGGCAGTGCGGGCGCAGGAGTTTCAGCGCGATAACGAGACTTTCCGAACACGCATGCTGGCAAGGGGCGAGTGGCACCTTAGCATGCGCGATACGATGCGACTCGACGTCTCGAGCTGGCTACTGCGTTACGACACACCGAGCCCCTTGAATGATGACGACCGAGATGAGCTCTCTACAATTGCCACGATGTCGTGGTCGCGAAGGCTCTCTCCAAGTCTGACGATGAACCTTGGGCTGTCGGGTCAGTACCTGCATTTAGTGTTCTTACGATCAACGCGCAGCGCCTTCAATAACGTGAACCGTGTGATCCGTCTCTCGCCGTCCTTTGTGCTGCAGACCTCCCTCGTAACGATGCAGCCTCAGTTTGAGATCCTTGCCAACTACACGGCATACGATTATGATGGCTTGAGTTCATCAGCGAGATCGTTTTCGTTTCGACAGATCTCGTATCGCGATTCCCTGCGCTTGCGCTTAACGCCCATGTTCAATGTGGAGTCACAGGTACTCTTTCGCTACTTCGAGCGTGCGTCGTTCCAATGGGATGCCTTTGCCGAATCGCCGGAGACAGGCAACCTCGAATACCTTGTGAAGATACTGCTAGCAACGAACCTCTCGCCCCTTGCCTCGGTACAAACGGGTGTGCGTATCTACACGCTGGATCAGCAGAGTATTGCATCGGGTGCTCCGCAGATTTCGACGGGGTCTCTGCATTCAATTGGACCCGAGGTAGCCATTCGTTACGCTACATCGGCGGGGTCTACGTTATCTCTTTCCGGATGGTA
>CANGZU010000130.1 GCA_947458785.1 Ignavibacteria bacterium
AGTACGTCTTCCCCAACGCTATATGGTGGCAACACGCAGGATGAATCGCCCGAGTGGATACCAGCCTCTTCGATATGTTGCATCATTCCACCAATGACCGTCGTTGTGCCGTCGCTGATCGCATCAACATCGAACTCAGTTGCGTTCTCGAGGAAGTGATCAATAAGCACGGGGCGAGTAGGATCTTCGGCAATGGCCTTGCGCATGTATGCGCGCAATGAATCCTCCCGGTAACAGATCTGCATGGCACGTCCGCCAAGAACGTAGGATGGACGCACAAGAACGGGATAGCCCACGCGCTCGGCAATCTCGACAGCAAGCTCCTCGTTGGTGCTCGTACCCCATGGTGGACATGGGATGTTGAGCCGTGCGAGGAGGTCTCCAAAACGCTGTCTGTCTTCTGCAAGATCAATGCCTTCGGGAGATGTACCAATCAGCGAAACACCAGCCTTTGCAAGCCGCTGTGCCAGCTTCAATGGGGTTTGTCCACCGAAGGTTATGACTACACCATCCGGACGCTCTATGTCGATGACGTTCATCACGTCTTCAAATGTCAAAGGCTCAAAGTACAGTCTGCTCGTCGTATCATAATCCGTCGAGACCGTCTCCGGATTACAGTTAATCATGATGGCTTCATAGCCCATCTCGCGTAGAGCAAAGACTCCCTGAACACAGCAATAGTCAAACTCAATCCCCTGTCCAATGCGGTTAGGCCCACTTCCAAGGATAATCACCTTCTTGTTAGCGCTCGGAACGGCCTCGTTCTCAATATCATAGCAGGAGTAGTGATAGGGCGTTTCCGACTCAAACTCGGCAGCACAGGTATCAACGGTTTTGAACACCGGAAGAACACCGAGGTCCTTGCGGCGCTTTCGCACGTCGTCTTCCGAGACGCCCATAAGGAGCGCGATCTGCATGTCGCTAAAACCATAGCGCTTAAGCTTGTGTATGCGTGTGCGCGGTATATGCGCAAGGGATTCCATGCCTGCACGCACATCGGCGAGAAGCTGCGTTGCTTCATCAACGATCTGTTTGCATTGGGTGATGAACCATGGATCGTATTTGGCGATCGCGTGGATCTCATCAACCGTCATGCCGAAGCGGAGGGCATCGCACAAATCATCCATGGAGCGGGATGTACGCTGTCCAAGTCGGACGTGCAAGGGGGCAAGTGTTTGTCCATCCTGCGGGACATCCTCAAGGTAGCGATGCAGATCAAAACCGAATCCATGTCGCTTTTGCTCGAGCGAGCGAAGACATTTCTGTAGGGCCTCTTTGAAGGTTCTGCCGAAGGCCATCGCCTCGCCTACAGACTTCATTTGAATACCAAGCGTATTGTCTGCCTCGTGAAACTTCTCGAAGTCCCAACGTGGTACCTTGACCACCACGTAATCAATCGAAGGCTCAAAGCATGCCGGCGTCTTCTTTGTGATGTCGTTGATGATCTCATCAAGGGTATAGCCAATGGCAAGCTTTGCAGCGATCTTCGCGATCGGAAACCCAGTAGCCTTTGATGCAAGAGCTGAGCTTCGCGATACACGCGGATTCATTTCAATGACGACCATGCGCCCGTTGGCAGGGTTCACGGCAAACTGAATGTTCGACCCCCCTGTTTCGACTCCGATCTCGCGAATAATCTTGAGCGATGCATCACGCATGCGCTGATACTCTCGGTCTGTCAGTGTTTGTGCAGGAGCCACGGTGATGGAGTCGCCTGTATGCACCCCCATCGGATCAACGTTCTCAATCGAGCAGATAATTACGACATTGTCTTTCGTGTCGCGCATCACCTCAAGCTCGAATTCCTTCCAGCCGATGATACTTTCTTCCACAAGTACCCGAGAAATAGGGCTTGCAACTAGTCCATTGCGAAGGAGTTCACGGTACTCTTCCATGTTGTAGGCAATGCCGCCGCCGGTGCCGCCCATGGTAAACGATGGACGAATGATCGCTGGAAATCCAACATCGTCGATCATCGCCATTCCTTCCTCGAAGGCATGCACAAAGCCACCCAGCGGCATCTCCATGCCTATCTTCTTCATGGCATTGAGGAATAACTCACGGTCTTCCGCTTTGTGGATCGACTCGATCTTTGATCCAATGAGTTCGATGCCGTACTTCTCAAGGATACCGGCTTCATGCAACGCAACTGCCGCGTTAAGTGCAACCTGTCCGCCCATAGTTGGCAGGATCGCATCCGGCTTCTCCTTCTTGATGACCTCTTCGATGTAGTACGGTGTGATGGGCTCTACGTACGTCGCATCAGCGATGTTCGGATCCGTCATGATCGTTGCCGGGTTCGAGTTGATGAGCACGACTCGATAACCCTCTTCTCGGAGTACCTTACAGGCCTGCGTTCCTGAATAGTCGAACTCGCATGCTTGCCCGATGACGATCGGGCCTGATCCGATCACGAGAATGGTCTTGATATCAATACGTTTTGGCATCGTTGTCTTGCAGATTTATGTTATCGAGTTTCCGAAAAGATCGTTTGCAGCACCGCCATTCGCGTTGCCACTCCATGCGTTACCTGTCGATGTATCAAAGCTTGCGGCGAGGAGAGAAGGGACTCATCGAGCTCGACGCCGATATTCACTGGCCCAGGATGCAAGATCACAACACCAGGGTGCGCTTGCGCCCGTTGTGTTGTCATCGCATATCCTAATCGATAGGCACCAATACTCGGCACAATGTCTTCGGTGATGCGTTCCCGCTGAATGCGCAGAAGGTAGATAACATCTGCCCATTCAAGGGCCTCGTCAATCGTTTCAAATCGCTGAAGTGAGGAAACATAATCATCGGTTGGGAGCAGCGACTCAGGTGCGCTGTAAGCAACGTGAGCACCAAGCCGTTGGAAGATGTCAGACGTGGACCGCGCAACACGTGAATGCCGCAGGTCGCCAACGATAGCGATACGAACACCCTGAAGAGAGCCAAAACGCTCGCGAACCGTTGATGCATCGAGCAGCGCCTGAGTAGGGTGAGCTATCGACCCCTCGCCCGCATTGATCACCGACATGGTTGTGCAAGAAGCAACGGCACCATGTATGCCGTTTTGCGCATGTCGGATGATGATCCCATCAAATCCCATCGCCTCTATCGTGTGAATGGTCTCCTCAAGCGTCTCGCCCTTCTCGACACTACTTCCCGCCTGATTGAAGATGACGGACGATGCACCGAGTCGCTCAATGGCTGTCTCAAAGGACAATCGCGTGCGCGTTGATGGTTCAAAGAAAGCAAGTACAAACCGTCGATCACGCAGTGCTGCGGGATTAGATCGAACAAGACCATCGGGCGTAAGAAACGTCGAAGCCGTATCGAGGATCTGGTGGATAGCCTCGATTGATAGTTGCTGGCTCGACAGTAGGTGGCGCATCGACATCGACTGCAAAAATAGGGCAAAAAAAAGCCCGCCAATTGGCGGGCTCTGAAATTCTCAAATTACTTCTTCTTCTTGGCTGCAACCTTCTTTGGAGCTGCCTTCTTTGGAGCTGCCTTCTTCGCTGCAGACTTCTTATCGCCATTCACAACTGCCTTGAGATCAGCACCAGCTGAGAACTTGGCAACCTTGCGAGCTGCGATCTTGATCGTTGCGCCTGTGGCTGGATTGCGACCTGTGCGTGCACCGCGCTTGCCAACACTGAACGAACCGAAACCAATAAGAGAAACACTGCCACCCTTGCCCAACTCGGCCTTGATGGCGCCGATTGTTGCGTTCAGCGCTGTGTCTGCTTGAGACTTGCTGAGGCCAGCGGCGTTAGCAATAGCTTCTACGAGCTCTGCCTTGTTCATAGGAACCCCCATGTAAACGATTGGATAAAACCAGTTGTAAATGCAAAATATGCTCTGTTTACGGGGCGTTTCAAGTATGACTTCTCCACATCGACCTATTTTATGGGGCTTGCAGGGCAATCAAGCCCTAGAATGCCTGTAAAACGGGCCTTCCTAAGGAGTATTACGGCATCGTTACACTGCCAAGGCAATCCCAAGAGCCAGAAGTGCTGCACCAACAAGCTGTGTTGCAAACCCCGCCACGAGGCCGGCTACAAGGTCATCGCCCATCACTGCCCAAGCCTCTGTTCTGTCGTTGATGATGTTCATTGGCCATGGCTTGAGCACGTCAAAGATCCGAAACAGCAAAACTGCCGTTGCCCAGAGTGCAAGACCATTGTAGGCCATCGGAAACATCAGTGTCAGAGACATACCCGCTGCTTCATCGATTACAACAACGCTTGGGTCGTGGCCCCAATTCTTCTGTACATGCTTGACTGACCATGTGCCAAGTATTGTGAACACAAGGAATGCAATTCCGTAATAGATCTGCATGGTAGCCGTAGGCCACATTGCATAGAGCGAACCATATGCGGCAGGCAATGCAACGAGCGCGCTGCAATAGGAGCCAGGCATGATCGGCAGCAAGCCAACGCCACCAAATGTTGCTACGTAATCCTGAATAGATGAAAGTTTCGGAGGTGCAATTTTATGAGCTGCCACGTTGAAAGAGTCTCCTGTTGACGATGATGTATTGTATCAAACTGTAGACGGAAAGTACCGTTACCAGGAAGAGTCCGCCCCATACTCCTCCATAGATCATGAACGCTCTGGCGTAGAAGCCAATCTCGGTTGCGGGGATGGTCTGGTGAAGGGCAACGCAGAGAATAGCAACGATGATCACTACCATTTGCAGAAAGGTCTTCACTTTAGCGATGTAACTCGTCTGCATGGTCATTCCCTTATCGTCTGCGATCGACCGCATTGCTGTTGTGCCAAAGTCACGCAGAACAATGATAACGAGCATCCACATGTCCATCAGGTTCAGCATGTACAAAGCAACGAATGCCGAAGTTGTCAGGACCTTGTCTGCAAGCGGATC
>CANGZU010000131.1 GCA_947458785.1 Ignavibacteria bacterium
AGTCCCGACGACCACGGCCTGGTCACGGTAGTAGCCGTCAACAAAGGTCATGTGATAGACATGTGGACCAATGCCGGGGTGGTTCTCAGAGTTGAACGAGAGCACCACGGACGTGTCTCCATAGGCCCATGAGCTGGCTATCTGTGGCGATGTCACCTGCGTGCCCTGCACTGTCTTCTGCTCGCCCTGCACCAGTTCAGGATTGCGCAGATCCACGTCCAGATGGTAGATGCTACTAATGGCAGAGTGCCAGAGTGTATTGGGCACCGCTGCCGACCTACAACTGTCCCAGCAGTCGATGCTCATTCTATCGATCTGCCAATGGGTGAACAGCGTCAAAGGCGTGGACGTGTTTGGATCTGGACTGACGTCGGTATTGTACTGCTCTCGGTGCTCCCATGCTATGCGGTCTGCCTTGTGGTTGACATATCCATAGCTGCGCAGAGGGTTTAAGAGCGACATCCCTGCATCGTCATACTCCGACATCTGCCGGTAGATCGTCGGCTTGCGGTTATAGTTGGTCTGAACGGGTGTGCTCTGTGGCGTCAGTCGCAGAATGTTGTTCTGCGCATAGAGCGGCGGTAGTATTCCTGGATAGGTGCCTCTGGCCACGAGCCGGTGCTGGACAAAATCGCCGTTATGAAACAGACGCGTATAGAGAATGTGCTCACCCTCTGTACACGAGCCCTCGCCCGTGCTGCGTCCGATCGCGCCCTCCTGCCAGACAAGCGGGATGTCATCTTCACCGAGGGCCATCTTCGTATACGAGGGCAGTGACGGAAACTGGGCAACAACACTGCCCCCGGCATGCATCTTCAGAAACTGTAGAGCGCCGTTGGTAAAGAAGGTAGCCTCAGGCTTTTTGAACCCAACAATGATTCCTTGACGCACGTCAGACCACGCATAGAAATTGCCGCCTATTGTGGCACCCACAACAGGTGTGCCCCAGTTACGCAGGCGGTCGGCGTTCTCGGCCGGGCACGAGGGGTAGGCCATGCTGTAGGCCAGCACGCTCGAGCGCATTGTGGTGTAGATCTGAGCCTGCATGGCGTGTGTGGCAGCATTGGCCGCCAGGCGTGCCTCGCAGATGGCGATATCCTCGGGACCTGGACTCTGGCATGCATAGACAACATAGACGCATGGGTTCATGTGAGGTGGCAGGTTGGGATCATCGCGCACTACAAGCGAAGGATAGCCGCAGTTGGCAGACTGTCCGAACATGAGCCCGTCCTGCCGGATAAACGTGTCCAGGGCAATCGGCTCTTCCCACACAATACGAGGATTGTAGATCCCTGCGGTGTCCACAGATGCTGCCGAGTTGTTATCAGATGCCAGTAGCTGACTGCGCCGGTAGTAGACCCTGAGCAGTGCGTTGGAATCGGCCTTCATGTGATAGACGATGTGATAGCGGAAGCCGCCATCTTCACGGGCTCGATAGTACTGCTGAGGTTGCAGCGTATCCATTCTGCCGCAGATTGGATCCTGTAGAGTCAATGGATCATAGAGCGTGCGCTCAGGAGCCGGAGACCCTGGACTCATCCCGATGGTATCGGCCGTATCCTTGACAAGTGTGGGGTAGACCACGACCTTACGCTGGGTGTTGTGGGCCAGCCAGCCCTGCATGTCGGCAGGTTTCTCGCCCTCGAGGACCGTCACACGAAACATCTTGCCTTCGCCCGGCAGAAAGTCTACTGCGAGCTCGCGGTCCTGCCCGATGATCGTATCGATACCTCCGCCCATTTCCTGGAGCCGCAGCAGCTTGTAGCCTCCCGACGATGGTTTGTAGTTAAACGGTATCGTGATCTGACGAGCGCCGCGTTGGGCATAGGCCAGATCAGGATTGCTCGCAACCTCGCTCAGATAGGCGTCGTGGGAGACAAACTCCCAATGAGTGTGGTTGTCGGGTAGCGTATCGACATTGAATGAGGTTCTTGGCAGAGGAAGCCTTGGATCGGTTCGGCGGTTTAGGACACCCAGTGCGAAGACAGAGTCCATAGGCTTGCCGTCAATGGCATGAAGTGTGATGTCGGCAAAGACAGAATCCGGTGTGTCGTAATCAAAGTGTCCAGGGATATCGGAATGAGACACTCTATCACGGAACCGCCGCACGTGGCGCGTCTTAAGCCTTGTTGCAATCGTTGCTGTGTCGAAGAAATGCGAGAATCGCTGCGCCGGTGTATTGTTGGGGTGCTGGCAGTCAATTGTCGAGAAACCTTTACCATACCATGCGCGAAGCCGAAGCCTTGTGAGTATGTGATCTCCTATGGTGTCTCGGCTGCGGCCAATAAGTGAGTCCATGGCTGTTACGCAATCCGTTACTTCACGGCAGATATCACGCAGTGCGAACCCACCTGAATATATCCGAGCGGGGATTGTTGATGTTCGCGGACCTATACCATCCAAGCTATCTACGGTTTCCTGCAGCCCTGTCATCGTGAGTGTGTTTGGAAAACCGGCATCATTGCGGTCAGATAGGTACAATGCCGCGTTGAATGGATCGTTGGCCGTTATCCATTCAGGACAGATCGAATCGGAGGTCATGATCTCTTCATCAGTGCGATTGGCATATGGGGGTTGTAGAATTGGAGATACCTGCGGGTTCAATGTGCCCGCGCCAACAACTGACAAGCCAAGTTCAAGATTTCGTTTGATAATCTCACCCGAGGCATCAGTTCGCGCAAGATTTTGCACGTTTGAAGGTAGCGCACCTAAGCCTTGTTCCGTGGATACAATGCCTTTGTAGATCATCATACCTTTAGCACCCAGCACAAGTGGCATCCAAAAACTGAGCCGTATCTCTGTAGATGTTTTGGGCCTGTTGTTGGCAAAGATGGCGTAGTGATTTGTCGGTGCCACAGAATCAGAGCCAGGCGAAGTATGGCCTCCTGCTACGGTCTGCAAATAGTACTGTGGCCAAATGTTTGCAATCCACGGAATGTACTGACCCTGTCTTGCCAGATCAATTCCCCATAGCATTGATGACTGATCGCGGTAGCTAATGCGCATGCGTCCCTCGAGTGATGCGAGAATGCCGCCGGTACCATCGACATACTCATCCAGGTATCGGTGTTCCAGTAAGAAAAGCTGGCGGTCAGGTGTGCTTGTATCGCCGGAGTGTTCAGCATATTTGAGAGGATCTCTCGTTTGAATGGGAAGCCTTCGTGGGACTTGCCAGTGCCAGCGCCTCTCGAGATAGGTATCGGGGTCGTCTTCGAACCACGCATTGGTGTGAGCCGTGTCGAAGACGAAGGCACCATTCTGGCCTGGTGGTTCTGGGAACCGCAGGTTTAATATCCCCATCTTGAGTCCTGCGTAGGACTCGGTCCAATTCATCTCAAGAAAGCGCATGCGTTGGTCATAAGCAATAGCTGTTTCGCCAGCTCTCTGCGCAAGACGTATACTCTGATTCCATCGTTTCCAGCCCAAGTTGTAGGCATAGGAGGCAATGTTGGCAGACGTGTTAAAGCCTGCGCCCTGCCAGAACGTAGTTTGACCCATCAAATGCATTTGTTTCGTGTGGTCTTCGGCATTGACCTCTGTGATTAGCGTCCCACCTAGCATCGCATTGATGCGGCGAAAGGCCAGCCAATGCACGATGGCAGGCTCGTCGTACCCATAGAATCGCCAAATGGTAATGGGGTGAGTGGTGTCCACTCCAATAGGAGGGGTGTACGATGCTACGGCTCTGTTGAGCTCCTGGTCAACGCCACGCACGAATCTGTTTACATTGCTTCGTATACGCTCATTGTGTTGTCCAAAAAGCACATTGGTCATATGCGGCGTCTCAATGCGGATGCTGCGTATCTCAATCCCGAGACCTGTGGTTTGATCCTCGTTGTAGGATACCTCAAGGCCAAGACGGCCGATCTCATTTGATGTAGGATGTCTATAGCGTGCCGGGAATCGGCGGTTGTTGATGTTGTTACTTTGACCATTGTTGGCAGTATTCCAATCACACCGGAACTCTGCATAGATCGTCACTTCTCCATTGAGCGTATCACCGACTGGAGGAAGCATGCCTTTGCGGATTCGAAACTCATTGTTTTGTGCATTTTGGCCTGACGGAATGCCAGCGATTGCTGTGTTTGATATTCTGCCCGTTGGCACCGTGTCACCGTTTGCATATCGTTGTGTTGGACTCGTAAAAAATGGTGGCAAGACGTTTGGTGGCAGCATGGAGAAATTAATGTACATCTGGCGCTGCCCTGGACTAGGTATCTGCGTTCTGCTGATACTGCCATACTCGATGTCAGTGACCGTTCCCAACGCATACGGCAGGCGAATACTCAATACCACATCACTATCCGACGATCCTGTTGGATTTACCTCCACACGGCGCAGCGTAACACTTACGCGCATGATCTCGGTATTCATCGAGCGGGTGGACCACACATCGTAATTGGTAGGGATGATCTTCCCCCCAATCAGTTGACAGTAAGTCGATCTCTAATCACATATTTGGGTTGGAGGAACCGATGGGAAATGACAACCGTGGTCGTCGATATGACGACGCATTTAGAGCTGAAGCAGTTGCACTGGTGGTAGATAAGAAGTTGCCAGTGAGCCGAGCAGCAGAACACGTTGGTGTTGCATACGAGACGTTGCGAAGCTGGATAGAAGCTTCCGGTAAGCGTCAGGCGGAGACCTCAGAGAAGTCGGACAAGCTGCGAATACGAGAGTTAGAACGAGAGCTGCGCGCCCTTCGGATGGAGCGCGATATCCTAAAGGGGGCCGTCGGTATCTTCAGTCAACGCCCGAAATGAGATACCGATTTATTGATCAACACCGGGCGGTATGGCCACTTGTGGCCATGGCAAAGGTATTAGAGGTGAGCAGGCAAGGTTAC
>CANGZU010000132.1 GCA_947458785.1 Ignavibacteria bacterium
CCAGCGCCCATGAAGCATGGCATCAAAATGAGCAAGCATTCCACGCTCAAGTACAACACCCTTTGGCTTACCCGTGGTGCCGGACGTATAGATTACATATGCCGTTTGTGTCCCTACTTCGGCAAGGGGCTTGGGCGCAGGCATTGGCTGAGGAGAACCGAGGATCTTGTCGATGTCAAGCGCAGGCACTTCCGGCATGATCTCGGCCACATGCGCTGTTGATGCATCAAGGATCACAGCGGCCAGCTTTGAATCACCAGCTATGAAGCTAAGGCGCTCCGCCGGCATGGTGGGGTCAAGCGGAAGATAGGCTGCTCCGGCAGCGAGAGCCCCATAGAGTGCCTCGACCATCTTCTCACTGCGCGTTAGACAGATTCCAACGATTGGCTCGGTGATGTTGCGGATGATCGGGTCAAGATGATGGGCGATCGATCCCACATCGTTGTAGACTTCCTCGTAGGTAAGAGAGCGTGTGCCGCAGCGAAGTGCAGTAGACGTTGGATTGGCGGCAGCTGTCGTAGCAAAGTTGATCAACACATCCTCCGCCTCGCGAGGGAGGGGGCCGCCGTCTGCAAACTTCATTGCAGTAGCATGGTGTGTCTCATTCGTAAGAGTAAGCTGCTCGATCGGAACATCAAGTTCGTGGGGTACGTGTTCCAGCATAACAAGGAACTGTTCCATGGCAATGTGCAAGCCAGCAGCTTCTTGCGCTGATCGCGCCATGCACGCAAACGTCAAGACGTCATGTTGATCAAAGAGGATCGATACATCCTCTGAACCCAACGTCATCGAATAGCGCGGGAGAATCCACGTTGATAGTCCATTCTCGTATCTCAACGAAAATGGAAGGGCACTCTTATCAAAAAGCACATTCGAGGGAAACGTAAATGAGGGGTCCCGCCGTAGCAACTCCTCAAACACATCATCGGATGGAATATCAGCGCGATAGCTCGCCCGATCATAGAGGTTCTTTGACCGCCGTAGGATGCGGCGAAGGGTCTCTCCCGGCTCCGTCACCGTCTTGTGCAAGATGCGATGTTCGTCATAACCAATGCCGTGAATCTCTGTATGATACAGGCGGTGATTGCGAAGCGTGACCACAGTGTCTGTACGCATCATTCGTGCGAGAAACACATGAAATGTTGTGGTGAGTAGTTCGGGAAGACCCATCGATAAAGAGGCTGCACACTCCTTGAGAGCAGTTGTTGCATCGGTTGACAAACCGCACTCGAAGTATTGCGTTCCATCGATTGCTGCTTCATCACGTGTTGGACGCCACTCGAATGTTGTATCATCAACCAGCTTCGACCAGAACCGCAGATTGTCGTCGAAGAGCGGTGATGATAAGCGCTCATGCTCGAGACGCAGCAACTCAACCTGAGGAATGCCTAGATTCTCAGTAATGGATTCGCCAAAGTATGCTCTTTGAATCGCTGTTAGGATGCCGTAGAGCGAGTGCTGATCGATCAGTGCGGCATGACAAGCAAAGACCACATAATGCGTATCCGTACCATGCAGTAGGGCGATTCGGTATGGAGGGCCGCCATCAAGTCGAAGTGGGGTTGTACGAATGTTCTCAATCGAAGAGTGGATGTCTTCGATCGCCAGGTCGCTGATTGAGCGTACACTCACAGCTGACGCATGATCATCGATTTGAAAGATGCGGGTTTCACCCTCGACCCGCAGATACCGGTACGACAGCACCGAAGTGCGTTGTATCACCTCCTGCGCGGCCGTAACGAACTGTTCGGGGTCTAGTGGGCCATCGAATCTGTACACGACACATCGATTTGAGCCAATCTCGGCAATCCTTAGCGCTCTGCTCTGCGTCTTCGTAAGGCTGTAGGAATCGTGATACATTGGCGTCGTCCTTGAATGCTTGATTGGGAAATTTTCCGTTGGTAAGAAATTAGCAACGTAGCTTTAGATGTGGTAAGCTCCAAGGCTGCCAGTGTGCCGAATTTGCCCGCAGCCATACTAACGAAAACGGGCGATCTACCATGGGTAGATCGCCCGTTTGTTGTGCGATGATAAAGCTTGAAGTCTTGCGTTAACGGGTCACGGCAAATGGCAAGGCAGAGCGATAGATGCCCGCATCGATGACCATGACGTAGCCACCAGCTGATACGCTGTTCAGCGCAACTGGCATGGCGTGCACGCCGCTGCTAACGTTCTGTAGTTGTGATTCGGTGATGAGTGCACCAGCGAGATCGTATACGCGGATGCTGACGATGCCTTCAGTAGGCATCACGAAGCGCGCTGTTACGTCAGCAGATGCTGGATTTGGGGTAACCGAAGCACCTGGAAGTTCCGATACTTCAAGAACACTCGTCACAGCTTCTGTGAGCTCAACAACATTCGTACCTACGAGAGCAAAGAGTCCGAAAGCCGCGCCGTTCAAGTTTGCTGCTGGATTGAGGAAGCCGCTTGCGAATACAATAGCGCTTTGCCCCTTGATTGCTATACCGGGAACATTGTACGACTTCAATACTGCCCCACCAGCCGGAGCAACGTCAACTACATAATCAGCAGCAGGAACAGACAGAAATGTTGAGCTCTTGCCGTATTCGAGTGCTGATACAAGGTTGTTGCCAGCAACACGAACATCAACTGCTGGTGCATCTGTTACGCCGTGAAACACGGCAAAGTCGATGTTGTTTTCATTTGATGCAGCACCTGGAACATTGGTGACTGGATAAATCGTAAAGCCAATGCTCGAACCCGATGGGTTTGGTGCGAAGCCTTGTTGAATGACGCCATTTGCGAACACAACGTAGTTTCCAGCAGGGAGTGCGACATTGAATGCTTTGAGTGTGTCTGCTGCCGACATGCTCGTTGATGGGGCAACGCCAATCACGTAGTTCTTCCCTGGCTCGAGGTCCAGCACTGGCGTTGCAGTGCGGAATGCAAAATCGTCTACGGCAAGTGCACCATCGACATATACATCTACCTTTGCTGCTGCAGGATCTGCCGCATTGTGCACGATTCGTACGCGTGCCTTCTCGGCCGCTGGGGCAGCAGGTAGTTCGATAAACGCTCCGCCTGTGCTCCGCACTGCGAACAATCCAAATGCTGGTCCGTTGGCATTCGCAGCCGGATTCAAGAAGCCCGACGCTAACACCGTAATGGCCTGCCCGCCGAGAGCTGATACATCAGCTGTAAAGCGCGCGATGGGTTGTCCTCCTGCAGGTGCTACACCAAGGACATAGGCTGCTGCCGGAACTGTCAGATAGTTTGATGATACTCCATATCCAACATTTGACAGGAGCTTGTTCTCGCCAGCATAGATGTCTACCTCGCCTACATCTGTGACGCCGTGAAACACCTTGATCGCTACTGACGCAGGATTCTCGCTGTTGGTGCGTGCATTGGCGATAGGGAACACATTGAATCCGATAGCAGCACCACCCGGATTGGGGGCGAAGGAGCTTGCCTGTAGCACGCCATTCGCAATAGCTAAGTACGTACCGTTTGCTTCCAGTGTGAGCGTAAATGTTGCCAAAGCATCGGCAGCCGACATACTGCTTCCTGGTGCGACAGCAATCGTGATCGGAACCCCAGCAGGGAGATCTACAAACTGTGAGGCCGTCCTAAACTTGAAGTCGTCTATTGCCTTCAGAGCACCAACGTAGATGTCAACTGTCTCCGCCGATGGATCGGCCGCGTTGTGAATGACTTGGACCTTAGCCGTTTGACCGTGAACGGTCAGCGCTGTCAGCAACGACATAACCGCCGTTACGAGTATATTCTTTTTCATCGAAGTTCCCGTGTGGTGAGTGATATATACGGCCTAACAAAGAGATTTGTTCCATTGGTTCCTCCGCGCAAAAGATGTCGTAGTGTCATTGCTTTCGTCTGGATAGAATCTTCTTCCAAAAACTCGTGTTCTTGACCAGTAGCATGTATTTGATAATCATTTGGGCTTAAATCCTATGAAAACAGCGTTCGTACTTCTGGTGGCCTGCAGTGCAATCAATCCGTCCATACCAGACTCGACGATCAATCTTGGCCGAACGGCGGACCAGGTCCAGGATTGGGTTGTGCTGTCCGACAATGTCATGGGTGGCGTAACAAAATCCAACCTTGAATACACAGACACCTCCATGGTGTTATCGGGGAATATCTCGCTGGACAATTACGGGGGTTTTTCTTCGGTAAAAACCAAGTTCAACAGATTCGACCTGTCTGAATACAGCGGCGTACACCTTCGATACAAATCAACGAATCAACGATTTGCATTTACTCTGGAAAACAGTCGTAACTGGACTCAGCCATACTTCAAGGGTGAACTCTCAACTACAAAAGAGAATACATGGACAGAGACTACGATCTACTTCAAGGACTTCAAGGAGTATCAGATCGGCGAGCCAACGGGAAACAAGCTAAACCCCTCCATTTTAAAGGGTATTGTTAGGCTGGGAGTTATAACAACCGAAAAGAAGGAAGGCCCGTTTTCGCTTGAAGTCGATTACATAGAGTTTGTCAAGTGATACACTCTGTCAGCGAACCTGCTTCTGTTAAGTTGATGTAGGGCCTGAGATTGAGGCGGGTTTGCTCGGCCCAATCATGCTTAAGCAACATATCACAATGCAGGCGACAGTGCTGATCATCGTAGCGTCTTTGTCCGAACGCTCGTCGAGACGAAGCCGTGGTTTGACAGCATGAAGTAAGCTCGGCAGTACTTTTGACCGTGCAATGCAGTCAACTGCTAAATAATGACTACACCAACGCGCTCAATGTGTTCACGAAGTGCATCATTTGTGACGTGTGGCAACGACACAACATCAAAACGATTTGCGATGGGGAGTTCTTCGAGATCGCCCCGTAGGGATTCAGCTTCTA
>CANGZU010000133.1 GCA_947458785.1 Ignavibacteria bacterium
ATGCATGGGGGCGACCATCACGACATGCACGGGGGCGACCATCACGACATGCACGGGGGCGACCATCACGACATGCACGGGGGCGACCATCACGACATGCACGGGGGCAACCATCACGACATGCACGGGGGCAACCATCACGACATGCATGGGGGCGACCATCACGACATGCACGGGGGCGACCACGCAGGGTCGCCCCTACTGGGCGATATCGTAGGATGGTTCAAAACGATGACGACCAACGAATACATTCGTGGGGTTCGACATTCGGGATGGCCTGCTTTCAACCGGCGTCTTTGGCAACGAAACTATTACGACCACATTGTTCGAACGGCGGAATCATTGAACAACATTCGTCAATACATCATTGACAACCCACGTATGGGCGACCCTATGTGGTCGCCCGAATCCGTAGGGGCGACCCTATGTGGTCGCCCATAATTGCGCCCGCCCATAATCGCGCCCGCCCATGATCACGACCGCCCATAATCGCGCCCGCCCATGATCGTACCCAATTTATCTGGGGCACGATGTATCGTTCCCCTTGAAGGGGGCACGATGTATCGTACCCTTGAATGGTAGCTAGCCCCTTTTTCGAGAGGCACGATGTATCGTGCCCTTGAAGGGGGCGAGCATTTGCGAGAAGAATCCCGAAGAGTAGGATTCTACGTTGTCGAAGCCGAGCTCTATGTCACGTCCGTCGTGGGGCATGTATGAGGTGCCAAAGATCCAGTCCCACACGCTGAGGGTGAGGCCGTAGTTGACGCTCTTGACGCCTACTGGGAGGTGTTTGGCGTGATGCCAGATGTGCATCTGCGGTGAGTTGAAGATGTACTGCAACGGACCTAGCGGCAGATAGAAGTTTGCATGATTTAAGTGGCCCACGGCCGTTGCAAACACGCCAGCGGCCATAAAGTCGATAAGATCAAATCCCAGCAGTGCTAGCGGTATGTATTCGAGCACGCCGTAGACAATGTTCTCTGCAAAGTGGTAGCGCAGGTGCGCTGCGTATCCCATTTGTTCAACGCTGTGATGCACCTTGTGGAATTGCCACAAGAATTCCGAAGCGTGGAGCAGACGGTGGATGTTCCACTGGATGAAGTCGCGTGCGACAAAGATGATCACGAGCAGCAACCATGGCGAGAGCTGCGATAGCGACGCATGGAAAGCGTCGAGGTACGGAAACACACTGGCCAGGTATGTCTTCACGTGTGAGCTGATGCCGTAGTATCCTACGGCGCCAAACAGAAACACGTTGAAGAACATGTACCAGGTGTCAAGCCATAGGTCTTTACGCAAGAATGCTTGCCCCTTGCGCCATGGCATGATGAGCTCCAGCATCCACACAGCAACGGAAAGAGCCAGAAAAAGCCAGAAGAAATTGGTCCAACTTGGCGTTGTGACCATCACCCAAAGGTATTGGAGCTGGTTTTCGTAATAGGCTACGATGCTGTCCATGGTGATTATTTGGTCGTGGTTGGCAAACCTGCGCTGGACCATGACGTGTATCCGCCGGTCATGTTCCAGACGTTCTTCCAGCCCATCGACGTCATCTTGCCCGAGGCCGTGACACTGCGTCCGCCGGCTGCACAATAGACGAGGACTTTCTTGTCCTTGCCGATCTTGGCAATGTTCGTCTGGAAGCTAGGGTCGTTCACGTTGGCGTGGATTGCCCCCTTGAGGTGCCCCGCGTTCCATTCTTGTGGCGTGCGTACATCAACGACTACGATATCACCCTTGTCGATCATCGTCTTGGCTTCTTGTGCTGTGACGTTCTTGTACTGCTGCGCGCACGCTACAGAGGCGGCGGCAACGAGGATAACTGCGAGGTTCGTGAAGAAACGTGACATTACTTGCCTCCTTCTGCTAACTCTGCAACTGCGCGGTTGACTGTTGTCCATGGGCCGCCATTTACAGCGGTGTAGCCCTTTGCATTGGCAAAGTCTGTTGCCTGACCGCTTCTTCCGCCTGAAGCACAGCAGAACACGATAGGCTTTGTTGTAGGCAGCTTGCCCAGTGCGTCAGGAATCTGTTGCAGTGGGATATTCTTCGATCCTGCAACATGACCACCCGCATACTCACCTGGCGAACGAACATCGATAACTGTTGCGCCATTGCGCAAGGCTTCGTTCAGGGCTTCATTTGTGCCCCCAAACGCTGATTTGAACATGCCAAACATGTCTGCACCCCGTAACTGAGACGAATTGATTTTTCGACCACGACGTTACAACGTTACAGATATTGACGCGTTCACGGAAAGGGGCTCCGCAGGGATAATGCCAGGTCCCGGGTAGCCATCAGCTCTGCGGGTAAAGTATCGGGCATCCAAAAGGTTGTTTACCGCAACATCGAAGCGGTAACGGTCGAACGCGTAGCCCAGATTGAGATCGTATACCGTGTATGCTGGAACAACACCTGATGCCGCGTTGCGGTCAAACTCGCGATTGGCAGCATCAGCATACTGTTTGCTTACGTGCGTCATCAGCAAGGAGCCACGAAGCCCCTTCCATGATGCTGATAGACCTGTACGTAGGTTGACATCTGGCGCATATTCGAGACGCTTACCATCGATTGCTGGGTTGTCGACAGATCGATAACCGCTCTGCAGAAGGGTTGCATTGAGGAGCCACGAGATCATTGGCTGCTGCGCGGTCATCCCGATCATCCTGCTGATGTTGAGATCGTGCAACCACTCAATTCCTCGCGAGTAGGAGCTCGCAAGATTCGTGCGGAGTCTGAATGTTTCTCCTTGCTCGTTTACACGAGAAACCTCTCCGATTCTGTTGCGGTACTCAATCGCAAACAGCGAGACATCCCACGTAAGGATACCCTGCAACGATCCACGAAAGCCAAGATCCATCGTGTATCCACTGCCGTCGCGGAGATTTGAGTCGACCACGAGTGTAGGGCTTGTAATTCGCAAGTCTGAAAAGTTAACCGAGCGGTAGTTCTGCGATACGTTAGCGTAGATCTCGTGTGCCGTTTCGGGAATGGTATAGCTGGCACCAAGTCCTGCAAGTAGGATACTGCGACGTCGATTTTGATCAACGGGCACAGCTTCCCAGCTCACGATGCCAGCGGTATCGGTGATCTTGCGGCGATATGTGCCGCTTGCGGCTGTAACAATGTGATCGTATCGTACGCCAGGGACAATCTTCAGTGACGGTGAAAGGTGAAGAACCATCTCACTATATCCAGCGAGGTTGCTGTTGGGATGCTCCATATCAAAGCCATCTGCATTGAGATGGTTTCGCAGGGTGAAATCCGGGGAGCTGCCAGCAGACCCTAAGCCTTGTGCTCGTGACGAGCGTCCTGTGTATGCTCGTACGCCTGTCAAGAGAGAGAACGGCATAGCGGCAAGTGAATCATCGTAGCGCAGCGTAGTCTCGTTACCGAGGTTTTCATAGCGATCGTCAATAACTACTCGTGCCGCGTCGTTGTCGAGATTTGTCACAGACTGATTGTTCCCCACCGACAAACGACTGCTGGAATTGAAGAAGGTGATAGACTGCAAGCGCAACCGCGTTGCGGCCTGCCAATCGATTGTTGCCGAGGCCATGTTCCAGTCAATCCCCATCCAGTTGCGGGCTCGCACGGATGATCGTGCATCAGCTGCGAATGCACTATCAGTTAGCCCACCAGGTTGATGGGATAAGTAGTTCATCACTGTTGCATCGAGCTTAATCTTGAGAGCAGGTGTAAACTGATGGCCTATCGCTGCATATCCGAAACGTTGTTGGAAGCTGCTGTTACGTCGCCATGCATCCGCTTGTCTGTACTGCGCAATCCCGATATAATTCGTCGCTCCTGTGGTACCACCAACCTCGACATAGCCGCTTGCAAAGCCGTATGAGCCCCCTGACACAGAAGCAAGTCCGGCAAGGGGCGAGGTGCGACTTCCCTCTTTCATGATGAAGTTGATCGTGCCGCCAAACTGCGAGCCATAGCGAAGCGAACCTGCTCCACGGACAACATCGATGTGGTCAACGGCCATGAGGAGCGGCGTGTAGTACGCCTCTGGGTAGCCCAGTGGATCGGCAGAGATATCATATCCGTTCTGACGGGCGTTGAAATTGATCATGCGGTTAGGGCTTAGGCCACGAGCACCGATTCCCATCTGCAATCCCGATGGGTCCGACTCCCATACATTGATACCGGCTACCGAAGAAAATGCCTGACGCGCCGTGCTTGTCGCAGGTATCATCGGTACATCTTCGATGTAGACCCGTTCGGCCTTCTTGGTTGCATTGATCACCCCTGCCCCAACATCCGGCATGCGAGTGATGCGCGACTCCGTGCCACGACGTTCAAACACATCGACGGGCTCCAGCTTAACTGTATCGCCATTCTTCACTCCGGCCTTGGCTCTCGGCTTGACCCCATGTGGTGATAAGGGGCCAGCCAGAGCCACTGCCGTCGAGATGAAGAGCATGATAGCGATGACCATGTGTTCCTCAACATCTATATAGGACTGATTTAGTCCGAAATTAATCTTTATTTGGATTAAGTCCAAATAAGGATTGCAAAGGCTGTGTCACGTTTGGCCATCCCAACGGAACAGAGAATAGCAGGCAACGTTACACTCAATCACATACAAGGACTTCCACCATGACAAACGAACTCACAGCAGGTATGCACCTGATTCTGATCCCCTCGGGAGAGTTTCGCCTTTCCAAGGATCTACAGGACTCTCTATCGAAGGTAGCCGAGCACACACTTAAGGGGCGGAATGCCACCTTGCATGCAACTGCGGTGCAGCACGACCACGTGCATATCCTTGTTTCGGTAGCCACTGTTAAGAACCTTCACGAGCTCATCGATGCCTTGGTCTCAA
>CANGZU010000134.1 GCA_947458785.1 Ignavibacteria bacterium
TCGGCTTCGTTGAACACAGATCGTTCAAGAGCACGATCGATGGCGGCAGGAAGAAACCACCTATCGGGTGTGGTCAGAAAATCTGTCCACGGGTCTCGAAACCCAGCAACCCACGGCAGTGCGGTTTTTCGTTTGATCGATCGTGCGATAAGCGCGCATGTGTACGGAGGTGCCGAGCTGTAGATGGCATCAACATTGTATTGACTGCAGAGTTCAACGCCTCGCTTCACGGCTGTAAGAAGCCAGCCCACACGTGCATCGGGGATGAAGAACGTTGCGCGAATGAACTCCGCAACACGTTCCTTCCATCCTGATCGTTGATCGCTGGATTTGTTCACGTTTACATCGATTGCCGCACCTTTGGCACCCATGAACTTGCGGTACAATGTGTACGGCTCGATGATAGGCACGCGCACCACGGTAACATCTGAAGGAATCTTCGAGAGAAGGGATTCATCACGGGCCGGGAAATCGCCGTTTTCGACCGTCATCACGATCGGACGCCAGCCTGCCTCGCGCAAGTACGTCACGTGTTTGAGTACACGTTGCACGCCGGGTCCGCCCCCTGGCGGGAAATGATAAGCGATGACAAGAACGGTCTTCATCTTGGCAACTGCAACACAAATGCCGCCTCCATGGCGATGGCCTTCATACCCGGAATGGCTGCAAGGGCGCCTAGCTCAATGCTTGGGATTGACCGTTGGTACTTCCACTGGAACACTGGACGCAGTCCAAAGTAGCGCTGATCAAGAATGTTCATGCCGGCGCGCATTGAAGCATCAACAACGCCGTGAGCAGAGCAGCGAATCTTGTGAAGTCGTTCAACTTCCTCTTGGTTCACGGGATCGCCTTGTCGTACCATGGCACCAAAGAGACTCCAAGGTAGCAAGTGCACAAAAGGGAGCCCACCGAGCTTTGTACCCAGCAGCTGTTGGTGTCCACCAAAGGGTGACGTGTATGGCGGAAACGTTACAACGACAACACCTCCGGGCTTCATGATGCGTGCGATGTTCTTCAGCGCAATGCCGGGATCGTCGAGATGTTCGATGACATCGCGGAGCAACACCACATCAAAGCGATGCTGCCATTCAGGTGGGATGCTATCGTAGATCACGTCATGCTGTGTAAACGTGATGTTATACCCAAGATCATTCCACACTGGTGTACTCACAAGACGCAGAAGTGGTTCTTGGATATCGGTACCTAGTGAATACGAAGCACCATGATCTGCGAATGCTGCCAACACGCCCCCTTCAGCACATCCGATCTCGCAAACACTGGCGTGGGCGGGTAGAATGTGGAGGTGTTCCAGCCATGGGATCAGCGTGTGTTGCGCTAATCTGTACTGCATGCGAATGTTTCGCTTCGTGCGCGGTAGCAGATCCATCTGCTCCGATCGCACGACGGGGTCTAGATCGGGAGTAGTCATCTGTCCAAAAATAGCACGCATATCACGCGTATCTTTGTGCCCTGCCCATGAAGTACTCCATCATTGTTGCCGTATACAACCGTCCCGACGAATTGCGGGAGCTTCTCGAGAGCCTAACCGCCCAGACATTCACGGATTTTGAGCTCGTGATTGTTGAGGACGGATCCACTCTTCCGTCGAAGAATGTTTGTGGCGAATACTCCGGCCGTTTGGCCATTTCGTACTTCGTAAAGGACAACTCGGGTCCGGGTCCGTCACGGAATTATGGATGCCGGCGGGCATCGGGTGACTACTTCATGTTCATCGACTCTGACTGCACGGTGCCCGCGCATTACATGCAGGCAATCGACGATGCGGTAACGTCCAAGAAGCTCGATGCATTCGGCGGACCCGACAGAGAGCACACGTCGTTTACGCCAACACAGAAGGCCATCAGCTATGCCATGACCTCCCTGTTGACGACCGGAGGTATCCGTGGCGGCAAGGTACGGGTAGGGGGCGCGTTTCACCCTCGCTCGTTCAACATGGGCATCTCACGGGAGATCTTTAACGACACCGACGGGTTTTCGAAGATGCGCTTCGGCGAAGACGTTGAATTCTCTATCCGCATGATGAAGGGCGGATACAACGTCCAGCTCATTCCCGACGCATGGGTCTATCATAAGCGTCGAACGGATCTGAAGAAGTTCTTCAAGCAGGTACATAACAGCGGCATCGCCCGCATCAACATCACGTTGCGTCACCCGAGCACACTCAAACTCACGCACTTCTTCCCTGCCGCCTTCACAATGTTGTTAGTCATAGCGGCGTATATGGCCCTCACCGTTGAGCATGGCTGGATCACACTTCTGGTGCCGGGCGTCTATACTGTTGGCGTGTTTTTAGAGGGTAGTATCAAGTACCGTTCGCCCCTTCTCGGATTGCGATGCATTGCGGCAGCCTATGTGCAGCTGATCAGCTACGGCACGGGATTCATCCGGGGTATCGTTTGGAGGATCATTCTCAACAAGCCAGAGCAGGGGGCTTTTGAGAAAACCTTCTACAAGTAGGTCTTAGTCGTTGTGGGGCGAAAGGATGATCGCCTCGAGTTGCTCAAGGGCTTTCTTGCCAATCCCATGCAGCCCACGAAGCTCTTCAAGGGTATGCATGCGCAGATGCTTCTCGTTATAGATACCTGCGCCTACCAAGGCCCGACGAGCAGGCGCGGCAAGCCCATGGTGCTTCCAAACCTCATCGTGAAGCTCGAACTGCTTGTACTCTGTCGATTCGTCTACTGTCATAGGGTTGTTCGTGCTACCGCGTCAGATGCGAATCTGAATCATGAATGCGAAGTTGAGGTGGGTAAGTAGACCTTCCCCTGCCTCGTTGATTGGCCGTGCAGTGAGTAGTTCGCCACGTCCACCTTGAGCGCTTGATCGGTTGTCGCGTCCCAAGAGGTTCATCACGCCATAACCAACGCTAGTGTTGAGGAACACAGGGTAATAGATCTCGCCCTCGATGCCCAGTCGTGCCATCGCGCCGACGCGAAAAGCTGACGACTTTCCAGAGAATGTGTTAGAGTAATCGAAGGCCTCGCCATTGATGATGTTTGTGCCTTCGGATGTGATCGTGTTTGCGTTGACGTAGAGGAAGCGTGCCTCGCCCGCTACATAGGCGCGCGCAAAGGCGAGAGGAAACTCCACGAACGACCACTCAAAACCCGTGAACGATGAGATCAATGTGTTTGAGTGCTCAACGCGGAACTTGTAATTGGGTCCAACAACACTTTGAGCACCGTTGTAGTAGAATACATCTACCCCAACAGGAATTCGAAACGTCTTCTGCTTGTCAAGGTCAACATAGCCACGGAGTCCCCATCCAACTTGTGCACCATCGAACGCACCACCAAACGGACGGTTTGCCTGCGTTGTATCGGTTGATCCTGTGAGAGCATACACAGCAGGGTTGTCATTGGTGATCCAATCCGTAGACAATCCCGAAGCTATACGAAAGCGCACCTGAGCCGTTGATGTAAGTGCACCAGCAGCAAAGAACGCCAAAAGGGTCAAGATGTACGTGATACGCTGAGTGTTCATAGGTGTTACCGGTAAAGAGTCGGCAAGGGGCGTTTCGTTACGTAAGACGTTCACGAATACTGAAGCGTTGTTGACTGAGGTTGTTCTTGACTATGAGTTCGCCCACGAGGCCGATGGAAATGAGCTGCACGCCCACGATGATCATTGCGATACCAAAAAGCAACAGAAAAGGCCGTTGACTGAATGGTGTTTGGAACAACCACTTTTCGATGACGAGGTAGAGATCGGTCGCGAATCCCAGCACAGCAAACAACGAGCCCACGGCTCCGAAAAAGTGAAGTGGCCGTTTGATATAGCGTGTTGTGAACATAACCGTAAGCAGATCGAGATATCCCTTAAGGAACCTGCTCATACCGAACTTGGACACGCCAAACTGACGGGCCTTATGCTGCACAGGTAGTTCGGTTACGCGAAACCCTTCCCAATGAGCAAGTGCTGGGATATATCTATGCATCTCGCCGTACACCTGAACGGTCTTTGTCACCTCACCGCGATATGCCTTCAATCCACAATTGAAGTCGTGCAGTTTGAGTCCGCTCATCTTTGACGTGACCGCATTAAACAACTTCGAAGGCATGGTCTTATGCCAGGGGTCATATCGCTTGCGTTTCCATCCGGAGACGAGATCGTAACCTTCTTCGAGTTTCGCGATCAAAGCCGGTATCTCATGAGGGTCATCCTGCAGATCAGCGTCCATCGTAATCACAAAGTCGCCTGATGCCTCTTCAAACGCTACGGCGAGTGCCGCCGACTTTCCATGATTTGTACGAAAGCGCACAGCCTTAAATCGCTTGTTACGAGCGTGAATATCCTTGATCACGTTGTAGGAACCATCGGTTGATCCATCGTCGATGAAGATCACTTCATAGCGTCCGCGCGCAATACGCTCGAGTACTGTCTCGAGCTGACGTGACAATTCTGGTAGTGACTCTTCCTCGTTCAAGAGGGGAATGACGACTGAGACCGAACCGGATACATTTCTCGATGATTCCGTTCGCTCTTGACGATTGCCAGAAGGACGCCAATGTGGCGGTCTTCTTCTGTGTGGATTCTGCGACCGTGGCCGCTGTTCTCTCTCTTCGCTCATAGGAGTATAGTTGCCGAATTATCGGCGTAGAAGTTTTCTTGTTACGACAGAGCCGTCGATATTCTGCAATTGCAACGCGTACATGCCTGTTGGCAATTCAGCAGTGCGAATCATCTGTCGCTGTTGATCTATAGTTCCGGTAAAAATTACGGAACCGGACACATCTACGACATTGAAATGTGAGCCAAGCGTAGCCCCTTCAA
>CANGZU010000135.1 GCA_947458785.1 Ignavibacteria bacterium
ATTCATCATGATGGTAGCATTCCTCAATGTGCCGATCGTGGTGATCAAGAACACTGCGGAATCAAATCCACAGCAGATGTTCGGCTTGATGTCATACTCAGACTTCTACAGCATCATGTCGATCTTCGTGTTGGCGAGTATCTCCACATTCTTGTTCTACATGTATGCTCAGCGCGCCATCCACCTCGACTGGCAGCGTCGACTGCTCCTATTTCCAGTTTTTATGGCTGGATCTATGGGGCTTGCAGTGAATAACACGCGTGCGGTCATCGAGGCAATTATCGGCAAGAAGACGGAGTTCAAGCGCACACCGAAGTACGCAATCAAGCAGAATGGTGATGATTGGAAGAAAAAGCGGTACGTGCAGAAGAAGGTTAGCTGGATTGTAATCGTTGAGCTAGCATTTGCAGCCTATTTCGTTTTTGGCATTGCAAATTCCTTCCGTTACGCTGAAATTGCGGCCATTCCTTTCCAGCTCATGTTCCTTTTTGGATTTGGCACGGTTGGAGTACTATCACTTCGTCACGCACTCGGCCGATAAATTCAAGACCCTTATGAAACTTTGTACATTCATCAGCGCCGATGCCGAACGCATCGGCGCTCTCGTTGACAACCGTGTTGTTGATATGTGTCTTGCACATGCAGCTGCCCTCACCAGTGGTGCAGCACTGCAGTTCGGTGTCTGCACTGCAAAGATGGTCGAGTTTCTTCAGCTCGGTGAAGCCGGACTCGCCGAACTACACAATGTGATTTCTTGGTACAGTGCCCAATCTGAAGCAAAGCAATCCGAGCTGTCGCATCCGTTGGACGGAGTTCATCTTCTTGCTCCAGTGCCTCGACCAACCTCAATGCGCGATGGCTATGCATTCCGTCAGCACGTCGAAGCCGCTCGTCGCAATCGTGGCCTTGAAATGATCCCTGAGTTCGACGAGATCCCGATCTTCTATTTCACGAACCACCAGGCTGTGTTCGGTCCTGGCGACGTGCATGTTCAGCCCCTTCACTGTCAGCAGCTCGACTTTGAACTCGAGTGCGCCATTGTGATCGGTAAGAAGGGTCGCAACATCAAGGCTTCGGAGGCAGATGCCTACATCGCAGGACTTATGGTCATGAACGACTGGAGCGCTCGCGTACTGCAGATGCAGGAGATGAAGCTCAACCTTGGTCCTGCCAAGGGCAAAGACTTTGCAACAACACTCGGCCCGTGGCTGGTAACGCCCGACGAGCTAGCTGACGTAACAATCAAGACACCCGTTGGCAATCAGTATGATCTTGCCATGAAGTGCGTTATCAATGGCCAGGATGTCTCTGTCGGAAATGTCAAAGACATGTCGTGGACGTTTGCACAGATCATTGAGCGCGCCAGCTATGGCGTGACGCTCTACCCGGGTGATGTCATTGGTAGCGGCACATGCGGCACAGGTTGCTTCCTTGAACTCAATGGTAGCAAGGTCTACGATCCAGCATGGTGGTTAAAGCCGGGAGACGTTGTCACCTGCTCAATCGACCGCCTCGGCGATCTGACCAACACGATTGTATTAGACGAAATGTAACGTCAGGGGCACGATATAACGTGCCAGGCATCAGGGGCACGATATATCGTGCCAGATAGAGGCGGGATTCCACGCTACACAATACGCGCGAGGTCCCTCGCACCTCCGGTGCTCGGGATGACGCATTGTGCGGCGCGTCATCCCGAGGAGCGTAGCGACCAGGGACCTCGCGAGCAGTGTTTGATATGACCATGTTCGAGCGCAGTTACCCCGAGCCCCGCGTTCGCGAGGCCGACGAGGGCGTTCTGCATTGCATCTGTAACTAATTGTCCCGCGTTGAGTCATATTGCATGTGTCTTACCTAGTAGTGCAATAGAAAGGGCACGTATGCTCAGACCTGTACTGTCGTTGTGCCTCGTTGGCGTTCTCATGTCCGCGGTGGGGTATGCCCAACAACCCGAGTGGTTGTTCAAGAACCACAAGTATCACCGGATGAAGACGGGGTCTTCGATGATCAGCGTGGACAATACACGTTCTACGATTCTGTTTGATGGTGGACCCTACGATACATATGCCACAAGCGATGGCGGCAAGTCGTGGCGGACCATCTTCGATACGAAGATGTTCTTCATCGATGTTGCGAGTAAGTGGACGATTGATCGCGCTGGCCGCTGGTACTACAATGGCCGGCTCTACATGAAGTTGCCGGTCAATCTCGTTTCAGACGATGCTGGCGCATCGATGCGGTTTCTTGTAAAGGACACAGCAGACCTTGGCTTCTACGGACGCTGGGAGGTTGATCCCTATCATATACCACCAAATGCCGTTGCGTTTGATCTATTGGGAAACCGTGAGCCGTTTAATGGGGTATTCCTCTCATGCAACGGAGGGGGCTCGTGGGAGAAATCACCACAGCCAATCCGAGGTATGACGTATCAGTCCGACATGCACATGAAGCCCATTCGCTCGGGCGTCTTCGCATTACTCGATTCGAATTTCAATACAATCGAGGTTGATGCATGCACAGGTGCACAATCGCCCACAACCATCAGTGGCCGCAGCAGATGGGTGCAGCTTGCCAATGGGACAGTTGTCCAGCTTACGACCCAGAAGAATGCCATCGGCATTCGAAAGCAAGGGGCTCAGCAGTTTCGCTACGACACCGTTGCAACCGTAACCGGTGATACAACACGATACCGAATCTCTACTGCATACCTTGATCTGATCAACGATACGCTTGCTGTGATCTTCGGACGCAACGGAGAGGTGTGGACGGTTGGACCAGATGCAACATTACATGCTCTGTTTATACCCAAGAGGTTTTCTAAGTTCCAGCAGATCACAGCCTCGGGTGCGTTTGGCGACAACTTCATTGCAAAGTTCTTTACACCAGAAGGTGACGTTGCCACGGGCAATGTATACATCGTGTTCAATACCAAGACGGGCAAGGTAGATCTTCATCGTCGCACATCAGGAAATGAGTCATGGGGCTTCATCAACACACTCGACCGTTACCAGATGGTGCCATACTCTGATAGTGTATGGTTTGCAGGATTCAACTCGGGCGAACTTCTCACAACAACCAATGCTGGTAAGACGTGGCGTCTTGTGTCGAACATCGAGCCAGATCCACAATGGGGCTCGCGGTCTATTGGCATCGATAGAATCTATCCTCGCGGTGATGGATCGATGGCTCTGCTTACCGAGCATACGCGTGTGATGGTCAAGGATGAACAGACAAGCTCGTGGGATATCATTATTCCTGGCCCCTTTCAACACAAGATCAAAATGGCGTCCAACACCTACGGGCATCTCACAAGATCAAATGATTTCTTCGGTGAAGATCATAACCGTCATTACCGTCATCGATATGGTCCGTCGCAGCTGTTCTTTCCACACCCAGATACCGCCTGGGTTACCGGCGATGTTGTTACACGATATGCAGCAAACGGGACGTTCATTGACACAATCTTGCCTCGCAGATCCCGGCTGGTAAAGCGACTGTCTTCTGATGTGATAGTTTCGGCTATGGACTCTGTGTACTTCTCGTTCAACGATGGACGTGAATGGGTCTATGTAAGTAAGACCATGCCGGTGATTAAATACGATACAGTTTCAACAACCGCCGGTCTGGGCGACATCATCATGGCCAACAATGGCAACATCATAGCTGGCTTGCGCGGCATGCAGATTTATGAAGAGGATGGTGCGCTGCGCGACACAACACCCGGCGGGATTGTTGGTAGCTCGGATGGTGGAAGCACATGGCGCCGATTCACAACATCCATCGACACGACGTTGTACGTCTCATCATTACACAAGACTCCTTCGGGTACACTGCTATGTCTTGCATCTGAGGTCCGCATTGATCCATGGTATATCGATACCCGAGGTGAGCGTCGTCGTTACGATAGTAGAGGCATTCAGGACAAATGCTATCAACTTGATCAGTCGTATGTCTTTCGCTCAACGGATAACGGAGTAACGTGGACACGTACATTCATCTTTCCAGACCGTGCAGCGTTAGCCCAGACCGATATCCGATTCATTGATATGCCGGATGGACGCATCATGGCGCTCCATCCAACATTTGGAGTTGCCATAAGTTCCGATGACGGCCTGCGATGGAGCGTGGGAGATCCGCTGAATATTGGCAATCCAGTTGTTAACGATGTTCTCTTTACCAACGACGGCTATGCACACTTCGCTACATCAGATGGATACTGTAGGCTCAAGATCAGCGATATCGTGAATGTCCAAGAGTTTAACCCAACAACTGCAGATCACCAGTATACTGCGCGCATTACAAGTGCCGGTATACTCGAGGTATCATCGCACCGCCCCCTTACATCGTTATCTGTTTACAGCACAGATGGCAGACTCATCACCTCTATGACAGGTGAGACAACCAATGCAGCTCTTGACATGTCGGATTGCTCACAGGGGGCATATATCGCTGTTGCAGTCATCAGCGGCAATCCGGTTGTGCGAATGGTGGTAAGGTAAGTAGCGCGAACAGCGAGCAGCGAACAGCGAGCAGCGAGTATGATGCCTGTTCGCTTGAACTTAATCCACGTAGACCGTGGTGGCACAGGTTTGCTGACCTGCACCC
>CANGZU010000136.1 GCA_947458785.1 Ignavibacteria bacterium
CGTGGTGATTCAGCATGTTGTGCTTCCCGTACGTTTGCACCGACAGATAGGCCAGCTCGATGCATCTGGTCTATCGATGATCGATCGGCCACATGTACCCTCCAGATATCGAGGCACAAGGGGCGCACAGCCCTTGCCATGTCAACAGACAGTCTTTGAAGTCGACCAGATGTGTGGTCTCGGTATATTATGTCTGGTTCTTCCACATAGTCCTGTGCCACCCAACGACCAGAACGTGACATTCGTAATTGGTAATTGGTAATTGGTAATTCGTAATTGGTAATTGGTAATTGGTAATTGGTAATTGGTAATTCGTCATTATCTTCGTGGCTCTGCAAAAAGCAGGGAGTCTGTCTAGCCCCGTGGGAGTACCCCCAGCTAGGCGATGTTTCACAAATATTGCCCCAAGAAATTGGGAGCGAGGTACAGATGAAGTACAATGGTCCTAAGATCAAGATCTCGCGCAAGTTGGGCTTTGCGGTAACGCCAAAGTCGCGCAAGTATCTTGACAAGAAGCCGGCCCCTCCAGGCCAGCATGGCGCTTCGAAGAAGCGTGCGAAGCTTTCTGACTACGCAAAGCAGCTTCTCGAGAAGCAGCGTTTGCGCATGCAGTACAACCTGCATGAGCGTCAGATGACAAACTACATTGCCAAGGCAGCTCGTATCCAGGGCAACAAGGTAGACATCCTTGTTCAGCTTCTTGAGCAGCGTCTTGACTCTCTCGTGTTCCGCTCAGGACTTGCCCGCTCGATGTACGCAGCGCGTCAGTATGTGCGTCACGGACACGTAACGATCAACGGCAAGAAGGTAGACATGCCAGCATACGCTGTGCAGCCAAACGACGTGATCGCCGTCCGTGAGAAGAGCCGCAAGGTTGAAGCAATCCAAGAAGCAATTCGCTCAGCAGCTCCGCCGCCATATCTCGATCTGAGCAAGGCAGACTACTCTGTGAAGTTCCTCTATCTTCCTACACGCGAAGAAGTCCCTGTTGTTTGCGAAGTACCACTCGTTATCGAGTACTACTCACGTTAATCAACTCAACGTCAGTCAATTCAGCGCCTCGATTTGCTCATGCAGATCGGGGCGTTTTGGTTTAATCTTCTCTATATTGAAATGGCCCCAATCTTCGGCCCCACTCATACTAACAGAAAGAGTTTTTCTATGTCGAGCTCCAGTCCCTATTCGTCAGAGCAGTTTGTAAATGACGAAGCAGACAATGAGATCTCAAGATTGGAAGATCAGGCCCGAGTGCGATGGCCTCAGGAAGTAGTTGTTCTACGTAACGCAGGATTACAAGCGGGCAACAGTATTGCAGATATAGGATGTGGTCCCGGAATCATTACAGAGTTTTTAGCCAAGGAAGTCGAGGAATCAGGCCTGGTACTTGGAATTGAGAACAATGAAAAGCTTTGTAATCTGGCAAAGACGAGAAATGCCAGTTATAATCAGGTTCAGATAATTAACAATGACGCCTGCGGTCTAACCGATGTCAAAGACAACTCTTTTGATTTTGCGTACACGAGATTTGTTCTGCAACATCTTCCAGATCCAAACAAGCTGCTGACTGAAGCGATTAGAATACTAAAACCTGGTGGGAAGTTGATAGTTATGGATGTTGATGATTCTCTTTTCCACATAACGCCATATCATGAAGGCATGACTCAGTTTTTGTTTGAAGCGTCAAAGGGTCAGAACAAATACGGTGGAGATAGATACATAGGTCATAAGATACCATGCATGATGTTTGATGCCGGATTTACTGAAATACATGCATCGGTGTACACTTTTACGTCCAAGAATATCACCCCAAATCAGTTTCTAGATATCACAACAAAATTTAAACTTGAGTTATTGGATCCCGCTCTCAAGGACTGGGGTGAAAATATGTTGAATGAAGTTTATCGTAAGTCACAGGAGGGTGCTTTTTTCGGATCGGCAGGTGTGTATTGTGTTGTTGGTGAAAAAGCACTGTAGATAGTAGGGAAGCAAGAGATGGACATTTTCGGCGGCATAGACATCGGCGGTACGGGCATCAAGTATGGCGTGGTTGATGCGCAAGGGGCTACCGTGTGGGAAGAGAACACGCCAACATTGGCGCATGAGGGACTCCATGCGGTGCTCGAGCGGATCAAGGGTGTGGCGCAGGCGATACTGCGCAAGAGCCCTGAGATTAAGGCGCTTGGGGTAGGTGTTCCGGGAATCGTAGATCCGGTGACCAAGCATGTGCAGGCACCGCCGAATCTGCCGGGATGGGATGATGTGGACCTCTTGGGAACATTGCGCTCTGTTTGCCCCTTACCCATCGATATCGAAAATGATGCAAATGCCGCGGCTCTTGCCGAAGCGCTCATGGGCGCAGGTGTGAACGAGCCGAACTTTCTGTATGCAACACTAGGGACAGGTATCGGAGGGGGCGTGATTTTAAACGGACGTCTCTATCGTGGACCTCATGGCGATGCCGGAGAGATCGGACATATCATCATGGATGCATGGGCACGCGAGGGGGCCAACGATCCGCGTCTGTTTCGCACGGCTGTGCTCGAAGATTATGTGGGCATCCAAGGCATCATGAATATGGCGCGCGATCAAGGCGAAGCCGTGCGGTCCGTGCGTGACATTACCAATGATCATGTGCTGCGCGAGGTAGGTAGGATTATCGGCATCGGCATGTGCTCGGCGCTCGCTGTGCTCGGTCTGCGCGTGCTGATCGTAGGGGGCGGTGTATCGCAAGCCCCATTCATTCTTGATACAATTCGGGCTACGATGGCCCTGCGCGCGATACCAACGATTGCGCACAATCTGCGTGTTGTACCTGCACAGTTTGGTTCGCATGCCGGATTGGTTGGTGCTGCTGCCGTTGGCAGGGCGTGTGTCGTGTCATGATATCGTAGATTTGCAGATTGTTTCGTCACTAACTCACATTGGTACGTCGTGCCCATGCAGAACTCTAACAAAACACTTCACTATGCGTTTGCCAGTATCGCAACGATCGTTGCGCTCGCTACGTATCTCATGACTGTGCAGCCGACAGTTCCATTCTGGGACTGTGGTGAGTTTACGGCCGCATCGGTGCAGCAGCAAGTGCCGCACCCACCAGGAGCTCCGCTGTTCTTGATGCTCGGCAAGGTCTTTCACCTTCTTCCGTTTGGCGATCCAGGCTGGCGCGTAAACCTGCTCTCAGTTATGGCCAGCGCTGCAACTGTTCTTCTGCTGTACTTCATCACGGTGCGTGTGATTCGGAATTTCTACGAAGAAGACCTCAATGAGTTCGGTAACGCCTTGCTCGTGTATGGAGGGGGCTTGGTGGCCGCGCTCACGTATACGTTTACCGATACGTTCTGGTTCAATGCTGTTGAGTCTGAAGTATACGCGGCGTCGTCGCTGTTCGTTGCTATCATCGTGCACCTCATGATGGTCTGGAACGAAAAGGCAGACGAGCCAGGACATGAGAAGTACCTGCTTCTTATCGTGTATCTCATCGGTCTCTCGATCGGTGTTCACTTGTTGTCGATTCTGACGTTGTTCTCTATCGTGCTCTTGGTGTACTTGCGCAAGTATGAGTACTCGCTCAAGACACTGCTCATGACAATGGGACTTGGCCTTGTGCTGTTCTATCTGATCTACAACGTGATCATTATGAAGCTTCCAGCATTGTTCGCAGGTAATCTGCCGTTCAAGAATGATGCGCGCGAGTTCCTCATCGAAGACAACAACCTCTTCGTTCTTCTCGGCATTGGATTGATCGTTGGTGCATTCGTTGCACTCTATATCGGCAACAAGCAGCGTCGTGGCGTGATGTCACTCGTTGCATCGTCGTTCTTGCTGCTGATTCTTGGATATTCGTCATATACACACATCCTCATCCGTGCGAATTCAAATCCGCCAATGAACGAGAACAAGCCGGAGAACTTCTCCAAGCTTGTGAGCTACCTGGGTCGTGAACAGTACGGCGAAGCACCAATGTGGCCCCGTCGTTATCAGCAAGAACCACGGTTCGTGAACAACTACACGAAGTACGGTAAATGGACAGAAGCCCCGGTGATGCGCGTTGAACGCAAGGATGGTGCAGTGTTCGGACGCCCAGACTTTGGAAAGTGGAAGACCGATGGTAAGTCTCGCTATAATGGGGCAGAGTTTGCCTACATGTTGGACTATCAGATCAACCAGATGTATATCCGCTACTTCCTGTGGAACTTCCTAGGAAGAGTAAGCGACGTCCAGGATGCACCTGCTGCAAGCCCCTTAACGAAGCAGTCAGTTGTCGAGGCGCAGAACTACAAGAACGGCTATGGAAGCCACTTTCCAATCAACTACTACGCATTGCCACTCTTGCTCGGCTTGGTTGGACTTGTCTTCCACTTCGTGCGTGACCGTCAAATGGCGTGGGTGTTTCTTGTGCTTTTCTTGATGACGGGTGTTCTGGCTGCGATTCAGCAGAACCAGCAGAACCCGCAGCCACGCGAGCGTGACTACTTCTATGTCTCGTCATTCATGGTCTTTGCCATGTGGGTTGGTCTTGGTGCATTCTTCGTGATGGAGAAGCTCAAAAACAACGTAGCAGC
>CANGZU010000137.1 GCA_947458785.1 Ignavibacteria bacterium
TATTCATCGGAAGAAGTGCGTCCAACACGTGGCACGATCATGTCCTACTGCCATATGCAGCAGAATAATGGTGGCACTGTTGTGCTAGAGTTTCATCCACGTCAGCGCCCCATTCTGCGTGCATACATCGAACAAGCGCAATGTCTTGGCAGCCTGGGACGTCGCCGTGACACGAGTGCTCTGACTGTTATCGTTCGGGATAGACAAGGACGACCTTTGCAAGGCGTTCAGCTCTCGTTGTCGCCCATTGATGACGACCTGTACGGCGGTCTGCCAGAGCCTCCCAAGCAACCGATTAAGTTGAGTGATGCCAATGGTCGAGTCAGATTTGATTCGCTCGGCGTAGCTCTGTACACCATCGATATAGCAAAGCCGTTTATCCGTATCGGAATTGATGAGTTCGAGGACGATGCTTCTGTAACAACGATGGTCGAATCATCGGAATCTCAATCGATCCTAACACTTAGCAAATCTGTGCTAACACGTTTTATCATCGACTCGGTGAACAATGGTAATACGGTTGTGCTCAGCAGATTCATGAGCAGTCCGGAGGTTCGTCTTGAACTCGACAACTGTCCGACAAGCACACAAGCCTCGACATCGATCTATGAGCGATATATCGTTCCAGGTGCATACGTTGTTGTGCCGAGTGCCATTGGGTGGAGATTCATGCCGCAATCGCGTCAGCATACCATTGATCCTGATTCTGCCATTGTAACGCTGCAGTTTACTGGTGTCAAAACAAGTGATTCACAGATGACCATAGCAATTGGTGCTGGTTTTGTTAACCGCACCTCTGCTCCCTGGCAGGGGCTTGTTGGTGGTGATGAGTACCGACTCTATGATGACGATGCCGGAGACATCGTTGCTGCCGATGTTGTTCCCGAAAATGGCGTGGCCATTATCGAGAACATGCCGGCCGAGCGCGTCTATTCTGCATGGACAAACATTGATACGGCGCAGTATGCGCGCTGGTATCAGGTGCACAATGCAGTCGTCCCCATTTATGGTGTTCCCTCGACGTTGTTTGTTAAGCGCGAGCGTAAGCGTCCGCTCTTTGCACGCCCCTACATCTTCTCGCGCAGCATTGGAACCTTTAAGCCCCTTTTCGAGCCGGTATTTTTGCAAAACAACGCTAAACCGCGAAACGTTATATCACAGATCGAAACTCCGTTTGAACTGCCGACTGGCGGAAGAACAATCTCGGTCTACCGAAATGGGTTTCTCACCTTCGGTACAAATACGCTGCCGCTCTACACCATATTGCCGCTGCAGATGACGGATGACGTTGATGCCATTGTCTCGCCGATGGGCATGTTCATCGTGCCGGATATCAATGCGCCCAATCCATGGCATGTAGCATACGAGATTCAGGGAGTTGCCCCCAACAGGGTAGTTGTGGTCGAGTGGCAGGAGCTTGCTGCGCGTGTGTTTAACTTTCAAGGTATTGCCACGACGAGTGGACGTTTCACATTTCAGGTTCGCATCCACGAGAATTCAACGATCGAGTTTGTCTATCAGAGACCTGTGGCACTATTGTTGCCCACATCCGCACAGATTGGACTGCGTGGAGCCGATGAACTCGACAACTCAATCGTGCGCTTTCAGAGCAATAGCGCCAGCAATGCGACTGCCGGGTTTGAGTTTGAGACAAACCCGAGGAATGTGATTTACGAAACCGACATGCCATCAGGTCTTACATACCGCTGGAGCCGTGGCGCAACGTCGGTAGCCAGCGATGAAAGAGAGTCAGTAACAGCAGCAACGCTAGGCAACAAAATTCAGCTACGCAGCGCATCACTCATGCGCCGCGTGCATATGTACAGTCTGCATGGTGCACTCGTGGTTGACATGCCATCGAATAGTGAGTTCGTGGAGCTCTCGTGCGACGGTCTTGCCAGCGGACCCTACACGGTGGTCGTAACAACCGATGATGCTTGCTATGTGAAGACCATCATGCATCTTGCCCGCTGATGCTTACCATCCAACACAATATCGACCTTGGTGAACACACGACGTTCGGATGCCCAGCACGAGCTGAGCATGCTGCTGTTGTCACGAACATTCAAGACCTACAAGAAGCAGTTGCCTATGCCCGCGATAAGGGGCTTGCGATACGCGTGCTTGGCGGTGGTAGTAATGTTCTGCTCACGGGCAACGTTGCCGGACTTGTGATCATCAACCAGATTTATCAACGTGCAGAATGTGTTGACGGACATGACGTTCACATTCGTTTTGGAAGCGGAGAGAACTGGCACGACGCGGTAACGTGGACGGTGAGTCAAGGCTGGTCGGGCATGGAAAACCTTGCGCTCATACCTGGAACCGTTGGCGCTGCACCTATGCAAAACATTGGAGCCTATGGCGTAGAGCAAGCATCCATCTTTGAGGAGCTTGAAGCCTTTCACTTTGAAAGCGGAGAGATACGCAAGTACACTGCAGTCGAGTGTGACTTTGGATACCGCGTAAGTGTGTTCAAGCGGGAGTTGCGCGACAAGGTGATGATCACATCTGTTACATATCGGCTTTCCCTCGATCCGAAGCTTGTGACATCATATCGTGACGTGCAGGAAGAGTTAGCTGCCATGTCTATCACGACGCCAAGAACACTTGACATCTACAATGCCGTTGTGAGCGTGCGCACGCGCAAGCTCCCAGACCCACGGGTGATAGGTAATGCAGGCTCGTTCTTTATGAATCCTGTGATCACGGCAGAGCAGGCATCTGAGCTTCTTGAGAAGTATCCAACTATGCCCAACTATCCTCAGTCAGATGGAACAGTCAAGGTGGCTGCTGGATGGCTTATCGAGCAGTGCGGTTGGAAAGGGGCTCGCAACGGTGCATCTGGTGTGCACGACCGTCAGGCCCTTGTGCTTGTGAATCACGGCGGTGCTGTTGGGTCGGAGGTACTTGAGCTCGCCGAGAAGATTCAGCGGTCTGTTGCCGATACATTCGGTATCACGCTCGTGCGCGAAGTCAACGTCTGGTAATCGACGCGATCGTGCCTTCTGACAATTCGATGATCATATCTGCATCGGCAACAGTGTCGAGTCTGTGCGCTATGATAAGCACCGTTACATCCTGGAACTCTTCGCGAATCGTCTGCTGGATCAATGCATCGGTCGCAACATCTACGCTGGCCGTTGCCTCGTCGAGTACGATGATGCGTGCCCGTGTGAGGATGGCGCGGGCCATGCAGAGTAGCTGACGCTGACCCTGCGAGAAGTTGACGCCCCCTTCAAAGACGTTTGCGTTGAGCTTTCCTGGAAGTGCCCGTACAACATCTGCCAGCTGCACGCGACGCAGCGCGTCCCATACTTCGGCGTCTGTGCATGTGTTGAACCGATCGACGTTGGCACGGATCGTTCCGATAAAGAGTGTTGGGTCTTGTGGAATAATGGCGATGTTCTTGCGCAGCGTTTCGAGCGGAATCGTCGTGATGTCAACACCATCAATCAGGACACGTCCACCAACGGGCTCAACAAACCGGAACAGCGTTTGGAAGAGCGTACTCTTGCCAGAGCCTGTTCTACCGATGATCCCAACTGTTGATGCCGGCTCGATCGAGAACGAGACACCTCTGAGCACATGGGGCAAGTGCGGCGCATAGCGTACAAAGAGATTGTCAGCTGTGATAGCCCCTTGCGTAGGCCATTGCGCGTTGCTTGCAAGAATGGGCGTCGACGTGGTCGATGGTTCTGGTTCGATCGAGGCATACGTGAGCAGACGCTCAACGGACGTCATACGTGATTCAACTTCGCTAAACGAGCGTACGGTCCAGTTCAGGCTGCCCCAGAAGCTAAGTGCATACGTTAAGACAAGTCCGGCAATGCCAGTTGGAATGCTGCCCGTCCATGCAACGGTCACGATGATCACACATGTGGCCAGCGACACACCACCAGAGATGAGAGGCACACGGGTGCTGAACCAACGGTTGAGCATGATGCTGCACCAATACTGACGCTGATATCGTGCGAGAATGTCGTAGTAGGTGTTGAGCATAAACTGCTCTTTGCCAAAGCCATGTACGACGTCGAGTCCGGTTACCAGTTCTTTGAAATGCGCATACCTGCCTGACCTGCTAATCGACTCCAAACGCTTGGCTTCGCGGGCGCTCTTGCGATAATCCCGTTGCAACACATAATACAACGCCAACACAGGCACGACTACCACGACCACCACCGGGATGATCGTCAGGATCAGTACAAGTGCTCCGAGCGTTTGTGCGAGCGAGCGGATCGACTGTTCAAAGTTCCATGAGAGATGATCATCAACACCCTCGACATCGCGTGCAAAACGGTTCAGGATACGTCCCATCGGCGTGCTATCGAAGAACCGTAGAGGCGCGCTTAGTACGCCGCTCAATGCCTTGTTGTGTATCAAGACGCCGGCCTTTGCTGCGCGATACATCCAGAAGAGGCGCTCGCCGTACCATGCGGTAAGGACGAGTACTCCAAGCAGACCGTAGACTACAAGTGCTGTGTGTGTTGAGACAACAACAACATCGAAACTCTGCAGCAAGCTTGACCAAA
>CANGZU010000138.1 GCA_947458785.1 Ignavibacteria bacterium
CCAGATGAATCAGGGGTGTACTACTTCCTGAATGCCAAGAAGCACGTGCTCTATGTTGGCAAGGCGAAGAGTCTGCGCTCGCGTGTAAATCAGTACTTCAACGATGCACCATTGCATGGTCGATCGGTGCAGAAGATGATCCGCTATGTCCGGCATATTCAGTGGGAGACCACCGGCACAGAGCTTGCAGCTATGCTGCTGGAGTCACGCGAAATCAAGGAGCGGCTCCCACTGCATAACGTGGCCTCGCGCAAGTATCGTGCACCTGCGTTTCTAAAGATCACGAACGAGGACTTCCCTCGGCTTGAGCTCGCATCGACGATTGAAGACGACGGCGCTGAGTACTTTGGTCCGTTTCGCTCCCATCGCATGGCCGAGCGCATCATGGACATGGTTGTGCGAGAAAACAAACTGCGTACCTGTTCGGGCGCACTGTTCCCGCACGCAGAAATCCGTCCATGTTTCGATTATCACATCAAGCGCTGTGATGGTCCCTGCGCGTTGCACCAAACGATCGACGCATATCGCGATTCTATTGAAGATGCCCGCAAGTTTCTTTCCAATGTTGAAGAAGGTGCTATCGGTCGCTTGCGCACACAGATGGAGTTGGCCGCTGCGGAGCTTGACTTCGAGCGTGCGGCGATGCTGCGTGATGGTATCCGCGAGGTAGAACGCGCAACGATCCACGCTACGGATCGTCCACTTGCAGTCTCTGACACAAACGTCTTGATCGTTATCCCGGTTGGTGAACGAAACACAACGCTCGAAGTATACGCTATGCGCTCCGGCAGACTCGTCTTCCAGCGCGAAGTGGGCTTGCGAGCTCCACGTGGCGGCATCATCCAAGAGATCGAGGGACATTTTACGACAACTGTCGAGTCGAAACGCTTTACGAGCCGCGAACTCGACGAACTCCAGATCATCACCTCATGGCTATACCGCAAACGCGAGAGAGCACATACTGCAATCGTGCATGACCCAACCATGATCTCTGATCTCGTTCACGAGGCATTTATCAGCTTTGACACCGAGCGCGTTCAGCGTGCCGCGCAGGCTCCACCGAGCGAGTACTCTCAACTTCCGGAATACGATGACTTTGGTGTTTGACGAAATCTATGATCCGGCGTATGCCGTCGTTGATGTTCGTACGCCAGCAGAGTATGAGCAAGGGCATATCGTTGGAGCTGTCAACATACCCTTGTTTACCAATGATGAACGTGCCGAAGTAGGTACACTCTATAAACAAGTTGGCGTGCAGCAGGCAATCGATCGCGGACTCGAACTCGTCGGACCACGACTTCGTCACTACGTAGAGCAAGCCCGCGCACTCAATAAGCCCCTTATCGTCTATTGCTGGAGAGGGGGCATGCGCAGCGGATCGATGTCGTGGCTCCTGTCAACCGCTGGTATGAAAGTCCGTACGCTTCCACGAGGATATAAGGGCTTTCGGACGCACGCCCATGAAGTGATTGGGCGTCCATGGAAGTATAGGCTTGTTATTGGAAAAACCGGTGCCGGCAAGACAACTTTCCTACATCAACAGGCTGCTGCTAGTGAACAGATTGTGGACCTCGAGGGGATAGCCAATCACCGTGGTTCGGCCTTTGGTCGGCTCGGACAGAAGCCTCAACCCACAACAGAGCATGCGCTGAACATGATCCATCATGTGATGCATGCCTTTGACATAGGCAGACCTGTTTGGATCGAGGATGAGAGCAGAACAGTCGGCAAGGTGCATGTGCCGGAGGTAATGTTCGAAGCAATGCAGCGATCAGAAGTGTTCGAGCTCGATGTGGATATTGAAACGCGAGTACAAAACCTTGTTCACGACTATGGAGTGTTTACGCATGACGAGTTGTGCGCAGCACTCGAAGTGATCAAACACAAGCTTGGCGGTGAGCGCTATCAGCTTGCGGTTACCTCTGTCCGTGAAGACAGACTAGCAGATGCCGTCAGGTTGATTCTTGATTATTACGACAGAACCTATGCATACTGTCAACAACAACGTTTACGACACCTAGATCAATAACCATGAGCAACCCCGTTAAACTTACACAGTACTCGCACGGCGCTGGATGCGGCTGCAAAATCTCGCCAGCGATCCTGGATAGCATCCTGCAATCAAGCATCGTGATGCCACATGACGCGCGCCTGATTGTTGGCAATGCGTCAAAGGATGATGCTGCAGTATATGATCTTGGTGACGGAACCGGTGTAGTTAGCACAACGGATTTCTTCATGCCTATTGTTGACGATCCCGTCGACTTCGGACGCATCGCTAGTGTGAATGCGATCAGTGATGTCTATGCCATGGGTGGCAAGCCCATGATGGCTATTGCCATTCTTGGGTGGCCCATAAATTCCGTTCCCATTGAAGCAGCGCAACAAGTTCTCGAAGGGGCTCGTCTGGCATGCAATGATGCGGGTATCCCGCTTGCCGGCGGACACAGCATCGACAGCCCAGAACCGATCTTTGGTCTGGCAGTAACGGGTAGGGTAGACCTGGCTCATCTCAAGACCAATACTGGGGCGAAGGAAGGAGATATTCTCTTCCTCACGAAGCCTCTCGGTGTGGGCATTCTTACTACCGCACAAAAGAAGGGCATTCTTCGCGAAGAGCATGCTACGCTGGCTCGTGATGTAATGGCCAAGCTTAATAGCGCAGGCTATGCATTCGGTAAACTTGATTATGTTCACGCAATGACCGACGTGACGGGCTTCGGCCTGCTTGGTCATCTCATCGAGCTCTGTCAGGGGGCTAGCCTCTCAGCCCAGCTCGACGCTGAAGCTGTGCCGCTGATCAACCGCGACGTGATCCATGATTACCTCGATCAGGGCTCGTTCCCCGGTGGGACAACGCGAAACTTCCAATCGTACGGACACCATGTAGCGCCGATGTCAGAGCAGCAGAAGTATGTGCTATGTGATCCTCAGACGAGCGGCGGCTTGCTGGTAACAGTGAATCCTGCGCATGCTGACGCATTTGTCCGTGATGCGGCTGAGCTTGGTTTAGAGGGACTTCGGCCAATTGGCCGCATGATCAAGAGTTCGGAGCACGTTGTTCATCTATAGCAGCGATGCGCTTGCGGAAGATGATTGCAAGTATGTACGACCAGAAGAAGCCCCCTGCTACTTTCGAGACCACAGACAGCCCGATCTCTTGCGGCATGAATGCGCCAAATGCAATGGTGATGAAGACGGAAGAGTCTACCATGGCGCCAGCCACATTTGAGAGATTGGCTCGCACGATCCACTTGCCCTTGAGCAGAGCAAACACTGTCCAGTCGACCAACGCGGCAGTTGTGAAAGCAGTGCCAGATGCAATTGCGATGAGCCCTGCTTCAGGCACGAGTATGTAGGATATACCACCGCCAACAAAGATCATGGCAAACATGCTCCACTTCTTCATCGTAAGCTGCAGGAAGTCGCGAAGCGATAGATCCAAGCCGATCAGTGTAAACGTAACGATCGGTACGGCACTCGGACCGAATGACGCTGCAAAGAGATTTGCACCAACGATGCCGCCCAGATAGACCAGCACTGCTAGAGCAGTTTGAAGTTGTTGCTTGTTCATCAATCAATCTTTCCAGTCAGCGATAAACACGTTGGTATCACGTGTGCCGCCATTGTTGCGGTTGCTCGACCACACGAGCTTCTTGCCGTCTGGTGAGAACATCGGAAAGGCATTGAACATGCTCTCGGTTGTGATTTGTTCCAGCCCCGTGCCGTCTTCGTTGATCATGTAGATGTGAAAGTCATAGCCGCGCTGTGACTTATGGTTCGAGGAAAACAAGATCTTCTTGCCTGCCGGATGATAGTAGGGGGCCCAGTTGGCCTTGCCAAGATTCGTGATCTGCTTGAGGTCTGAGCCGTCGACGTTGCAGGTATAGATCTCCATGTTTGTCGGGGCCACCAAACCCTGTGCAAGAAGTTCTTTGTATTCAGTCTTGGCACTATCGGTATCGGGACGTGATGCACGGAAGACAAGCTTCTTGCCGTCAGGAGAGAAGAATGCACCACCATCGTAACCAAGTTGATTGGTTACCTGACGTTGGTCGCTTCCGTCGATGTTCATCGTCCAGAGCTCGAGATCGCCGCTGCGATCTGACGTAAAGACGATTTTGTCGCCGTTGGGTGACACCGTTGCTTCGGCATCATATCCGTTGCGATCAGTCAGCCGCTTGGTGATTGTGCCGCGATCGTCAGCAACGAAGATGTCGTACGATGGCAGCACCTGCCAGAGATACTTGCGGTCTTTGCGAGGGGGCGGCTCTGGCGGACATGCCTCTCCAGCAAGGTGGGTGCTCGCATAGAGGATGTGCTTGCCATCGGGCATGAAATAGGCACATGTGGTGCGCCCCTTGCCTGTTGAGATCAGCGGTGGACGATATGATGAGTCCTTCGCATCAGAAATCGTGAGAGCATGAATCTGGTCGCAAGAGTGACCCCATCCCTTGAAGTTGCTTTGAAAGGCAAGCTTTGTTCCATCCGGGCTGAAGTATGCTTCTGCGTTGTCTCCACCAAACGTGAG
>CANGZU010000139.1 GCA_947458785.1 Ignavibacteria bacterium
GTTGCCGATTACAACGGCATCAGCAACCTGTGGAAGATGGACCTGACAACAAAGAATCGCGTTGCTCTGACGAACTCGCTTCAGGAAGTGTCACAGATCTCGCTTTCGGCCGATGGTACCAAGCTGATGTTCGCATCGCAGAACCGCGTTGGCTACGACCTTTTTCAGTTGGATTTCCCACTAGATCTAAAGTCTCGTGATTCACTTCCAGTAACGCTGTTTCATAAGCGGCGTATGCAGGAGCGCAACCTCCTTACCGAGATCATCAGCAAGACAGCAGAGCCCGCTGAGACCGAGACCCTTAGCTACGGAGATTTCGACGTAGACCTGTCGACGCAACGGTCGGTGCAGCCCAATGAGGACGCATCCACTCTGCAAGATCAAGTCCTAGGAGATGATAGCGAGCTCTACGACACCGTCTCTGCCGTACGCGATTACAAGGTAACCTTCTCACCCGATCTTGTGACGGGTAACGCGGGCTTCAACAACTTCCTTGGTGCCACGGGTCAGATCGACATGTTGTTCTCCGACATGATGGGCGATCATGAGATCTATCTGCGTGCTAACCTTTTTTACGATCTGAACAACAGTAGCTTCTTCCTCTCCTACAGCTATCTACCCAATCTGATCGATCTGCGCGTTGCGGCCTTTCAATCGGCCGGTTTTCTTGAGCGCGCCAGTCAATTTGGACTCAACCTCTACCGCGTCCGCAACTACGGGTTTGATTTCCAGGCATCCTATCCGTTTACGCGCTTTACCCGCATTGATGCAGGACTGCAGGTCATGGGGCTCTCCCAGAGCAACCTCGATGTGCCGCAGGAGCAACTACCATCGATGTTCATAACCGTGCCAAGTCTGTCGTTTGTGCTTGATGACGGCATCTGGGGCATGTGGGCGCCGATGCGAGGTACGCGGCTCAACTTTACCGTCGAAGGTTCACCAAAGTGGGCAGGTCAAGGACTCGAGTTTGCCACAGCTCGCATTGATGCCCGGCATTACATCCACCTCGGCGGCATGTACTCGTTTGCACTGCGCGGGTCGGCAGGTATCAGCTCGGGACCCGAGTCGCAGAAGTTCTACATCGGCGGCACCGACAATCTCATCTCACAGTCGAACGGTCGCATCCGAGCATGGCCGTTTGTGAATATCGAAGACTTCGCCTTTGCGCGTCCTGGGTGGCCCCTTCGCGGGTGGATGATCAACGAGCGTAATGGTTCACAGTTCTTCGTCACAAACATTGAGTTTCGTTTCCCATTCTTGTTTGCCTTTCAGGCAGGCCCCATACCATCGCTTTTCCAAGGCATGCAGGCGCAGTTCTTCTTTGATGCGGGCAATGCCTACTGGGAATCGTTCGACGAAGCCCTGCGTCGTGGGGGCGACTTTATCGAAGGCGACATGCTCAAGAGCGTTGGCGTTGGCGTGCGCAATGTTGCGCTTGGTCTGCCACTGCGCGTCGACGTAGCATGGCGCTTTGAGCTAACCGGCGGCATGTCTGCTCCGGTGTGGATGTTCTCAATCGGTGGCGACTTTTGAGTAGCCAGCGCGTGAGTTTGTGCGCGCAATGATCTCGCTCTGTAAAAACTCGCGATGAGCTTCGGCAATGTTGACATCAAAGTTGATGGCATCGCCGTAGTTGGCGGCAAACTCTGCGCCCACCTCTTCAAGAAGTCGCGTAATGATCGAAACGTCGTCGTAGCTACAGTGCACGGTAAGCAGGACACGGGGCTCAACAAGCACTGTCGTTGCCACGTTGATGGCCTCTTGCGCCGCTTCCGCATAGGCGCGAGCAAGCGGTCCAACACCTAGCTTTACGCCGCCATAGTACCTGACAACCACCACCATGGTGTCTGATAGCTTTGCTTTTTGCAGAGCAAACAAAAGGGGCTTTCCAGCCGTACCAGATGGCTCGCCATCATCGGACATCCGCGATTCGAGTCCGTGTGGTCCGATGCGGTAGGCATAGCAGTGGTGAACTGCATCCCAGTACTCGCGCTTGAGCGAGTCGAGAAACTCTTGTGCTTCTTGTTTCGTCTGCACACGCGTGAGAAATGCCCGAAAGACTGACCGTTTGATGGTAATTTCGGACTGCGTTTGACTCGAAACGGTATAGTAGGGTTGAAACGACATTACATGCAAAGGTAGATATGCGCATCGGAATGGTCTGCTATCCAACGTATGGAGGCAGCGGAATTCTTGCTACAGAGTTGGGTCATGAACTAGCAAAGCGTGGGCATTGCGTCCACTTCATTACCTATGCGCAGCCCATGCGCCTTGATAGGTTTCAGGACAACATCTACTATCACGAGGTCGAGACTCCATCATATCCGTTGATGGAGTTCAATCAGTACACACTTGCACTAGCAGGCAAGATCTTGGACGTTGCAAAGTATGAGCAGCTCGATGTTGTGCATGTACACTATGCCATCCCACATGCTATCAGCGCGTATCTAGCAAAAGAGATTTCGCAGACCACTCGCCCCTTAAAGCTTGTCACAACACTGCATGGAACAGACATCACGCTTGTTGGTATGGAGCCCACGTTCCATCCGATCGTCAAGTTCTCGCTTGAGAAGTCAGACGTTGTGACCGCTGTGTCGAGCTTTCTTCAAGAGAAGACGCGTCAGAGTTTTGGCAGTGAGCTAGACATCAAGGTCATCCCCAACTTTGTGGACCCAAATGTCTACAAGCGTGATGAAAATGCGCAGGTGGCAAAGCACGTGCGCGGTGATGCAGACTTTGTGCTCATGCACGTCTCGAATTTCCGTCCGGTAAAGCGTGTGCAGGACTGCATTCGCATCCTTGCCGAGGTGCGCAAGAGCGTCAACGCACGACTTGTATTCGTGGGTGACGGACCAGAGCGGTCTGATGCAGAACGTTTGTGCCGCGAGCTGGACGTGGTAGACCATGTTCTCTTTCTCGGTAAACAGTCGGGTCTGCCAGAGCTGTTGTCATCGGCCGATATCTTCCTCTTGCCATCGCAGCAGGAGAGCTTTGGTCTCTCAGCACTCGAAGCCATGAGCTGTTCTGTTCCTGTTGTTGCCACCAACATTGGAGGCATCCCCGAAGTGGTGCGTCATGATGAAACAGGATTTGTGGCAGAGCTCGGCGACGTACACCGCATGGCCAAGTATTGTCTTGACCTTCTCAAGCACCCAAAGAAGCTCGCAGCGTTTCGCGAGAATGCGCGACAGCGCGTGATCGATCACTTTGATATCAACACCATCGTACCGATGTACGAAGAGGTCTACAAGCAAGCTATTTCGAAACCATAAACACTCTCAACAGCAATGACACCGCAAGAATATCTCGAGCAGAACAAGGCTCTCTACGAAACACAACTCACGGAGTTCCTCGCAATTGGCAGTGTTAGCACAGACCCTGCATGCGCAGACGATGTAAAGCGTTGTGCCAATTGGCTAGCTGATCATCTCAAGAGCATCGGCTTGCCAACGGTCACGATCTACCCAACGCCGGGTCACCCAATTGTCTATGCAGAAGACCTGTCAGCAGGGGAGAACGCCCCAACGGTCATGCTCTATGGTCACTACGACGTACAACCAGTAGACCCCCTGAACCTCTGGACAAACCCACCGTTTGAGCCTGTGATCCGTGACGGCAAGATCTATGCCCGTGGCGCAACAGACGATAAGGGGCAGGTGTTTCTGCACGTGAAGGCCATCGAAGCTATATACAAGACACACGGCAAGCTGCCGATCAACATCAAGCTCCTCATCGAAGGCGAAGAAGAGATTGGCTCGCCCAACCTTGCTCCATTTGTGCGCGAGAACGCAGAGCTCCTGAAGTGCAATGCAGTGCTTGTCTCCGACACGTCGATGTTTGCTCCTGGAGAGCCATCAATCGTGTACGGACTGCGCGGTCTTGCCTACATGGAGATCAACGTGCAGGGTCCAAACCGCGACCTGCACTCGGGCTCCTATGGCGGCGCGGTGCAGAATCCGCTCAATGCTCTTGCAACGATCATCTCCAAGCTCAAGGACGAGTACGGACACATCAAGGTTGAAGGCTTCTACGATGATGTCCTCGCACTTACCGAGCAAGAGCGCGCAGAGCTCGCAGCTCTGGGTCACAGCGACGAGCGTCTCAAGCAGGACGTGAATGTTGACACACTCTTTGGCGAAGAAGGATACAGCTCCATTGAGCGTCTCGGTGCGCGTCCAACGCTCGATGTCAATGGTTTCCTAGGGGGCTTCACCGGTGAAGGCGCCAAGACCGTTCTGCCGGCACGTGCCATGGCCAAGGTGAGCATGCGTCTTGTTCCGCATCAGCGTCATGATGATATAGCAAACAAGTTTATCAGCTATGTGAAGTCCATCACGCCCCCTGGCGTCACTGTAGAAGTAACCGACTTGCACGGAGCCGACCCTGTGCTTGTGAATCGCGACTCACCGGCCATGCATGCAGCGGTCAAAGCTCTTGAGGAGACCTTTGGTACGAAGTGTCGCTTTACGCGTGAAGGTGGCTCGATCCCTGTTGTGCTTTTGTTCGATCAGGTCCTTGGCGTGCCAAC
>CANGZU010000140.1 GCA_947458785.1 Ignavibacteria bacterium
ATCGTAAAGGTCACTGGTTCGAATCCAGTAGCGTCCACCAAGCCCCGTCCCTCAGGTGGGCAAAAATAGCAAGCCCGTCAATTTGACGGGCTTTTTTATTGTCCAGATGAGCTTGGGGATCGGATAAAAAGAAACGGGCATGAAAAAGAAACGGGCACGATGTATCGTGCCCGTCAAATTCTCGTTGTTCTCGCTGCTCGCTGCTCGCTGTTCGCTGCTCGCTGTTCGCTGCTCGCTGTTCTATTTGCTCAGCTCTGCCAGCGTGAGCGACTTAGGGCGCACGATCGGCGATGCCATCATGCGGTTAACGACCATCTGTGAGCAGAGGCCAATTGCGCGCGATACGCCGAACATCACTGTGTAGAAGTCAAATTCCTTCATGCCGTATGCATACAGAAGCGAGCCTGAAGCCGCATCAACGTTTGGCCATGGGTTCTTTGCCTTGCCGTGCTCGCGAAGAACGCCTGGAACGATGTTGTAGATCTTTTGAACGATCTGAACATTCTCGTCCTGCAGGTTGTGCTTCTCAGCAAATTGATAGAAGGCTGTGAAGCGTGGGTCTGTTACGCGGAGGACTGCGTGACCATAGCCAGGGATGACTTGGCCGTTACGCAGACGGTTCCATGTGTATTCAGTGAGTTGCTCATCTGTTGGAACGCCGCCGAACTGGTCCTTGACGTCGATGATGAAGCGCAAGCACTCTTGGTTTGCAAGGCCGTGAAGGGGGCCTGCAAGACCGCACATAGCGGCAGACACGCTGTAGAATGGATCGCTGAGTGCTGAGCTTACGACGTACGATGTCATGGCACTTACGTTGCCGCCTTCGTGGTCTGAGTGCAGCACGAGATACAGGCGGATGAGTTCCTTCCATGATGCATCATTGCTGACGCCAAGCATGTGTGCGAAGTTGTTCGACAGGTCGTTGTCGTCTGTAAGTGGCGCGATCACGTTGCCATCATGGAAACGGATACGATAGATCGCAGCCGCTATACCAGGGATCGAGCCGATCAGGCGAACAGAGTCGTTGACCATTGACTGCCAAAGGGCATCCTTGCCGGCACCCTTGTCGTAGGCTGCTCGGAACTCACTCTCGCGCTCCATTGCCAGGAGACCAACGCTGAGCATGACCATTGGATGTGAATCCTTTGGCATGGCCTTAAGCGTGTCGATCACGTACTGCGGGATCGCATAGTACTTCGAGAAGATCGAACGTAATTCGTCAAGTTCAGTTGCGCTTGCACGCTTTCCGGTAACCAACAACCAGAATGTTTCTTCTGGTGTGATGTCGGTAAGATCAAGGATCGGCGTGTCACGAATGCGCAAGCCTTCATCAGCTGATACGCTCGACGTATCACAGACAAGCGCTGGTACGCCGCGCATACCGCCGAGGACTTGCTCGATCGTTACGCTTCCAAGAACTGTGTCGCCGTGCTCTTTCAAAAGTGCTGTGCGCTGTGCACGCAGGGCTTCGGCTTGAGTGGTGAGGTTCTCGTGTAGAATGCTCATGTAGCTTGACTCCGTTGGTATAGCATGCAAAACTAACATCGAGTAACGTATTTTCCCGACTGGAAATTCCCCCAAGTTCACCACAATGGCATTACCAATGAGTAAGATTACGGTCATCATCCGACATGAGTACCTGAAGCGTATCAAGGCTAAGTGGTTTCTGGTCTCGACATTGCTAGCCCCCTTCGGCTTGGTCCTGCTTGTCCTGGTGCCAGTGCTTGCTGCTTTGCTTTCAGGTGAAGGACAAGAGGGTAAGGTGGTCTTTGTCGATGCCACAGACTCGCTTGCTCAGCAGATCGTTGCAATAGATACGGCCAAGTATGCCCTTGCCGGTACTCGCACGATCGCAACACTCGAACAGGAACTCCGCGAGGAGGCCATCCAGGCCTACGTGGTTATCCCAAGTTCCATCCTTGAGAAGCCCGAAGTGCGCATGCTCTCACGCGGTGGCTCGGGTATTGCCTTCGAAGGATCGGTACAATCCGACATTGAACCGGTTGTTGTGCGGGCCCGACTCCTCAAGCAGGGGGCTGATACATCCGTGGTCGATCTTGTGGACGCTGGCGTTCGTATCAACTCGCTCAAGGTTACGGAGAAAGGTATCGAGGCCGATGCAAGTGAAGCCTCTGCCGCCGTTGGCTATGTGGCTGGTTTTCTGATCTACATGCTCATCTTCCTCTATGGCTCGATGGTGATGCGCGGTGTCGTTGAAGAAAAGGCTAACCGCATCATTGAGGTGCTCGCCTCATCTGTGAAGCCCTTTGAGCTTATGATGGGCAAGGTTGTCGGTATCGGCCTGGTAGGTCTCACGCAGCTCACGATCTGGGCGGTGCTGGGCATCGGGATGTTCTTTGTGCTCGGTGTGGTTGTAGGCAACATGGTAACCCCAGATGCTGTAGCTACTGCCCAACAGATGACGGCTGCTGGAGGAGCAATGCGCTCGCAGGGACTCACAGAGGTGCTCGCTCAACAGGGTATTGCACTGCCTTCAATCTCGATCGTAACGATCGTGATGTTCATCTTTGATTTCTTCGCAGGCTACTTCCTGTATGCATCGCTGTTTGCTGCTGTTGGCTCAGCTGTTGACCAGGAAGCAGATGCACAGTCGCTAACATTCCCGATCACGATGCCGATTGTTCTGACCATGATGTTCATCGGCAATGTTGTAGCAGCTCCAAACGGAACATTCGCGACGGTGATGTCGATGATCCCATTGTTCTCGCCGATTTTGATGACGGTGCGCGTCGCGGCAACAGACGTACCAGCGTGGCAGCTGGCCGTGACCGTTCTTGCAAGTATCGGTGCCTTCTTTGGCGCAGTCTGGCTGGCTTCGAGAATCTACCGCATTGGCATCCTCTCGTACGGCAAGAAGCCGAAGCTCCAAGAAATTGTGCGTTGGATTACTCTCCGCGTGTAACGGTAAACGGCAGACGCGATGTGCGATTGCCGAAGGATACAACGAGGATGTATGCTCCAGTGGGGTACGAGCCCACGTCGATGACGCAGCCATTCTCACACATCGTATCTGTCCATGAACGCATCGCCGCTCCGCGTGCGTCGTAGATCGTCATCGCATACTCGCGTTCCCCAGAGCCCCTTCTCGTAACGATCATGCGGTCGCTTGCCGGAATAGGTGCAAGTGTGATTGACTCGCTTGCATCGGTCTCATCAACGCTGCTAATCGACTGCACCTCGCACATACAACGTGATTTGCTGCCAGAGTTTACGCCGAGGAGTTCGAGGCATTCAAACTCGATCACACCCTGGTCGTCAGGGAATACAATGCGGTCTTCCTTGTTACCGGAAACGTTGATGTAGGTAACGTTGAGCGGCAGGGTTGTGAACAATGGCCAGTCTGGAAACTGCTGTTTTTGAACCTGCTGGATTGTCACAAGAATTCCATTGTCGCTCTTTCGCTGTTCTACACGAAGCTTCGCCCAGCCCTTACCAGTAACCCACTCGTTGAAGAAGTCATAGGTTCGCTTGCCGAGAGCCGAACGAAGAGCATCGGCCATTGTCTCTGTTTGTGCGTTGCCGTAGCGATGATCGCTGCGTCTCAGATAAAACTGCAGTCCATTCTTGAATGCTTCATCACCGGCTATGGCACGCATCATACCGACAACGACAGCCCCCTTTTGATAGATGGTCTGTGGATAGTTTGAAGAGGGGGCTTTACGCGGAAACGCTTCGAGGGCAAAGACGCCTTCTTGTTTAGCAGCGTTGATGGCGCTTCGGGTCTTGACTTCGAGCTCTTTCAAGTAGGCATCCCACCCACGCTTGTGTTCAATCCAGAGCGCCTCGGAGAACGTAGCGAAGCTCTCGGTGAGCCATGCATACCGAAAGTCGATCGGCGTTACGAAGTCGCCAAACCACTGGTGCGCCAGCTCGTGTGCGCCGGTGACGTTCATTGTGTCGCCGCGCTGAATTGTGGCCACCGGCATGGATATCATCGATTGATGTTCCATGGCCCCTTTGTAGGTATTGCAATAACCAACCTTGTCGAACGGGTAATCGCCAAACCACGACGATAGGTGCGCTGTCATCTGAGGTACGAGTGAATACGACTGAATGCTCTTTGCCTGGTCGCGCGGCAGGTAGTAGAAGACGTGTGGTACATTCTTGCCAGTGAGGTCCTGCAGGCGATGCGAGGTGTACTTGCCTACTGCAAACGTGATGAGGTACGTCGCGATCTGATTGCGCTCTACCCAGGTATACTCCGCAAGCGTATCAACGGACTTGGCCGGCTGCTCCGGTCCGACCGATGCAACAACCCATCCTCCAGTAGGCACACGGAAGCGTCCAGTGAATGTGGCTTTATCAGATGGATGATCATAGCAAGCAAGCCAATGTTGTGTGGTGCTCACGTAGTTGTTCGCAAAGCCTACGCCTAATGAATACAGCACTTGGTCTTGATAATGCACGCCTCCCCATGGTGAAGAGCCCCCTTCGTTGGTCATTATGCCGTGATAGAACACGCGCAC
>CANGZU010000141.1 GCA_947458785.1 Ignavibacteria bacterium
CAGATTTTCGTAAGCACCACGTACGATCGATTGTTGATCGTTGGAATCGAGATGCGGGAGGGCTTGGGCGACGTTCTCAGCAGTGATCGTTCGTCTACGCGAGGATGCATGCTGCAGAACGCGACCAATGAGCTTGCCCAGTGCAATACGTCCAGCCACGGTACTACGTCTTGAGACGAACCCAACCGCGAGAAGAAGGCGTGTTATGATACTATTGCTGATGGACATCAGCGCTGATTAGGTCGCAGTCTGTTCGATGGATTTGGATTGGGTTCGTACGCCTTGGCATACAAATTGAACCAATTTGGCTGGTTCACATTCCCTATAACGGTCGAATGCACAAGCTTCAGATTTTGCTGGAGAGTGATATCTACAAAGTAGAAGTATGCACCACCTTGGATGTGTTGGTACCACCAGATCTCATAGGACTTTGTATCTGTGTTCTGGATGAACTGTTCGATCTGTGTTGGACGACCGTACTTTAACAGGATGGTTCCACGATCAGACCGCCAACCATCCTTATACGTCGGACTTGTATAGTATGTCTGTGCCCACTGATACATTTTCCGAAACTCGTCAAGCCTTTCGTTTGCCGGGGTAGACTCATCTGTGTCGCGGATCTTCCAGAACCTATACAGAAACCGCTGCTGTGAACGCTCGTCGGTACACAGAGCCTTGGTTTCTAGCTCGCCCTTGCTTGCCAGTACTTCGCAGAGCTCGAGCTCGAGCTTGAGCTTGTTCTCTGTCGTGATCGCCCATTCCGACGCTTGAAAGTCTTCGTCCTCGGTGATAAGCTTTTGCTGCTCAGGGGGCTGTTCAGGATTGAGAATAAAGAAGCGTTCTTCACGAGAGTCCAGCACACGCGATTTATCCTTCGCGAGAAAGCGAATACGCAGCCAGTAGATTCCAGTACGTAGGTTCTCGAGCGGAAACTCGTTGCGAATTGCAAGGTTGTTCGAAACACCTTCGATTGGAAGGTAGGTCGTGAACTCTTCATCGCGGACGTTGTTAAAGATCGTTACCTCAGCATACGACGTGTCAAGTCCAGCAAGCTTTGCATTGTAGAATTCAGCATAAAGTGCAAGGACGGGAGAAAGACCTGTGATCTCATGACGAGGGTTGGGGTCGCATGGTTGACCAGCCCGCATGAACCGTGATGCCGAAGATGACTCCTTTGGCATCACAAACATGATATCGCTCATTAGAGCACGTGCAGAGACGACTGGTACCTGCGTCGTGAATGTTGTCTTTGTTCTGCGCGACAAATCATTGGCATCTGTGGCCTCAAACGTGACGATAAAGGTTCCAGGTGGAAGCGACAGAGTGCGCATTCCCGAGTAGAACCTGCTATGCGTTGGCTGTGACACATTACTTTCCGCCGCAGCAATCCAGACATCCGATGCAACAACGAATGTATCCTTGCGGACCACGAGTGAGCATAGCATCTCTCCAACGAACCCTGCTGGAGCTACAACATACTTGAGTGTTGTGTCGGAGAATGAGTACTGCAACTCCCACTGAGTCTCGGCACCACTGCCCCGGAACTGCACAACATCGGCTACGACATCAAGCTGAGACTGAGCCGGAAGATTCAGGCTCAACGCTAGAATGAATACTATGAGGCAACAAGACTTCATGAGATATGTCAGGGGGCTTGTAAACAACAAAGTGCCGTCGATCATGACGACCAACGGCACTTTTTAACGTGCTACTGTGAGTCGTCGGTTAGTTGAACTTCATGGCCACACTAATGCGATTAATAAGGCCAAGTGTCTGCGATGGGTTTACCGAATAATCGATCTGACCATCAAAGCCAGAGCCGACATACTTGATTCCGATACCGCCGGCAATACCGAATTGATCTGAACCAAAACGATAGCCACCACGAATGCTCAACAGTTCTTTCCATGTGTATTCGAGACCTGCAGCGAACTGCTCTGGTACGTCTGAGAATGTCTCAAAGTCAAGAGCTGTTACGAGCGAGTGCTGCTGAATACCATCTGCATCATATTCTGCTTCCCAAACAGCCCCCTTGCAGAGGTCTGTGCCGATGCCAGCGCGGAACGACAATGGCATGTCAAACGGTGCTGTGAGTAGACGCATGTCAACTGGTTGCGTCTTGATGCCTCCAACCGGATTATTCGCGCGGTTAAGGTCTGCACCTTCAAATGTTTGCTGCGTACCGAGCGAGTTGATGCTGAATCCGAGAACGATGCCCTTGTATCCAGTGTTGTACCGCGTTCCGATGTCGAACACGAATCCACCAGCCGAGACGTTCGTAAACGCTTGCTGAATATACTTCGCTGTAACACCGAACGAAAACTGATCCGTAAGGCTACCAGCAAGTGTGAGCCCGAGTGCAATATCGCTCACATTGTAGATACCACCGGTACCATCTTGCTGATCCATCGTCGTGATCTTGATATCGCCACTTGACAAGCTTGTAAAGCTTGCAGCGAGACGATATTTCTCACCAACCGGAATGACAGCACTTGCAAAGTTGTGCGACATACCAGCGAACCAGAATGTTTGGCTGATATCAGCAGCATAGCCCTTTACGCTGGCAAGACCCGCTGGGTTCCAGAAGATCGAACTTACGTCGCTGGCTACAGCTGAGTGTGCTCCAGCCATACCGGTACCACGGGCACCGACACCGATCTTGAGAAACTGTCCGCCGGAAAGACCAACTTTCGTAAAGTCTGAGGCCGCAATGGTAGTCTGTGTTGTTTGTGCTTGCAACGCTGCAGTTCCGATAACGCCAGCTGCAATGGTTGCGAGGGATAGTATGCGATAGAAATTCTTCATTGTGCTCTCCTTATTCTCCCTCACCAACAAAACGAGCTGTACCATTGACAACCGAGAACTTGCGGATAACGCTTGCACCACCGGCTTCAATCTTAGCAACAAACATCTGGCTTGCTGCACGGCGCTTCGACTGAGTACTGCGGGTCAAGAGGTCCCACACATCTGCTGCAATCTCTGAACGCTTAACTGACTGCAACGCAGAACCATCTGCGTTGAGCTCGTTGTGCTCAATCACTCGCACAAGTTCACCGTTCGTCGTGTAGATCGAAATCTTGCACTGACGTGGCAGGCGTGTAAAGTAGATCTTGCCTTCAAACGGTGTGCTCATGCCTTCATGGCTAACGTAGTATGGGTTTGGCGCAACTTGAATCTGCTCAAGTTGCTCGTCTGTGTACGACTTGCCTTCTGCTCCTGGATCATACTGCGCTACATCGATAAATGCCTTGGCATTGTCGAATGGGAATCCGAAAGCACCACCAGTTGTACGGAGAATAATCTTATCACCTGGCTGGAAGTCACCGGTTGGATATGCCGCTGGTGGGTTAGCTGATGTAGGTGCTGTACCTGTGATCGTCACACTCGAAGTGCGTCGGTTACGCAGCGATGGGTCAATCACAAATTGTGTACCTGCGATTGTAACAACGTGACAGAAGTCAAGAGTGTCCTTGCCTGTTGTAGACAGGTTACGTGACTTGTAGTAGCGAAGTTGCTTGCCAAGCGGACGTCCTGTGTTTACTTCAGCAGCGTAGAAACGCATACGTGCGGCACTCCATTCGCCATTACGAGAGTTGCGCCATCCGTATGATGCACTGGCAAAGTTACCCGGGACCACCGGCTCAGGATTCGGGAAGTTCCGCTGCTGTGCAGCAGGTACCTTGCTGAAGTCGAGCTCTTGCGGTGTAAGATTGAAATCGAAAGCTACACGCACAGAATCGATTGATCCATCGACCTTTTGATCTGGGCGGTTAAACGAGTAGATGTTGCGAATGTCATACTCGAGATACTCAACGTCTGGGAAGGTCATCGATGAATCCTTGCCCACGTCGTCAGTGTTGTTGAGAGCAAACTTTGTTGTGACTGTCTCACGTCCACCAGCACGGAATGTCAACTCGTATGTGCCAGGGCCGTTGTTGTAGCTGTTCGGCCATGGTGCACGTGGGACGAAACCAGGATATGGAAGTTCGATATACCCCTGTGGAAGGTTCAGCTCGTTCGTTTGATTGTATACGCCCGTAAATCCTGGCGCTACAGAAACATTCTGTGGTCCGCTTACAGCATAGGCCGTATCTCCGCGATATGATCCACCGTACTGTTCGATCGAGTAATCAAACGCCAGGCCGATTGTACCATATGCGTATTGATCACCACGGAAACAGACAGCGTTTGACGTATACGAACCAGAACGAACGATCTTGGCTCGCGAGTCATCGAATCCAAATGTTACCGTGTCTACGCGAGCGATTGAACCATCCTGAGCATAGATCGTGTCGATGTTGTTCGTATCAACGTACGTCTTCGCGTGCTCAGTAAAGTAGCCAAGAGGTGCCTGTTCAGAGACATCCGACGGACAGAGTACTGGGGGCAAGAAGCTGCTCCACTGTGCGATCTCTTGCTTTGTTTCAACGTCGCGCAATGTGAAGACGGTGCCGTAGAGACCTACGAGATCATTC
>CANGZU010000142.1 GCA_947458785.1 Ignavibacteria bacterium
GTAGAATTGTGAACTCATGCCAATAACTCCATGAAAAGTAAAGTTAGTATTTCACTGCAAGGTCAATGTGGATAAAATAGGGGTTTAGTCCCGAATTACCATCTAAATCAGTATAGAATCCACACAAAAACGCATGGTTATCCACATCTCCATGATAAACTAGGGTAGATGCAAACATTATTATTATCAACGATTTGGCTAACTCGATACCGTTAGTTTGGTTAGCCGTGTGGATTTCTGACCGTCGTTACGTGTAGGCGACGCATTCCAGGGCGCTGTGTAGGCGGACGTTCCTGGTTTGTAGATGCCCTCAACAGCAATGTTTCAAGGGGGGCTGGGTGGCAAGTGGTGCATGAGTACCACTGACACTGTATGCACTTCTGGCGGCCTCGAGAGGATTCGAACCTCCGACCCACGCTTTAGGAAAGCGTCGCTCTATCCAACTGAGCTACGAGGCCATGAGTCAATGACTAATTACGAATTACCAATTACCAATTACCAATTACCAATTACGAATTACCAATTACCAATTACCAATTACCAATTACTGACTGGGTATTGCTTCATTTGCCAATGGTATCTTGTAATTCGTAATTCGTAATTCGTAATTCGTAACTGATTTCAATGTACCGAGTCACTGCCGAGTAGCAGTCTGCGGTTACTGGAACTTGCATAGACAGAACCATCGAGCATATACGCGGCGATGATGGCCTTGATTTCAGGAATGCCAACTTGGCGTTCGTTGCCAAGCATAACGGCACGCTCAAGGATCTGCTCGAGGTCGTCGGTACCCAGAAAGCCCAGCTCTGCGTAGGTCATGAGCATGCCCCATGCCTCGATCGAGAGAACATTCTGTTCGATTCCGTGGAGGATGCGGAAGCCGTCAGTTGGTTCACCATCGGTGTCAACGCCACGTTCGATAATCCATGACAGTGCGGCAGCGATCTCGGAATTCGAATAACCCCGTTCCAGAAGCTCCCGGGTATCGATCGACGAAATAGGCGTGCCCGACTTGCGTTCGCTGATCATATCAGCGATGATATCCATTACACGTTCAACGGAGTAGGTGTTGTTCATAGGCTGGACGGGCTAACGATGTATTTGTTCTCAAGTTTGTGCATTGTTTCTCTGTCGGCTTGTTCGGCGTCGTCATAGCCCAAAAGGTGTAGGGCTCCGTGAACCGCGAGTCGACTTAGCTCATTGACGACCGTGACGTTGTATTCGTTTGCCTGACGCCGAGCTGTCTCAAGGGAAACGTAGATCTCTCCGTACAACGGCTGATCCTCGAGAGGGAACGTGATCACATCAGTAGCATAATCATGTTGCAGATACTGCTTGTTAAGGGTTCTGATGCGCCGGTCGGTAAGCAACACGATATCCACATTGGCGTGTTTAACCTTGTGGGATTTGAGCGCTTTCTGGACGCTGGCGATCATTTCCTTGCGTCCACGATATCGCGCTCCGGACGCGTTGGTGACTGTTATGTTCAATGACATCTTCAAAAACTACGAAAGTTCGGTTTGACTGCGCGACTCTTTTACTTTCCAAAGACCCCACCAGGGTGTGCCTGGTGAAAGGTGGTGTTCAGTGTGGTATCCGAAAAAGTAGCACGAAAGCATGGCCAGGGTATGATTTAGCTTCATCGAACGAGCATTGTGAGGCATGTCATGTGTATGGGGCTTGCGGTGCGGCAAATAGGTTCCAATCGTGAACAGCTGCAATGCGCCAATGAATGCTGGGATGATCCAGAAAACCCAGAGCTTGGGTTCCGGTATGTTCAAGCCGAGCTTGAGCAGGTTAAACACAGAGCCCATGATGACGAACTGACTGATCGTAGCGTATCGCCACATGAATGAGGCGAACCAGATTAGATAACTGTTCGAGGGATGGTAATCGGGATCGCCGGTATCATCCGCGGGATGTGCATGATGCTCATGGTGGTTAACATACAGACGCTTGTACGACAACCCAGCAAAGAGAAAGGCGGAGATAGAGCCGATAGCAGTGTTGACAGACCTCGACCGACCAACAACACCATGGATGGCATCGTGAGCGGTGATAAAGAGCCCCGTAGATAGGTATCCCTGCACGAGAGCATGCACGATACCACTGGTGATCGTGAGCTCAACGTATCCAAGCGTCCACACAAGATGTGAGACCCAGAGCGTGATGATTGATATAGCGATCGAAAGACCCATACGAACAAAATTGAGGCGAAAGAACCGATACGCAATATGTCGGTCGTAGATTCGTACCACAACTGCCTATGAGATTACTTCGTTCCATCCTGCTCGCACTGCTCACTACGACATCTTTCCTGTCGGCACAGAAGCTCATGATCCCCATGGATCTTGAGCAGTCGAACCACCTCAAGGCGTATGGGATCGTCTACTGGATCCTCACGAAAGAACAGCCTGTTGATTGGTTGCTGAACTATCGAGGGGGCTCATTTGTGACCGACTACTCGGAGCAGATCGCATCGGAGTGCCGGATTCGTGGGGTTTCGTTTGATGTCGTGGACGGGGCTGCTGTTGCTTCGATTTATGCAGAGGTGCAGTCCGAGAAGACGAATATGGATGTCGTGCGACTCGAAAAGGCTCCGAAGATCGGCGTGTATGCTCCCCCTGGGTTCCGTCCATGGGATGATGCTGTGACACTCGTTATGGAGTACGCCGAAGTAAAGTACGAGAAGCTTTGGGACGAAGAAGTGATGAAGGGTAAGCTGTCCGAATACGACTGGCTTCACCTGCATCACGAAGATTTCACAGGTCAGTACGGAAAGTTTTACGCAAGCTCAGCAGGCGAATCATGGTATATCCAACAAGTCGCCTTGCTCGAAAACACGGCACGCAAGTTGGGCTTTGCAAAGGTCAGTGAACTCAAAAAAGCTGTTGTAGAAAAGATTCGTGAATTCGTTGCCAACGGCGGCTTCATGTTTGCCATGTGCAGTGCCACCGACACATATGACATCGCGCTTGCTTCGGCAGGTATCGATATCTGCGATGTGATCTACGACGGAGATGGGGCAGACATGAATGCAAACACAAAGCTTGACTATAGCCGGACGTTTGCGTTCCAAGATTTTCAGCTGATCATGAATCCTCTTCAGTATGAGTATTCCACGATCGATGTCGACGCCAACACGATCCTGCAGACCGAGTCGAGTGACTACTTTACGTTGTTTGATTTTTCAGCGAAGTACGATCCCGTACCAACAATGCTTACGCAGTGCCATGTGAATGTTGTGAAGGGATTTCTTGGGCAAACAACTGCCTTCCACAAGAACATCGTCAAGAAGTCCGTTACCGTTCTTGCTGAGCGCGACGGCACGGATCAAGTGCGATATATCCATGGCAACGTCGGACGTGGCACGTTTACGTGGTATGGTGGGCACGATCCCGAGGACTATCGTCACGCCGTTGGAGATCCACCAACCGATTTGAAGTTGCACCCAACCTCACCAGGATACCGGCTCATCCTGAACAACATCCTGTTCCCTGCCGCAAAAAAAAAGAAGCAGAAGACCTAGACGAGATCAAGGCAGGATACTAACGGGGCTATTCATCCCCTGTATTGACCATCGCTCCAAGCGCTGTGGAAGCTCCAGAGCTGACAACCTGTTCACTGGCTAGCCACTGATCGTCTGACAGGAGCTCGATCATCCCTTGCTGTGCAAGGCCAACGCGAACTTCACGACGAAGAAGTCTACCTGAGGAACCAGTAAAGACGAAGTGCTTGCCGTTGAATCGCACAACCGCTGATTCCGGCACCACCCAACCTTGGTGGGGAGCAGTCTCTATCACAGCTTGCAACGTTGTTCCCGGAATCAACGACGGATCCGGAGTGTTCAAGTGTGCATGAACAGCCACGGTGCGGTCCTGTTGTACTTCGCGACCAACAAGATGTACGTGCCCGATCCGTTCTCTAGCTGGATCGTCTGTGAGGCGAACACGCACCGAATGATTAACCTGCACGGATGCTACATCGCGTTCAAACACCGAGAGTTCAATGTGCATGTGGTCGGTGTCTGCCAGCTGAATCATCGGTGTGTTTGGAGCGACGTACATACCGTTGTTGATGTTCACTTTGGTAACATATCCCGATATCGGTGCGGGCACACGAACGACGCGCGATAGGTTCGATTCGTTGAGTGTCGAAGCATCGATGTGCAGTAAAGCCAGCTTCTCCGATATCGCTTTGCGCTGTATGCGAAGCGTCGCTGTTTCTGCAATTGCACGCTCTAGGTTCTTGCGCGCACTGATCGTATCTCGGGCGAGAATCTGCTGACGTTTCAACTCTGCCTCTGCAACCTCAAGACGTGAAACTGTTGTGAGGTAGTCTTGCTGAAGAGTTACGAAATCAGGATGTTCAAGCGTAAGGAGTAGTTGCCCCTTGCTTACACGAGCGCCGGGAAGGACTTTTGTTGAAACAACAATTCCACCAAGCGGCGCTGTGATAGAGTAGGCGAA
>CANGZU010000143.1 GCA_947458785.1 Ignavibacteria bacterium
CCTGCCTCCGGCGTGATCACTCAGATCCTCTTCCAAGAAGGCGATACCGTTGAGGTTGGCAAGGTTATCTGTGTGCTCGGAGATGCTGCAGGCGGAAGTGCTCCTGCACCAGCACCTGTCGCTGCACCAGCACCTGTCGCTGCACCAGCACCTGTCGCTGCACCAGCACCTGTCGCTGCACCAGCACCGGCACCGGTTACTGCCCCTAGTCCCGCACCTGCAGCCGCTGGTGGGGTAGAAGTAGTCATGCCCAAGATGGGCGAGTCCATCCAAGAGGGCAAGGTCCTTCGTTGGGTGAAGAAGGTTGGCGATGCTGTCGAGCGCGACGAAGTGCTCCTAGAGATCTCCACAGACAAGGTTGATACGGAAGTCCCATCACCGTCTTCGGGTACGCTTGTAGAGATTCTTGCGCAAGAAGGCGACATCGTTGAAGTTGGCAAGGTAATCGCGCGTCTTTCAGGCGGTGCGGCAGTGCCAGCCCCGGCTCCAGTAGCCGCCGCAGCACCGGCGCCAGCGCCTACGCCAGCACCTGCAGCAGCAGCTACAGCCTCTGTGGCTGCCGTGGCAGTAGGTTCGGCACACACATCAAGCATCCCGCGCCAGTCTGGCTCGCGTTTCTACTCGCCCCTTGTTCGCAGTATCGCTGCTGCTGAAGGCATTTCTGTTCAGGAACTCGACAGCATCCAAGGCACAGGTGTTGAAGGTCGTGTAACGAAGGACGACATCATGTCGTATCTGTCGAATCGATCAAGCGGTGGTGTGCGTCCAGCTGCTCCTGCACCAGCTGCAGTAGCTGCGCCAGCATCTGCTGCTCCTGTTGCTGTGAACGCTTTCCCGTCATCAGGTATAGCAGTCACGGGCGACATCGAAGTCATCCCTATGGATCGCATTCGCCAGCTGATTGCCGAACACATGGTCCGCTCGAAGCATACGTCTCCGCACGTGACAAGTGTTGCCGAAGCCGATGTTACCGGAATCGTGCGTCTGCGTGACAAGCAGAAGGATGCATTCCTGAAGCGCGAAGGATTCAAGCTCACGTTTAATCCGTTCTTTGGTTATGCAGTTTGTGAGGGTGTCAAGGCGTATCCACGCATCAACGTCAGCGTTGATGGTAAGAACATCCTGCAGCATCGCCGCACGCAACTTGGTATGGCCACTGCCTTGCCAGATGGCAACTTGATCGTACCAGTGATCAAGGGGGCTGAGTCGCTGAATATCACTGGCGTTGCCCGTGCGATGAATGATTTGGCCAACAAGGCCAGATCGAAGAAGCTATCACCAGACGACATCGCAGGTGGAACGATCACGGTCACAAATGTTGGTTCATTTGGTTCGCTCTTCGGCACACCAGTGATCAATCAGCCGCAAACGGCGATCATTGGTATCGGTGCTATTCAAAAGCGTCCAGTTGTTCGTGAGCTTCAAGGCGAAGACGTTATCGTTGTTCGCAGCATGGTGTATCTGTCAATCACTTACGATCACCGTGTGATCGATGGTGCCCTTGCAACCCAGGCACTTGCTGCTATGGTCAAGGCTCTCGAAAGCATCAACGAGAACACAGTCTCCCTATAACTCCTGCTACTGATTCAATACTGCGACGTTTGGCACTTGCCAGGCGTCGCTTTCTTTTTTCGGCACGATGTATCGTGCCGTTGATATGTGGTTCGGCACGATGTATTGTGCCGTTGATATGTGGTTCGGCACGATGTGACGTGCCGCTCCTGATCATCGTTCGATGATTAATGTGACGGGACCGTCGTTTACGAGGTGGACGTCCATCATCGCACCGAACGACCCCGTGGCTATGTGAGTGTTCGGATATCCATGAGTTAAGCGTTGGAGCATTGCTATAAGCTCATCGTACAGAGGCTCCGCATGTTCTGGACGGGCCGCCTTGATGAAGGATGGGCGGGTGCCTTTTGCGAGCTCGCCATAGAGCGTAAACTGCGATACAACTAGAATGTCACCTTCAACATCGACGACCGAGCGATTCATTTTGCCCTCGTCGTCAGGAAAGACACGCAGTGAAATCAGTTTCTGGGCTATCCAATCACACGTTGTCTGCGAATCAGTGTGAGTGATCCCCAGAAGGACCAAGAGCCCCTTACCGATGCTGCCGATTGTTGTGTCTCCGACATCGACCCTTGCCTGTTTGACTCGTTGAACTAATGCAATCATTCTGTTTCGTGCACGTAATTGGGTTGTGTAGTTTCGAGCATTCTCTCAACGAATATCTGAAAGAACCATCATGAAGCATGTAATCTTTGGCATGATGCTCCTCGCGGCAGCTGTCATAAGCATCAGCGCAGGTCAGCAGCCTAAGCCTGTCCCAGCAAAGAAGGGTCAAGAGTACGGGGCTGGTGTTGTCCTGCGCGACAAACCCACACCGATGGCATCTGCGATTGATGCAAAGATGTTCTCCGAGACAATCACGATTGTTGGAAAGGTTAAAGAAGTATGCTCCGTCAAGGGGTGCTGGATGATTGTGACACAGGGCGGAAAGAAGGCACGGGTCACATTTAAGGACTACAGTTTTTTCATGCCGCGAAACCTTGTAGGCAAGCGCATTGTCGCAACTGGTGTGTTGTCCGTTGAGACCGTCTCAGAAGCTGATGCACGGCATTACGCCGAGGATGCCGGAAAGTCGAAGAAAGAGATCGCAAAAATTGTTGGCGACCAGCAGGAGATCAACTTCGAAGCAACGGGCGTCAAAGTACTTTGATTAACCAAGGAACCTATCATGCAGTTCACCATTGAACATGCCCCCGTCTACGCTACGCTTCGTGTCGATATGGAACGTGGCGAGCGTTTTCGCGCCGAACCCGGGGCAATGCTCTCCATGAGCCCGAGCATCGAGCTTGAGACCACGACGGCCGGTAAGGGGCTTATGGGAACCCTCAAGGCCGCTGTTGGTGGTGAGTCGATCTTCGCGTCGATCTATTCAGCCGTGCATGCTCCGGGAGAGCTGATGCTCGCTCCTGCGCATCCTGGTGATATCGTGCGCATTGACCTTCAGCAACAGACGATTCTTGCGTATGGTGGGGCATATCTGGCAGGTAGCCCAGATCTGACCATGAGCGCGCGTGGATCGCTAAAGTCGATGGTGTCGGGTCACGACCTCTTTCTCTCAGTGCTATCAGGAACCGGCCCACTGTTCCTCAGCAGCTTCGGTGCTGTGTATACCCGGACGCTGGGGGTAGGCGAGTCATATGTTGTTGATACGGGACATATCGTGGCCTTTACCGACGGCATGCACTACTCGATCAAGACAGCCTCGAAGGGACTGTTTTCGAGTATGACAAGCGGAGAGGGCCTTGTGTGCCTGTTCACCGGGCCTGGAACAATCTGGATGCAGACGCGAAATGTCCCGGGATTTGCCAAGACGCTTGTTCCGTATCTGCCAACGGGTTCATGAGGCTGCAAACCAAACAGTAAACGTTGGATAAACACAAGCCAGAAACGGTATCTTTGCCCCATGACAGAAGAAGTAGCTGCTCTGGTTGGGAAGGAATTCCCTTGCCTTGATAAAGGCTTTGTTCGACTCATTGACGTCATGGGCGATGATAATGCCATCGTGCAGGCGGCGCGTGTTTCGTATGGTTCCGGGACGAAGAAGGTTCATGAAGACCGCGGACTGATCCGCTATCTGATGCGCCACCTTCATACGACGCCGTTTGAGATGGTCGAATTCAAGTTCCATGTTAAGCTTCCAATCTTCGTTGCTCGCCAATGGATACGGCATCGCACGGCAAATGTGAATGAGTACTCGGGTCGATACTCCGAGATGAAGGATGAGTTCTACGTCCCGGATCCCGAGCAGGTACGAGCACAGAGTGCTACGAATAAGCAGGGCAGGGCAGATGATTCATTTGCACCCGAGGAAGCAGAACGTATCAGAACGATGATGCGCACAACGCAGGAGTCGCTCTACGGACAATACCAAGAACTGCTTGATACGGATCTAGCTCGCGAGATCGCCCGTATCAACCTGCCGGTTTCAAACTACACGGAATGGTATTGGAAGATCGATCTCCACAACCTTTTCCATTTCCTGCGCCTTCGCATCGACTCGCACGCACAGTACGAGATACGTGTCTACGGCGAGGCCATGGCAAGTATTGTCAAGGCGGCTGTGCCCCTTGCCTACGAGGCATTTGAAGATTACATCCTGAACTCACAGAAGTTCTCGCACCAGGAACTCCAGGTCATAAAGTCGCTGTTGACGTCTATTCCGACCGAAGAGGCGCTCGTTGCACAGGGCCTAAGCGGCCGTGAGGCTCGTGAGCTTGTCGAGAAACTATCGCGATTGTAACAATATGCAGCGTTTGGACACCATACATCAGATTGCGATCGTCCTGGCTATCGCATTCGTTGTTGCGGGGTGTCAAACAGAACCCGTGCCCATTGAGCCAACGTACCCGTTAGTACCTTC
>CANGZU010000144.1 GCA_947458785.1 Ignavibacteria bacterium
CGCACACGCGACTTTGCAGATGTAAAGGGTACTGGCGTTATCACACGTGACATTGCGCGTATTGCCCTTGAGGCTCTCGAGGTTGATGAGTTCGGATTGGACGAAATGGATACACGCGTGATCCTGGCATTGATAGAGAAGTTCGGTGGAGGCCCTGTTGGTATCTCGACTCTTGCTGTAGCTGTTGGTGAAGACCCAGGGACGCTTGAAGAAGTGTACGAGCCCTTTCTGATTCAGCAGGGTTTTCTGCAGCGTACGCCTCGCGGACGCATTGCCACGCCCCTTGCCTATAGGCACATGGGCCTGCAGCCACCAAAAGCGGATGCTCCCCTGTTCGATCCTGCGTAAATTCGCAGGATATGAGCAAAGACATAACCTCTCGCAGCGAAGATTATTCACAGTGGTACATCGACCTTGTTCGCAAGGCTGGCCTGGCAGACTATTCGGCCGTCAAGGGCTGCATGGTCATCAAGCCCTATGGCTTTGCGATCTGGGAGAACATGCGCGATACGCTCGATCGCATGTTCAAGGAGACGGGACACGTCAATGCATACTTCCCTCTCTTCATCCCGAAGAGTTTCCTGAGCAAAGAAGCAGCGCACGTTGAGGGCTTTGCCAAGGAGTGTGCAGTCGTTACGCACTATCGTCTGAAGAATGCTGAAGACGGAAGCGGTGTTGTTGTTGACCCCGATGCGCGCCTTGAAGAAGAGCTTATCGTGCGGCCAACGTCAGAGACCATTATCTGGAACACGTATCGCGACTGGATTCAATCTTATCGCGATCTGCCATTGCTCATCAATCAATGGGCAAATGTTGTCCGCTGGGAAATGCGCACACGCCTCTTCCTGCGCACGGCGGAGTTCCTCTGGCAGGAGGGCCACACGGCGCATGCCACACGTGAAGAAGCCATCGAAGAAACACGCAAGATGCTCGACGTGTACGCAACGTTTGCCGAAGAGTGGATGGCCCTGCCGGTCGTCAAAGGTGTCAAAACAACTAACGAGCGCTTTGCCGGTGCAGAAGACACCTATTGCATCGAAGCACTGATGCAGGATGGCAAAGCATTGCAGGCTGGTACATCCCACTTCTTGGGTCAGAACTTTGCCAAGGCCTTCGATGTGCAGTTCTCATCCAAGGAAGGCACGCTCGAATACGTTTGGGCCACGTCATGGGGCGTATCAACGCGTCTGATGGGTGCGCTCGTCATGGCGCATTCCGACGATGAGGGACTCATCATTCCTCCAAAGATTGCGCCGCACCAGGTGGTGATCATACCAATCCCTAAGCCCCTTGCCGAACTTGACGAAGCGATCAACAACGTTGCTAAGGAGCTTCGTGCTCGCGGCATCCGCGTCAAGATCGACACAGACGACCAGAATCGTCCGGGCTACAAATTTGCCGAATACGAGAAGCTGGGCATTCCAGTTCGCCTGGCTGTGGGCGCTCGCGATCTCGCTGCAGGCACCATCGAAGTTGCGCGTCGCGACACACGCGAAAAGCAGAGTGTAGCACTCGACGGTATCGGCGATCACGTTGCCAACCTTCTTGATGAAATCCAACGCAATCTCTTTGAGCGTGCACGGACCTTCCGCGACGAGCGCATCACGCGTGTTGACACGTGGGATGAGTTCGTAAAGACTCTTGATGAGAAAGGGGGCTTCATCAGCGCACACTGGGACGGAACCGGCGAGACAGAAGACCTGATCAAAGACGAGACGAAAGCAACAATTCGCTGCATCCCGCTGAACAACCCTCAAGAGGACGGCCTCTGCGTGCGCACCGGCAAGCCAAGCTCGCAGCGCGTGCTGTTTGCACGGGCGTATTGAGCAAGACAACGAGTCGTCATGCACCACTCACGCGTTATGCTTGCAATCCTGATCGCAGCATTGGCATATGCTGATGCAGTCTCAGAGGATGGTATGGCTATTCGTGTGGGAGTTCTTGCGGATTTCGTCGAATCACAGTCGAATGTTCGCCCTGCCGATGGGAAGCGTCTGTTTACGCTACAGCCATCTCGTGATCGCAGCCTTGGCCTCATGCAGGGTCATGCAGAGATCACTGGTTCGTCGCCATCTATCTGGTGGCGTGTTGCCCTGCAGGACGGCTGGTTCCCAGACGTAAACTATACTGGCGCTGATTATGACTGGAGATTCCTTCAGGAGGCATCGGTTGGTCTCCGTGCTGGCGACAGGCTCACGATAAGCGGCGGTGTTATGCCTTCGCACATTGGCTATGAGTCGATGATTGCACGTGACAATCTCACGCTGTCGCGCTCGTTTACGGCCGACAATACGCCCTACTACGAGACAGGACTTTCAGGCACATACAGTGCAAGCGACAAGCTCAGCATCAGCGTGCTATTGCTAAACGGCTGGCAACGGATCGTAGACAACAATGATGATCTTTCTATAGGCACCGCTGTTAAATGGCGACCAGACTCGTCAGTTACATTCTCATGGAACACGTATATCAGGAATGATCAGCCCCGTGACAAGCCGTCGTTAACACGATTTCACAACAACGTTTGGTGTGAATGGAAACCAACTGACAAGCTTGCACTTGTTGGACTTCTCGACCTTGGTTTGCAGCAACGACCCAACAGCGGAACAAGTACCCAGTGGTATACAGGGTTCGTGTCCAGATACAATCTTTCGGCGTCGTTTCGGCTCGCTGGCCGAGTCGAGCATTATGCGGATCCTGATGCTGCTATCGTGCAGACACCACTGGGTGGTGGATTCGTCGCAACTTCCGCGTCGCTGAATGCAGACTACGATGTTACGGAGAACATTCTCGGGCGTGTTGAATGTCGCAGAGTCGATTACAATGGCCTATTCATCAATGCGAGAACTGATAACGCCAGCTCCAGTGAAACATATATTACGTTATCAATCTCAGCACGCTTTACAACTCGTCCGCTATGAAGCCATACATCATCTTGCTATCACTCGTGTGCATGAGCTGTGCATCCGTCAAGAAGGAGCCCCTTCCCAACACGGAAGTTTGGATTGCGAAGTTCAACGAGCGCACGCTCGAGGTCACGGATGTGCAGCAGATCACGCAGCATGCTGGCTACGACAATCAACCATGCTTCAGCAACGACAGTAAGTATCTGCTCTACGCTTCAGATCAAGATGGCAGTGGCTCTCCCGACGTGATGCGCTATGATCTTGCGTCGGGCACTACAACACGCGTCACCGCAACTACTGCATCCGAGTTTTCGCCAACACCCACATCAAACGGACGATTCACAGCCATCCATGTCGGCAAGCCCAGCGCCGAAGGCAATGCATACACCGAGTCGCAACAGATCTGGGAGTACGATTCAACAGGCAAGGGGCTTGGGCCTATCATTCCTGCAACGCGCATCGGATATCACACATGGCTGGATGCGAACCATGTAGCCGTATTTGTTGTGGGCTCGGAAGATGGCAAGAACCCACACAAACTCGCAGTCTATAACACCGTAAACGGGACATCGATCGATATCGCTTCCAACGTTGGTCGTTGCATGAAGCGCGCACCCAATGGCATGCTCACATACGTTGATAAGTCAGACTCGACAGCATACAGGATCATCATCACTGCTGGCGACAGTGCCAGTACTGATACGATTGTTACCCTGCCCAAAGGCACCGAAGACTTCTGCTGGATGTACGAAGGCACGATCTTTACCTTCGCGAACGGCACCCTCTACGGCTGTGCTACGTACAACAAGCCCCGTACATGGAAACCATACATCTCGCCCTACGTGAACGGAGGGGTCTCACGCCTCGTGATGAGTCCCGACAGCCGATGTTTTGCATGGGTGGTAAAAAAGAGCAGCGAGTAGCGAGCAGCGAGCAGCGAGTGCCGATCAAGCTATACCACAAACAACAAGGGCGAGCACATTGGCTCGCCCCTACTATCTATTCGCTGTTCGCTGCTCGCTGTTCGCTGTTCGCTGCTCGCTGTTCGCTGCTCGCTGCTCGGCACTTACTCTTCCGTATACAGCGTTGAATTATCGACGTAGATCAGATAGTCCTTGATCTTGCCATCGACCATGTTGAAGACGTTGGCAAACGGCACCGTGAGTGTTGAGCCACTGTGACGTGTGTACGTAACAGTGCCCTCAGTAAGTACGAAACCATCGGCTTCGCGTACCTGCAGGTCACTGTGCTTGATCGCAGCGATGCTCTGGAACCATCCTTCGAGGAAAGTCACGATCGTGTCCTTGCCAACAACCGCAGGGTGGTTTGCAAAGCGGAACTGTGCATCATCAGTCAAAAAGGCGCCAAAAAGATTGTGGTCTTTGGCGTCGATACCATTGAACAACACCGAAAAATCTGGGTTTGCCATGGGGCTCAATCCTGATAAATAGGGGGAAAAAGTAGTGAACCGTGGGAACACGAAACTACAAACTTTGGTTCGGTTTCCGACCAGC
>CANGZU010000145.1 GCA_947458785.1 Ignavibacteria bacterium
AATTTGACTTCTACACAGTGATGTTCGGCGTATCGCGCGCAATTGGCCTCTGCTCACAGATGGTCGTTAACCGCATGATGGCATCGCCGATCGTGCGCCCTAAGTCGCTCACGCTGGCAGAGCTGAGCAAGTAATCGCAATCGTTGCCCTCGCGAACGCTGGGGCCCAGATAAACAGCCCCAGCGTAGTGCTGGGGCTTTTTTTTTACGAGTCGCCCTCGCGAGCCATGATCAATTGCTGGATTCCCGCTTTCGCGGGAATGACGAGCCGCCGCGCGTGAATGACGCAAATGTCGCCCTCGCGAACGCGGGGGCCCAGATCAAATACTGGATTCCCGCTTGCGCGGGAATGACGAGCCGCCGCGCGGGAATGACGCAAATGTCGCCCTCGCGAACGCGGGGGGCCATCCTCAACGAGCGATTTCTTCCCAAAGGTCAACCCAATCTGGATTGCGCGATTCAATCAGCTCAATCTTCCATGCACGATTCCATTTTTTGAGTTGCTTTTCTCGTGTGATTGCATCAATGATTGTATCATGCAACTCATAGTAGACAAGCAACTGTACAGAGTACCGCTTTGTAAAGCCGTAACACAATGCTTCGCGGTGCTCCCATATTCGTCGTTGCAAGTTGGTTGTGACTCCAATGTATAAGGTTCCGTTGCGACGGCTCGAAAGGATGTAGACAGCTGGCTGTTTCTCGCGCTTCATCACATAACCTCCTTGATGCTTTTAATAGGCTATGTGCTGTTTACAAATTATTGCGTGACATTTTTTGCTGGATTCCCGCTTGCGCGGGAATGACGCAAATGTCGCCCTCGCGAACGCGGGGGCCCAGATCAAATGCTGGATTCCCGCTTGCGCGGGAATGACGCAAATGTCGCCCTCACGAAAGCGGGGGCCCAGATCAAGTACTGGATTCCCGCTTGCGCGGGAATGACGATCATGCTCAATTGCTGGATTCCCGCGTGCGCGGGAATGACATCTGGACAATAAAAAAGCCCGTCAAATTGACGGGCTTGCTATTTTTGCCCACCTGAGGGACGGGGCTTGGTGGACGCTACTGGATTCGAACCAGTGACCTTTACGATGTCAACGTAACGCTCTAACCAACTGAGCTAAGCGTCCTCGGGGGACGCAAATTTAGAAAAGATTTTTTGATGTTTCACCTGAAAGGTTCTGCATGTCGATTATAACCCTGATTTTGGGCCTAGGCGTAGTGGCTCTACTTGTTGCGGTGGTCTTCCGCCAGCGCGTACTCGCTGTCAAGATCGAAGATGGCGCGGCCTCGCCAGAGGAGCTCTCACGCCTTACGGAAATCTCTGATGCCATTGCTGAGGGTGCTATGGCGTTCCTAGGGCGGGAATACCGCGTTCTGGGCTTGTTCATGGCCATCTTTGCCGTAGTGATCTTCCTAACGGTCGATCATGGGGGTCACACAGCACTTGCGTTTGTTTGTGGCGCGGCAACATCTGTTGTAGCAGGCTACGTCGGCATGAAGATCGCAACCAAGGGTAACGTGCGTACTGCATCAGCTGCCCGCGTTTCGCTGCAGAAAGCTTTCTCCGTTGCTTTTGAATCAGGTGCTGTGATGGGATTTGGTCTTACGGGGCTTGCAGTCGTTGGACTGATCCTTGTATGGCTGGGAATCGACGCAGTACTTCCTGGTGTAAGCCGTGAGATCCAAATGGAAATCCTCTCAGGTTTCGGCCTCGGTGGTTCGGCGGTTGCTCTCTTCGGCCGCGTTGGCGGTGGTATCTACACAAAGGCAGCTGACGTTGGTGCAGACCTTGTAGGTAAGGTTGAAGCTGGTATTCCAGAAGATGATCCTCGTAACCCTGCTGTTATCGCAGATAACGTGGGCGACAACGTGGGCGATATCGCAGGTATGGGTGCTGACTTGTTCGGCTCGGTTGCTGAATCAACTTGCGCGGCCCTCGTCATCGGTGCAGCCGGATACGGTGTTACCGGTGGCAACAACCTGAACATCCTGCTCTTCCCGATGCTTGTAAACGGCGTTGGTATCGTAGCATCGATCCTTGCTCTGCCGTTCATCCGCGCAACGCAAGAAGACAAGGTCGAAGCAGCTCTCAAGAATGCGTTGATCATCTCGACGGTCATCATGCTTGCAGCTCTGTACCCAATCACGATGTGGGCCTTCGGTGGCACAACATTCGCTGTTTCTGGTGTAACGGTAACCGGTATGGGCGTCTTTGTTGCCCTTGCTGCTGGACTTGTCGCTGGACTCCTCATTGGCCTGGTCACTGAGTTCTACACATCACACCGCTATAAGCCAGTGCGTGAAGTTGCCGACGCTTCGAAGACGGGCTCTGCTACCAACATCATCTACGGTCTTGCTCTCGGATACAACTCGGCAGTTCTTCCTATGCTTCTGATCGCCATATCTGTTGTGATCGGATACGTCTTCGCAGGAATGTACGGCATCGCTCTTACGGCTATCGGTATGCTCGGTACGATCGCCGTTGGTCTGACGATCGACGCATATGGTCCAACATCTGACAACGCCGGTGGTATTGCAGAAATGGCCGAAATGGGCAAGGACATCCGCAAGCGTACAGACGCTCTCGATGCAGCTGGCAACACGACGGCCGCTATCGGCAAGGGCTTTGCTATTGGTTCGGCTGCGCTGACATCACTTGCGCTTACAAGCGCCTTCATCACGCGCGCAGAGCATTCGCTTGGCAAGCAACTCAGCCTTGAGCTCACGAACCCACACGTACTTGCTGGACTGCTTGTTGGCGCAGCGTTGCCGTTTGCGTTCTCAGCTATGACGATGAAGAGCGTTGGTAAGGCCGCATTTGCCATGATCGAAGAAGTGCGCCGTCAGTTCCGCACAATCCCTGGCCTTATGGAAGGCAAGGCACGTGCAGAGTATGCAAAGTGCGTCGACATCTCAACACAAGCATCCATCCGCGAAATGATCGCGCCAGGCTTGCTTGTGATCATATCTCCTCTTGCTGTTGGCTTCCTCTTTGGCGTGCAGATGCTTGCCGGACTCCTCATTGGCTCGCTCATCGTAGGCGTGATGCTCGCGATCTCTATGGCCAACTCAGGGGGCGCATGGGACAATGCGAAGAAGTATATCGAAACGGGCGTTCTCGGTGGTAAGGGATCGGACACGCACAAGGCAGCTGTTGTTGGCGACACCGTCGGTGATCCATTCAAGGATACATCGGGTCCAGCTCTCAACATCCTTATCAAGCTCATGGCTATCATCTCGCTCGTCTTTGCTGCAGCATTTGCAACAAAGGGCGGGATCTTGATTCCGTAAACGTTGTAGGGTCACAGCATGCTGTGACCTTCACATTCGAGATTTGTGGGGTCGCAGCATGCTGCGGCCCTTTCTTTTTTGGGGAACGATTAGCCCCGTTCAGTCGTTTTCGCAAACTGGTACAACAATTTATCTGCACACCATGAAGCTCATTGCAATCCTTGCTGCGCTAGCACTTTCCATTTCGCACTCAATTACAGCCTACGCTCAGTCTGTAGGTACGATCACCGGTTCTGTCCGCAATGCCCTCACACAGGAGCTTGTCATTGGCGCAACCATAAAGCTCGAGGGGACAAAACTCGGCGCTTACACCAGCACCAAGGGTGAATTCACGATCAAGAACATACCTCCGAAGTCGTACACGGTGATCGTGACGGCTGTCGGTTTCAAGAGCAAGTCTCTCTTCAATACCCTTGTGACTTCGGGTAACGTGGTTAGCCTCTCTATCGAGATCGACCCAGATCTAACCCAGGGGGCGGGCATCGATGTCGAGGTACGTTCTTTTGGTAAGCGCTCTGAGACGCCTCTGTCGGTGCAGAGTCTCACGACCGAGGAGATCCGCAGCAACCCCGGTGGCAACTTTGATATCTCTCGTGTGTTGCAGGCGCTTCCGGGTGTTGGCGGTGCCACGGGTGGTGCAAGCTTCCGCAACGACATCACGATTCGAGGTGGGGGTCCGAGTGAGAACGTCTACTACCTCGATGGGATAGAGATTCCTCAGATCAATCACTTTGCCACGCAGGGTAGCGCTGGAGGTCCAGCTGGTATCTTGAATGTGTCCTTCATTGAAGATGTTAACCTGAGCTCATCGTCATTTGGCAGTGGATACGACAATGCCCTCTCCTCGGTGATTGCCATCAAGCAAAAGGACGGCAACAGTGAGAAACTGCAGGGCAACATCCGCTTGAGCGCAACAGAGGTTGCAGCCACTGCAGACGGTCCGGTTTCAGAGAATACTACTGTAATCGCTTCGGCTCGCAGGTCGTACCTCGACTTCCTCTTCGCAGCGATCGACCTTCCGATACGTCCGAACTACTGGGACTTTCAATTCAAGACCACGACTAAGATCGACAACAAGACAACGCTTAACGTTATCGG
>CANGZU010000146.1 GCA_947458785.1 Ignavibacteria bacterium
AGTCCGCTTTGCTCGGTCACAAAGTGCTGATCCACAATAGCATCCGTTGCCAGACGATTGATCTCCTCGGGCATGGCACGGTCATAGGAGCGCAGTCCGGATTCTACGTGAACTGTTGGAATGCCGAGCTTGACGCTTACAAGGGCGCAAGCAACCGTGCTGTTCACATCGCCTACGACGATTACACAGTCGGGCTTTCCTTCAAGGCAGACCTTCTCGAATCCGACGATGATCTTGGCCGTTTGCTCTGCATGCGAACCCGACCCTACCCCCATGAACCAGGCTGGATGGGGCATGTCGAGATCGGCAAAGAACGAATCGGACATCGCAGCATCGTAATGCTGTCCGGTGTGGACGATGTCGTGCTGCCAAGTTTCTGCGTAGAGGCCAAAGGCGCGATGAATCGGTGCAACTTTCATGAAGTTGGGTCGAGCACCGACGACACTGATGACTCGTTTCATTTTCCGTCGCCCAGGAGAATGATGTTCTTTCGAGGCCCTGTTACATTCTTTGTTGAGTTACGCGTATCGATCACAACCTTGCTGTTCTGCACGATCATATCGATGTCGAACGACGAGTGATCGGTTGTGATAACGACTACATCATGCTTCTTCAGGTATGCAGGAGTAAGGTTCTTTTTCGATGTAAGGACCTTTCCGTGCACATCAACTTTCGGGATGTAGGGATCAAAATAGGAGATGTTCTCAATGCCATCTTCGATAAGCAGCTCAGCTACCTTCAGTGCCGGCGAATGCCGCAAATCGTCGACGTCTTTCTTAAACGCCATACCAAGCAGAAGTACACGAGCCTTCTTGAGTGTAACAGGCTGTTTAGCGATCTCACGCTCGATCATGGAACGCACGTAGAACGGCATGGACTCATTGACTTCAGCCGCTAGCGTAATGAAGTTTGTCACGAAGTCCACCTCGCGAGCTGCCCACGAAAGGTAATACGGGTCAATCAGGATACAGTGTCCACCAATACCAGGTCCAGGGTAAAACGGCATAAACCCAAAGGGTTTTGTCTTGGCGGCGTCAACAACTTCCCAAATGTTCACACCAATACGATCACAGAGCTGGGCAAGCTCGTTGACCAATGCAATGTTGACGCTGCGGAAAATGTTCTCGAGAAGCTTCTCCATTTCAGCTACGGCTGGCGAACCAACAGGGACTACTTCGTTGATGACACGCTTGTTAACGGCTATCGCGACATCTGTGCAGGCGGGCGTCATGCCCCCTACAACCACTGGGGTGTTCTTCGTTGTCCAGGTCTGATTGCCCGGATCGATGCGCTCTGGGCTGAATGCAAGGAAGTACTCCTTGCCGCACTTAAATCCCGTAGTGTCGAGAATCGGCTTGACGTACTTCTCTGTCGTACCCGGAAATGTTGTGCTCTTGAGAATCACAAGCTGCCCCTTCTTCATATGCTTGGCAATGCCCTCGGTGGCATGCACAATGTGCGAGATGTCGGGGTCTTTGTTCGGAGTAAACGGCGTTGGGACGCAGATGTATATCACATCACAATCAGCGCAGGCCGAAAATTCGGTGGTCGACGAGAGCATCTTCGTCTTCTTGACCACGTGATTGATCTCCTTGTCGTCAAGATCCTGGATGTAATTCTTCCCTGCCTGCAGACTCTTGATCTTCTCTTCGCTTACATCAACACCGATGACCTTGATTCCACTCTTGGCAAACTCAAGTGCAAGGGGCAAGCCAACGTAGCCAAGGCCAACGACCCCCACGGTAAGTGATCCATCAAGGATGGTCTTCATGAGTTGCTGTTCATAGCGCGTTCCTGTTGCGCGCGGACGTCCTACACGTCGTAGTGCCATTGCTGCTTTATCCTCGTTGTTCGTACTGACGTTGATAATAGGTTCGATACTCGCCCGAGCGCACATTTTCACACCAGGCAGTATGTGATTGGTACCATTCTACTGTTGCGCGTAAACCATCTTCAAAGTTCCACTCGGGTTCCCAGCCCAACTCATGAGCAACCTTGCGCGGATTAATCGCATAGCGTCTGTCATGACCAGGTCTGTCTGCTACATACGTGAGCAGACTCTCGTCTTTACCCAGGTGCTTCAAGATCGCCTTTGCCACAACGATATTCTTCTCTTCGCCATAGCCGCCGAAATTGTATACCTCCCCTGCCTTCCCTTGCTCATAAGCCATCATAATGCCCCGGCAATGATCCTCTACGTGCAGCCAATCACGAACCTGGAGTCCATCGCCGTAGACTGGGAGCCCCCTGCCATCAATAGCATTGAGCGTCATGAGCGGGATAAACTTTTCTGGGAACTGGTAAGGTCCGTAATTGTTGGAGCAACGCGTGATCACCGCATCCATGCCGTGCGTATGCACAAAGGAACGCACAAGCAGATCAGAGGAAGCCTTCGATGCGCTGTAGGGCGAATTCGGCTGTAGTGGGGTTTCTTCGGTAAATGCAGGATCATCTGGTCCAAGTGTACCATAGACCTCGTCTGTAGAAACATGGACAAACCTTCGCACGCCAGCAGCTTTCGCTGCTTCGAGCAGAACAAGAGTGCCAACCACGTTGGTCTCGATGAAGGGGGCTGCTGATTGTATCGATCGATCTACATGCGACTCAGCGGCAAGATGCAAGATGGCATCAATATCTGCGTTTGCTAAGATCGACGCTACAAGTGCGGCATCAGTAATGCTGCCATGAACAAACGTGACGGTATCGCCGTTGACGACGTCCTGAATGTTCTCGAGGTTTCCTGCATACGTCAGTGCATCGAGGACTATGATGCGATAGCGTCCTTCCCGTGCGATCAGGCGCACTAGGTTGCTACCAATAAAGCCTGCCCCACCTGTGACGAGCAGCGTTTTCATAAGTTTTTACCAATGTTGGTCATAATTACCGCTAGTACTGATTTCCTTATTTTACGGGGCTTGCAGCCTGCCGTCGGATTCACGTACAGTCATTTTTGAACAAGTTACGGTAATTCTATCGGACATTCCTACCGATTAATCTCATCACGCTTGCTGCGATCGACGGCAGTGTGTCGGAGTACGTGTAGATCGTACACGCAGAGTCGATGCGGTCGATACCATATGGGCTTCCACACGCTACAACGATCACTGGGCGTCCGGCGGCAAGTCGCTTAGCGATCTCCGGCACTCTCTCGCCCCCTGGGAGACTTCCACGGTATGCTATAGCCTTGCCAAAGAGCGCAAGGACCAGAACGTCTGCCTCGGCCAAGCCATGCGCGAGGTCTTCGACTTCTCGATCAGATATCGAACCATCGATGTATCCGCAATCGATGTTCATTTCCACGGCCTGCGTTAGGGCCTGAAACCATGTCGTGGCCGAAGCCATATCGGCATCCGACACAACTGCCAGTGCAGCAACATGTTGATACCGTGTTATGGGCAGCGCGGCAGAGTTACCTGCCACATGCTGGGCTTCATCGGCAGCTTTGAGCGCAAACATTGCGTGTGTTGATTGATCAACCACATTGGGGTGATGATTGCTTGTGCGGGCTGCGCCGCGGACATACGTCTGTTTAACTGAATCAATTCGCCTGCGCGATGCATCCAAGTGCTCTTGTGAAAGCCGTCCAGATTCAATGGCCTGCGCAATGGCGGTAATGGCCTCCTCTACATCATCCGGCATCAAGGCAATATCGGCCCCTGCCTCGAGCGCCAGCACTGCCGCCTCTCCGCTCGGCCAGCGGTCGGCTATGGCATGCATGTCCAATGCATCAGTGCAGACAAGTCCATCGAAGCCCATTCTCCCGCGCAGGAGTCCTGTGATCACATTGTGAGACAGCGATGCCGGCAGCTGGGCATCAAGAAACGGTACAACGATGTGTCCGACCATTACCGAACCAACACCAGAGGCTATGGCTGACGTAAACGGAACAAACTCGCGTACAGCAGCAGTGTCTTCCGATACATCTATCGTTGGCAACGCCACATGTGAATCCACTGTCGTATCGCCGTGACCTGGAAAGTGTTTGACACAGGCTAACACAGCTTGTGCTTGGGTTCCGCGGACATATGCGTTTACCTGTTCGGCAACACCGAGAGGGTCTTCTCCAAAACTTCGTGTGTTGATGATCGGGTTATCTGGATTGGAGTTGATGTCGGCAACTGGTGCCCAATTCCAATGCACACCGAGAGCATGTGCCTCATGAGCAATCAACGATGCGATGTATTCTGTCGTCTCAGCAGAACATTTGCCAAGGGCCATGGCGCGGGGATACGAGATGCCCCCTTCTAACCGCATCGGTAGGCCAAACTCATAGTCGGCTGCGACAAGCAGAGAACCACCTGCACGACGCTGTAGCTCCTCTATCATCACAGCTGTGTCTTCAAGGTTGCCTAGAAACACACCAATGCCGCAAAC
>CANGZU010000147.1 GCA_947458785.1 Ignavibacteria bacterium
ACGATGCGTTTTGTTACGCTCAACAATAACCGTGCGAACAGCAAGCTCACGATTGACAGTATCAACTTTGACACTGAGGACGTGATTCTGTACCGCCTGATCGCCTCAGGTGACAAGGGAACGATCATTGCTCGGAAGTCCGACATCAACATCTCACAGCCAGTGCAGTTTGATTCTGTACGCATTCTCGAATGTGCTGATCGTACCATCACGGTTGTCAACACAGGTGATGTTGCAAATGCTGTCAATGCCTTGGTAGATCTACCGCAGTACACGACGCTTGTTGGCAGTGTGCCAGCTATTGGTGATTCCATTCAGCCAGGTGATTCTGCTGTTGTGACTTTGAGGTTCTGTCCGCGCTCCGAGAACGGCATCGATACAAATGTTACCGTCATCAGTGCATATCCTTGCGACGTGCGCGACACCACAAACGTGCGTGGTTTTGGCTATGCTCCAGAGTTTGATGTTGCCTTGTTGCCAACGCAGAAGTTTTTTGTTCCCGATACTGTCCGAGGGGGCATAGGTGATACGATCGATGTGCCGGTGATGATTGATAAGGATGTCTCGGCAACCTACGGTGGGGTGGAATACTGGCTCAACGGATTGAACTATGATGTCAAGGTAAACTACGCACCGCGATCTCTCAAGTACATCGGAACCGCATCAATCACGAAACCATCAAAGACGAGCGTTACCGAAGTGCAGCCTGGCGAGATCGACATTGCCGTGCGTGGTGCCGATACAACCCGTTCTGGACCAATTGCATCATTGCGATTTGTGGTTGCTGTTCCGGAAGTATCGCAGACTGACATAAGTCTGCAAACCAACGGGTACTCATCAGACTCGTTGCAGTTCCTGGATATTGTTCCGCAGGGAGGCAACACCCCATTTGTAACATCGGGTAAGTGCAACATCTCCGTTGTCAAGTTCGCAAGTGTTGGTAAGCCCCGTCTCACGGTGCATCCACAGCCTGCTATCGACAACGCCCTTGTGACCTTCCGCATGCAGGAAACCGTTCCTGTTGTTTTGGAGATCCTCGATGCACGTGGAAGCATTGTAGAGACAATGCTCGACGGCGCTGTGACGCTCTCAGGGGGCGAGTATGCAATCAAGATCAACACGGCGAATTATTCGGCAGGACTCTACTTCGTTCGGATATCGGCCGGTGTGTTTAGCTCGACATCATCGATGATGATCGCTAAGTAATCTGCTGTGTCTACGTACGAAGTCATCGTCATCGGTGCAGGCGCCGCTGGACTCTTTTGCGCAGCGCACGCTGCCGCATGGGGCAAACGTGTGGCCGTGCTTGAGGGCAATGCCACGGCAGGGAAGAAGATCCGCATCTCAGGCGGTGGACGTTGCAACTTCACCAACCGTGTTGTGACGCATCAGAACTTTTTGTCGGAGAATCTAGACTTTGCCCGTTCGGCGCTGGCACGGTACACACCTGATGACTTCATTGCACTTGTCGATAGCCACGAGATAGCATGGCACGAAAAGACGCTGGGTCAACTCTTCTGCGACGGTTCAGCCCAGCAGATCATCGACATGCTGCTCAAGGAATGTCACGCCGCACAGGTAGAGATTCACTATCGAACGCTAGTCGATGAGGTTCGGCATGACGGGCAGTTTGTTGTGTGCACAAGTGCGGGCAACTTCTCGGCTGATAGTGTTGTGGTTGCCACTGGTGGACTCAGCATCCCGTCGCTAGGTGCATCCGATATTGGCTATCGCATAGCACGCACCTTCGGACATCGTATCGTAGAACCTATGCCGGCACTAGTGCCCCTTGTGTTCCCTCAGAGTGCTTGGCAGGCCTTTGGATCGATCTCTGGTGTGAGCACACCGTGCATTGTCAAGGCAGGCAACGCACAGTTCCGCGAGAACATCCTGTTTACGCACAAGGGGCTAAGCGGTCCGGCAATACTGCAAGCCTCCTCGTATGCACGGGATGTAGATGAGTTTACGATCAACCTCTTGCCAGATGTATCCATTGAGCAACTTGTTGAGGATTTCCCGTCGGAAAAAAGACATCTCGGTAATACGCTCCGTTCACGTCTTCCGCAGCGACTACTTGATGTATGGCCAGATGACAGACTGCACTGCGCGATCAACTCCATGCCGAAGCAGACAACGGAGAATGTCATCAACACAATGCAGCACTGGACGTTGCCATTCCACGATACAGAAGGTTATGCCAAGGCGGAGGTTACCTCGGGCGGCGTCGATACACGTGAGCTATCCTCGAAAACAATGGAGAGCAGAATTCAAGCTGGACTCTATTTCATCGGCGAGGTTGTCGATGTGACTGGCTGGCTGGGCGGATATAACTTCCAATGGGCATGGAGCTCTGGATATGCCGCCGGCGAGGCAATCAGGTCGTAGGGCGCTCGAACTCGATCACGAATGATGGGTCCATTCCTTTGAGCAGCGCCTTTGTGAAAACGAGTCGCGTTCGTACACTCTTGCATTCTGGGTACGCTGCAAAGCACAGTGACGCATAGCCCTGCATTTGAGGCGTGTATATAGCCCCTTGCTCCAGCATATGGTCCTTACCTCTGATCGATGATGTTTTCCAGTCCCATACTTCGATAAGGCCATCGATCATGGGCAATCGCACGTCGAGAACGCCATGCATGAGTAAGTCGTTGTCCATCATTGCAAGCTGTTGTTCAATGCGGACATCAGTGAGGACGTGGCTGATGCTAGTGACCAATCCAGATCGAAGCGTTGTGAAGACCTCGACAGCAGCTTCGGATGCCTGACCTCGTGAGAGTCCGCTCGTAAGCAGCGAGCGAACGATCCGCTCCATAAGATCATCATCTGAGAGTTGCGTCGACTCTTTGAGAAGCTCGGCGAGCACGTCATGGATGGCCGAACCAATCGTCGAACTTGACTTAGTAGATGCTTCACCAGACGAGTGCTGATAGGTGATGGTCGAGCTTGGTGTTCTTGTCCAACGTTCCAGTGGGTCAAGTTGCATCGTCATGTCGAGAAGCGGTCTATCCTCTTCTACACTGCCGCCACTGTATACTGCCGAGGCAAGCTCTTCGGGATTGATCACCTGAGCAAACTCGTAGCGTGCTAGTCCGTCGGTGAGCATGCCTGCAAGACCTTGAGGACGCTGTTCATGGCGATCTTCGGGCAGGCATAGGATCAATTCCTCCTTGGCCCGCGTCAACGCAACATAGAGCAGCCTGCGATCTTCGGCACGTCGACGCTGAGAAGCAATCCACTTGTTGCACGTATGCGAAAGAGAGGGGGCGATCTGTACCAAGCTTGCAGGCTGGTCAACAGGACGATAGTCCTTGGGCAACGAAAAGGTAAGTCCTATCTCTGTGGTCTCGATGATACTGTCAGAGGGACGCTTCGACGCAAGCCCAGCAAGAGCGACAACCTTAAACTCAAGTCCCTTCGACATGTGGAGTGTCATGACGTGCACTGCATCGTCATCACTGAGGATTGTGCCCTCAGGCTCATCATCCTTGGTAGGAACGGCAATTGCACGCAACACATCATGAAGCGACGCTCCCCCTTGGGAGATCACATCACGGCATGTTGCGATAAGCTTATCGATGTTGACCACCATTTGGTCGTAGCGTTCTTCAGCAGCAACCGTCGTATACCAATTGGTATGATTCAACATTCGCTCAATGATCTCGTGGACAGGATTTGTGGCCAGCTCTTCTGTAAAACGTTGGAAGAAGCCACATGCTGCTCGTTGGCGATCACTTGCCACACCTGACGTTACCAGTTGCGTCAGACCATCTTGAATACTCGAGGTCTGTCCCTTTAACGATGCTGCAAGAATGTCATCATCGCTGCATTGTAGAATTGGTGATCGCATCACACTCGCCGTTGCACGATTGTTACTCGGTTCGATACAGGCGATAAGAGCATTGCGAACGTCGGCAACCTCTGGCCTGCTGAAGAACGAACGTCCGCCATAGATCGTAAACGGAACATTCAACCGACGTAGCGCACCGGCTACTTCGGTCTTCAGCGTATTTGTCGGGACAAGTACTGCGATGTCTTTGGGACGTAATTCCTCTCGGCTCTCGAGCGTGCGTGCAATCGACTGTGCTACAAGGTCTGCCTCCTCCATCGAACCATTCTCGGCGATGTGCACTCTACAAGTCGCTGGATCCTTGGCAAGAGTCAGTCCTGCGATAAGGGGCTCATAGTCCACATCGTAACCAGATACCGCAGACGCTGACGACGAAGGATTGGCAAAGAAACCCATGCAGAGAGCATTTACTGCATCACATAGGTCTGGATGCATCCGGAATGACTTCGTGAG
>CANGZU010000148.1 GCA_947458785.1 Ignavibacteria bacterium
AATCGAGGAGCGTCCACTTCGCGGTGTTACTTCGCAGGGTATGATCTGCTCGCAGGCAGAGCTGAACTTAGGTGAAGACGCATCGGGCATCTGGGTGCTCGATGATTCGCTCGTTGCTGGTGCGCCCCTTGCCGAAGCCCTCAAGATCGACGATGTGATCTACGACATCGCCATTACGCCGAACCGTGCTGATTGCCTTTCGCATGTTGGTATCGCGCGCGAGCTTGCAGCCTACGCTGCAGTCTACGATGATGCGCCGGTTGTAGTGCCGCAGCCGCGGACGCCAGCTACACCAACGAGCTGTGATGGCGCAACAATTGCAGTGAAAGTAGAGACCAGTGAGCTGTGTCCGCACTATATAGCACATGTCGTAACTGGCGTGCGTGTGGTGGAGAGTCCGTCGTGGCTTAAGGACCGTCTCATAGCTCTTGGACTGCGTCCACGTAACGTGATCGTTGATATCACGAATTACATCAATATGGAGATGGGGCAGCCCCTTCATGCATTCGACATGGCAAAGCTTCGCGGCAATGCCATTGTTGTTCGTACGCCGCATGCTGATGAATCCGCGATAACGCTTCTTGATGGCAAGGAGCGTCAGCTGGATGCTGAAATGCTTCTCATCTGTGATGGAGAGCGTCCGATTGCCGTGGCAGGTGTGATGGGTGGACAAAACTCAGAGATCGATGAGACCACAACAACGGTTGTGATCGAGTCTGCATACTTCCATCCAACATCGATCCGTCGCACGGCAAAGAAGCTTGGCCTTAGCACCGATGCCTCGTACCGGTTTGAGCGAGGAGTAGACCCAGCAGGTGTGCGCTCGGCGGCAGATCTTGCTGTTGCCATGCTGTGTGACCTTGCAAGGGGCAGCTCGGGAATTCGCACGGAAGTTGGTTCGCCAATGGCGCCGGCAGATCCGATTGCGGTTGATTACAATAGGGTGCGCTCGCTACTCGGCATTGCAATCGACGATGCGCGCATCGACCTTATGCTTCGATCGCTTGGGTTCGGAGTCGTTGATGGCGGTGGTAATGCCAAACGATCTGTTATGCCCCCTTCATGGCGCGCAGATGTGCGAATAGAGGCCGATATTGCCGAAGAAGTCATGCGGATGTATGGCATCGATAATATCCCATCATCACAGCGTGCAATGATGTCCATCGCTGGTGCGCAACTGCCCGAACATCTCAAGGCAGGGGGCAAGCATGGGCACGCACAACGTGAGCGCATACGCACTGGGCTTGTCGCCCGTGGGTATGTAGACTGCGTAACGAACGTACTGGGGTCGCCTGACGATGCGCTTGATGCATCTGTTTCGGTGCGACTCAAGAATGCACTCGGACAAGAGTTCTCGATGATGCGGTCATCGCTCTTGCCATCGCTCTTGAAGGTTGCATCGCATAACCTGCGTCATGGGGCTTCTGCGATAAAACTCATGGAGTTTGGATCGACGTTTGAACGCAATTCGAAGAATGAGTTTGGCATACAGCAGCGTGAGGTATTCGGCATGCTTGTCTGCGGCTCAACCAATCAAGAGTGGTATCAGCAGTCGCGTATGCTGGATCTTTATGATCTGCTCGGTGATCTCAAGGTAATCTCGGGTGCCATCGTGACAGTCCCATGTAATGCACCATTAGCGCCGTTCAGTGAAAACTGCGTGGACATCATGATCAATGGTGTTCACATTGGTGTTGCTGGAGAGTTACTGCCGCAGTTTAGCTCCTCGCATGGAGTTGAGACGTCAGTCATGGCGGCGATCATCGATGTGCGTGCGATACCACAGCAACGTTCGCAGTACAAAGCCTTTGCAACATTCCCTGCTGTTGAGCGGGATTTGGCACTGGTGGTTCCTGATGCGGTGAGTGCAAAGCAAATCCTTGACCTTGTCCGGGAGTGTGGCACGGCCATCATTGAAGATGCGCGTGTATTTGATGTCTTCTCCGGCGGGTCACTCGAGAAGGGACATAAAAGCGTTGGTGTGCGGATGACATTTCGGTCGCACGAGCGTACGTTACAGGATGCAGATGTTGAGTCGGTGATATCAAGTGTCCTAGCGATAGCAGTAAACCGACTCCACGCCCGGGTGCGTGGAATTACAATGCAAACAACAACAGAGGGGGAGAGTAAGTAGTATGAGTTCACTCCTTAACCCAGATAGTCAACATGAACCTTTGCAGGAGCATGCCATGTCTCAGCATGCAGCGCCTGCTGCGTCTGACATAACTGCTTCGCTGATCAAGTTTTGGGACACGGTTCGCTCTAGTGCAGAGCTGATTGTGACCTTGCGTCAGGAAGTGGTCCAGCTGCGTGCTCAGAATACTCGTCTTGAGTCCGAACTCAAGTTCGCAAACGAGCAGGCGTCTGCGGCCTCGGCATCGAACGAAATGGTTGACGTGCTGGATGCCCAGATTCGGGAGCTTACCGAGCAAGCTGAACAACGAAACAGAGAGTACGAATCAGTGCTCGCAGACCGTGATCAAGAGTCAGCGAATGTGAATTCGGTACTCCAAGCAACAGAGGAGCGTGCAACGGCTCTGTTGGAAGAACTCTTGGGGGCTCAGTCGACAATTCAGCAGCTTGAGTCGCGCTTTGCCGAAACAGCTGGTACTGCTGAGGAATCACGGAAGCATCTGGAAGAAGAGCTTTCCAGGCAGAACGATGAACTGCAACGTCTTCGCAGCACAGCAGAGGATCTAGACCGACTGCACGCTGATCTCTCGCAAGCCCGCATGGAGTTGTGTGAGTACGAGCTGCAGGTAAGTGCCCGCGAAGCTGAGTTGCGTGGTGTCAAGGATGAGCTAGCGTTGCTGCAGGTTCAATATGAAGACCTTGTAGAACGTCAATCCAAGACCACCCTAGCAGATCTCGCCGCTTTGAACGAGGTTCATGAGAAGAAGCTCTCAGAAGCACAACTCGAAGCTGCCGAGGTTCGCCAAACCATGGAGCGGATGAAGACCGAAAAGTCGCAGTTGAATGACGATTACCTGATGCTTGCCGAGAAGTACCAAGCCATTGAAGTTGAAGTAACCAGTTTGCAACGGGCATTGTTGGATGCTCAGGATGCCCTGCAACAAGCCCACGCTGAACCTGCTCCTGTCGAATCGTATGTGCATGTACAGGCCTCGAGCCTTGAGCTCGAAGCCCTGCAGCATAGGCTCTCAGAACTTGAACTCATTGCCTCAAAGGCAGCTGATGCAGAAGAGCGCATGGCGGTGTTGCAGGACGAAATCGAGTTGCTCCAACAACAGCTCGAAAAGGCCATGGGCATCGTGGAGCTATACCGTGCAGCAGGGTTGCGCCACATCGAAGACCCAGATCTTCGCAACCAAATGAGCCTCTTCGGCATGCCAATCGCATCCGAGGATTCACGTCAGATCATTCACGAGCAAGGTTCAGGAAAGGGGCTAAGTCCAGAGGAAATGGAAGCCCTTGCTGACCGACTCGACAATCTTGCAAGCCGAGTCGCACATTTGCTCGGGATTTCCTAACTTGTCACATCGACAACGAACTTTTTGACAGCTACATCATGTCGAAAGCGATACGAGTACAAATAGGCGGAAAAGACCTTACTCTTCGTGGGGAAAACGAAGAGAAGATCAAACAATCAGTACGTGAAGTCAACATTCAAGTTCAGCATTTACAGCAAACTCTGCGGGAGCAGTCTACACCTACCCTTACCGTCCTAGCGGCGTTAAATATTGCCGAGAAATACCTCGACGAAAAAGAACAGCACGTTCAGGCGACCAGGGCAGTGGCTGAAGAACTTGATAAGATGACTCAGTATCTGGAGCGCGCTGCGCACCAGCCCCTTTTGTAACTCCTCCTTTCAACGTGATAGGCTGATAAACCGTGTAGCCGCACTTCGCTACTGTTGTCGCACGCTTGAAAAAGAACCATACAAGTTTTTCATTCCAGGGAACTAGTCTCTGGATATCAATGACAGGCCTCACTTGCCTTCGCGGTAAGAACGGTCAACAAGCCGTCTCAGTGGAAGTCAGCGATACTCAGGATGGTACCCACCGTGCGGTCCCTCTGGTTCTTTTACCAATCGAAAACACAACTGGACTATTTGGTCCAGGGTAGTGGGGTGCGGCTCCTTTTATTCCCGTCCGCCCGATGCAGCACGGTGTGGACATTCGAAAGCACCGTGAGGGTGCAAGGAGGTATGTTTTTATGGACCAACCCATGATCATGGGTCTTAGTGTGGGACTGGCCGTTGC
>CANGZU010000149.1 GCA_947458785.1 Ignavibacteria bacterium
GAAACCGAGCCATTCTTTGGAAGCGCAACCGTACCTGTAATCTTACCATCCATATCGGCGATCTCTACCATGTGCTGTACGTCCTTCATCCACGTGAGAAAGATCTTGCCAGCCCCATACGATACATCATCAAGCACGTAGTCGCGCTCTAGGACGATCGTCTCGAACTTGGCACTTCCAAGTGGGTCTATAAGTCTAACCAGCTTGCCTGTGGGAGCATCCTGCGTACTGGTGCCATAGAGCATCCCATTGTGGTAGTGACTTGGATACCAAGAGTCTGTTTCGGAATCCCAGATCTTCTTCCAAGGGGCTCGTGTTGAGTCAACATGACGTATGTACACGGCATTCCCATTCGATGCTGCAAGACGCACCGTGCGGATCAGAAACGGACTGTCCTCTGGAACAAAACACCCAATGAATGCCTGCTGCAGCGCCGGGTCGGCAAAGACAAGAACATCTTCGGACTGACGTGTACCAACACGATGGTACATCACTTGCTGATAGGAGTTCTTCGCAGTAAGGGACTTTGTGTCGCCATTCTTTGCTGCATAGCGCGAGTAATAGAATCCGTTCTTGTACCAACTCACACCGCTGTTCTTGACCCATGTAATGGTGTCTTCAAGCATGCGCTTGGTTGCATGGTCCATCACGTAGATATCACGCCAGTCCGATCCTGCCTGAGACTTGCCAAAGGCAAGGTACTTGCCATCTTGGCTCACGCTAGCAAAGGCAAGCGAGATGGTGCCATCTGCACTAAAGGTGTTTGGGTCGAGCAGAACCTCGGGGTCTTTAGCACCGTCAGGCTGACGATACAGCACGCTGTGGTTTTGGCGTCCAGTATTTCTATAGAAGTACATTACGCCAGCTCTGCGCCAAGGAGCTGAATATGTTTCTGCGCTATTGAGCTGATCGAGCACGTCATACATCTTTTTACGAAAAGGAATCTGTGCCAGATACTTCTCAGCAACATCGGCCTGCGATGCAACCCAGCGTTCAACTTCAGGATCACGATCATCTTCTAACCATCTGTATGGATCTGGCACTACTATGCCATGGAACGTATCACGGACGTCAACACGCCGTGTATCGGGGTACTTGACCTGTGCCAGGCACAGCGTGCTTCCGAGTATAAGTGCAAGCGCAAGCGATTTCATCGCGACAAATTACGACAACGAAAAAGCCCCTTGCAGATTTCTCTGAAAGGGGCTTGCTGTTGCTTCACTTCTGTGATGCTTAGCCGACGAAGAAGTCTCCGCCACCATCACCACCATTATCACGTGGACGTTCCTGACGTGGCTCATCGCCGCCACGTTCTGGACGGTCGTCGTGTCTGCGCTCTGGGCGTGGACCACGATCGCCGTCGCGATCTCCGCGTGGACCACGATCGCCACCACGGTCACGGTCGAAGCTGCGTCCACCACGGTCACCGCCGCGATCGCCACCACGTCCGCCTCGGTCTCCACCACGATCACCGCCGCGACCACCACGATCTCCACCGCGTCCGCCACGATCACCACCAAAGCGATCACCGCCTGGACGAGGTCCGCGCGGCACGTACTCTTCTGCTTCCATGCCTTCTGGCACTGGAAGAAGCGCCTTGCGAGATAGACGAATCTTTCCGTCAGGCTGTACTTCTACAACCTTGACTTCAATGATGTCTCCAACCTTGAGAACGTCTGCTACATTTTCAACGCGCTTGTAATCGATTTGCGAGATGTGCAGAAGGCCTTCCTTCTTTGGCTTGAGTTCGATGAAGGCACCAAGACCTTCACGGATCTCCTTGACCTTGCCCTTGATGATGCTATCAAGTTCAATCGGCTTCGTGATATCACGGATGCGTGCGATAGCTGCATCGGCACTTTCCTGATTCACAGCTGCGATCGTGATCGTGCCATCATCGTCGATGTTGATCTCCGCACCAGTTTCCTTCACGATGCTGCGAATCATTTCGCCACCTGGTCCGATAACCGCACCAATGGTTTCGACTGGGATCTGGATCGTTGTAAGCTTTGGAGCGTACTGTGACAGTTCGGCATTTGGAGCAGACATGTGCTCGTTCATGATGCCAAGGATGTGCAGACGTCCGTCGCGCGCTTGCTGCAAAGCTGTACGCATGATGTCTACCGACAATCCTTCGATCTTGATGTCCATCTGGCAAGCCGTAATGCCTTCGTTTGTACCGGTGACCTTGAAGTCCATGTCGCCAAGGAAGTCTTCATCACCAAGGATGTCGCTCAACACCGCTACACGAGAGTCTTCCATGATCAGACCCATCGCAATACCTGCGACGGCCTTCTTCATCGGAACACCAGCATGGAACAACGCGAGCGAACCTGCGCAGACAGTTGCCATCGATGATGAGCCGTTCGACTCAAGAATGTCCGATACAACACGGATGGTATACGGGAAGTCTGTTGTCGATGGAATGAACGGCTTGATTGAGCGTTCAGCAAGATCTCCGTGACCTGTCTCCCGGCGGCTTGTAAAGCCGAATCGACCTGTCTCACCAGTTGAAAATGGCGGGAAGTTATAGTGCAGCATGTATCCGATCTCATACGTTGGCATAAGGCCATCGATGAGCTGCATGTCTTTCTTTGTACCAAGCGTAATAGTCGTGAGCGACTGTGTCTCTCCACGTGTAAAGAGTGCCGAGCCGTGCGTGCGTGGAAGTACGCCTGTTTCAACAGTGATCGGACGTATCTGCGTAGTTGAGCGTCCGTCGAGACGACGTCCCTCTTGCAAGATCATCTCGCGCATTTCACGTGCTTCGATCTTCTTGACGATACCTCCGACGAGCTTGTCAATTTTTACATTGACATACGCGTCTGGATTAGCAGCAACAACTTCAGCAACTGCATTCGTTGCAAGTGTCTTGACCTCTGTACGGAATGCTGAACGCTGTTCCTTCGATGATTCGATGCGAATCTGCTTTTGGATGGGAGCAACAATTGCAGCTTCGATTGCGGCAACGATTTCAGAAGGGGGCTCACTCGATACTGGTGCACGCTTGGTGATTGTGAGCATGTCCATAAGCTCACGCTGCATGGCATTGATCTCACGAATCCAGTGATGCCCGAACTCCATAGCTGCGACGAAGTCATCTTCCGAGATCTCATTGCTTGAGCCTTCGACCATTACGATCGACGAGTCGGAACCAGCAACGATAATGTCGAGATCTGATTCCTGGATCTGCGAGAAGGTCGGATTGATCACGAACTCACCGTTCACACGACCAACACGCACCTCAGCAATCGGCCCTTTGAACGGGATATCGCTGATCATCAGTGCAGCAGATGCACCGATTGTACCGAGCACATCCGGCTCGTTCTCCATGTCGTAGGAGTAGACGGTTGCGATTACTTGCGTGTCGTTGCGCCATTCTTTCGGGAAGAGGGGGCGCAGCGGACGGTCCATGAGGCGCGAGCAAAGGATCTCCTTGTTCGTAGGACGCGCTTCACGGCGGAAGAAACCACCTGGGATCTTACCAGAAGAGGCAAGCTTTTCGCGGTATTCACAGGTAAGTGGAAGAAAATCGATATCTGGCTTTGGTTCAGCGCTTGCGTTTGCTGTAACCAATACCATTGTCTCGCCGTAGGTCAGCATGACCGCCCCAGCAGAGAGCTTGGCAAATCGACCTGTCTCGATGATCAGGTCTTTGCCGTTGATTGTCCGTTTGACAGACTTCATAGATGCTCCTGTATGAACTACAGAAATGAACGAGAAAGAATCTCGGCATCGCGGTCAACAACCACTCCTTGTCATGGGGCTTATGTTTCCAGCCCCTTGACAAAGAGTGCCACGACACCGAATATTTATGCGTACCCGCAGGTACAATAGAAGGGTGGCGGAATCAGTACCTGTTCCGCCACCACAAGAGAAAAGACTTACTTACGAAGACCAAGCGCAGCGATGATTTCGCGATAGCGCTGAAGGTCGTTCTTCATCAGGTATGAAAGCAGATTCTTACGCTTTGCAACCAGCATAATCAGACCACGACGTGAGTGGTGATCTTTCTTATGCTGCGATGCATGACCCGACAATGCTGTGATGTGCTCTGTCAAGAGAGCGACCTGCACTTCAGGCTTACCTGTGTTTGCAGCTGAACCGCCATACTTGGCGATGATCTCTGCCTTGCGTTCTTTGGAGATCATGAGTTCCTCCGTTCTTGGATGAGATGTTGATAGATAA
>CANGZU010000150.1 GCA_947458785.1 Ignavibacteria bacterium
GAACTCGAGATTCTCTCGTCAATGCAAAACGTTGTTCGCTGGCGTATCGGCAGCAACAGGCTCCGCGCAGAGACGGCAGCGGTGGCGCTGATATCCCACGCGATATGTCTGTAGGGGCGAGCCGGTGGCTCGCCCGATGACGCACAAAAAAAGGGCGCGAAACATCGCGCCCCTTTTTTCTGATTGGATTTTACCACTTCCGGGCGAGCCACCCATTCCGAGCGAGCCACCGGCTCGCCCTTACCGAACAACAACCACGTTCTTTGTTGTTGCTGCGCCGTTGAGTGTTGTGCGAACGAGGTACGTGCCCGATGCGAGTTCGTTGACTGGAATAGAAATCAGTTGGATAGATGGGGCAATGGTCTCGTTGAAGAGTACCTGCGTGTTGCCGGTAGCGTCTGTGATCTCTACGCGGAGTGAGCCCCCTTGCTGAGCCACGATTTCCATCATGCCGCTTGTTGTCATCGGGTTTGGAGAGATGCGAACGTTCGATGACATTTCGCGTTCTTCGTCAACAGATGTCACAGCGTTGAGGAAGAAACGTCCAGTAACCGGACGGTGATCAGATACTGTTGTTGAGTATGATGTGAGATAGCGCTCTGGTGACTCCACAAATGTGCGGTAGTGAAGGGGCTTCATCTCACTCGAAACAACGATGTGATCGAGGAATCCACGGTTGAAGCCGATGTATGATGAAAGACCTTGGCGCTCCAGCTCGGCTGTTGCGGCGAACCAGTTGTCTTGGTCGTTCAAAAACACCGAGTAGCATGATGGCAGCGTTGAGTCCACAGTTGTCGCTAGAAGTCGGTCGTTGAAGTCGCCCATGACAACAACATTACCGTCGCCGTAGAAATCCTTCAAGTACTGGTGGAACGTCTCGGCATCAGTCTTACGACGCTGATAGTCATCAGCTGCTGTTGAGTCGCTGGTTGCCTTCGCATGAATGTTGAAGATGCTCACGCGCTTTGTGACACCTTCTACCGTTGCATCAAATGTTACGCGGAATGGGAAGCGGCCATTACCCCATGCACGCGCACCACCGTTGACGGCAAGGCCATTGTCGACTGGCTTGACGGTACTTGAGTTGTAGATGTAGGCAAGCTTCTGATCCGATGTTACTTCCGTTGCAAACAGGCGTCCGTACGTTCCCTTGATGGAATCACTCAATGCTGCTAGGGCTTGATCTGAGATCACTTCCTGAAGCGCATAGATATCTGCTTGCACCGTATCCATGATGATGCGGATACGCTGACGCTGAAGGTCCTTGTTGCGCTGACCCAACGTTGTGTCTGCAGTGCCGTACCACTCAAGGTTCCATGTGGTCATGTCGAAGGTGCGCGACTTGCTAACGGTATCAACGGCGATAGGGGGCAAGCCAACATCTTGTGCAAGACGAGGAAGAACTTGATATGCGCCGCGGAACTGACTCACAACGCCCACGATGTCGACGTCGCCCGATGGGATTTCCAAGTTGTTGACGCCAATCTCACATGCACGGTCAATGCGGATCACGATGTCGTTGCCAAAGTTGTCAATTGCGTTGTAGCTGCGATTACCCTCGAAGCGGCCCGTTTCTACAAAGCGAACCTTGCGAAGCTTCACGAGAACTGCTTCGTTGCCTTCACCGATGTTCGGAATAGTCGTGCTCTTGGCTGCAGGCTCTTCGCGCTGGATTGGTACGACGGTAAAACGCAGACCAGATCCACCAAGCTGCGTGAGACCAGTGCCAGGCGCGCCTGTTGTCTGACCGAACTCCGTAAGGGTGGCATTTTCGACAACGACTGAGTCGCCGATCTTCACTCCATTGCGCATCTGCTCATTGAAAACCGCAACTCCTGCACTACGGTCTTGCATGTAGACAACGTTTGAGAGCTGCGAAGCAGAGGTCACGCGTCCTGCAACTTTTGTCACGGTGCTGTTGAACTCTTGCTTCTTGGCCTCGGCAATAGAGATCGGGTCTTGCGCATACAGTGCTGTCGAAAGCCCAACAAGTAGAGCGATGGAAAGTGAGAGACGGTGCATCATGAATGACTCAAAAGATAGAGAGGGTTAGAAAATGTCGAGTGTGAGATCGTCTGTTGTCTGTGTTTGGGTATCGTATGTGTACAACATGTACGACAAGCCTGCGAACAGTTGGACATTCGTCAGCGTTGCGAGCACGTTGGTTGTCCCGGCTTCCCGAATCTCAAACGTGTGCGTGCCTGGTTGAATGATAGTGTACGTTGGTGAACTGATACCTGGCTCGAAATCTTGGGTCATCAGCCGCTGGCCATTCGACCAAACCTCGACAAAATACGCTTTGTCGACATTCTCAGCCATGTGCGTGAATCGTATCACAGCATGCGGAGTGCCGCTTGGTAGTGTTGTGTCTTGAATCTCCCGACGAAACTCAACCAGTCCATTGGTGTCGCCTCTGGCAAACAAGATTACACGAGCATTACCACCGAGTGTATAACGCAGGTTTGAACGATAAATCTTGTTCGGTGAACCAAGCGTAAACGTCACAGGTCTGCCGGCAGCGATCTCAACATATTGTGAAGCTTGCCCTCGGGCAGCATCGAGGACAATCGTGCTGTCGAAGATGACGCGGGTAACGGGCACGTTTTGTGTGACGTTCACAATCCGAACCTGAGCCGGATCTGGGGTAGGGAACGTAATCACCCCATCGCTACAAGCAGAGGCGAGAACCGCTACTGCCAGGGTGAGCACAAGAGAGAATGTTCGAGTTCGCATACGTTAGAATGAGTATCGCATGCCGATCTGCATGCGCCAACGTGAGAAGAAGTTGTCGGTATTGTAAATCCCGGCCTGTCCATTTGTGACAGGTTCTGTGTAGGACATCATCAATCGGCCCTGATTGTCGAACGGCTTGTTCTGACTGTTGAGCACCAGTCCAAAGAGGTTGGAGCTCTGGAAGTCTACAAAGCGCTGCAAGCCCCATGAAGGATTCAGAAGGTTCAGGAAGTTCTGCACATCAAGTGTGAACTGAACCTTGTGATTTGAGAAACCGGGGATGTCTTGTGTGAGCCGCAGGTCGAGCTGGTTGATCCATGGCTCGCGCAGCGCGTTCCGTGGAAGGATCTGTCCCTGATATGATTTCAGGATAGGATTAGAATTGATCAGTGCCATCATCTGGGCCCAGATCTGATCGGGCGAACGAAGATCGGAGGCATCTGTTGGCTTCGGAATCACAACGCGTGTGTTGTAGTCTTCTTCGCGTGGGATGTAGACAAGGTCATTACCACCGGCGGCATTATCGCCGTTGTAATCTTGAGCGTAGCTTATCGAGTATGGACGTCCCGAAGCGCCTGAGTAGAAAACGCCAAGCGACGTGATGTAGCCCTTGGTCCATGTGTATGCATATGTAGCATTAATCGCAATCCGGTGCAGCTGGTCAAAATTGGAAATGCCTACGGTCACGTTGTTAGGGTCGATGGCATCGGTACTTGTCCATTGAGAGCCGGCCGTAGCAGCAGTCGATGAGTTAAGATCCTGCGTGCGTCCGTATGTGTACGATGCCATTCCACTGAGTCCAGGAATAAACTCATTGTTTTGATCGATCTTGAGCTGCGTAGAGAACGAGTACTGCTGTCCACCGTCACGACTGCGTAGCAGGATCACCTGTGTGAAGCGTCGGTCAACAAGTGAGTCTGCCGCGCCCCCTGCATACATCTTGCGTCCGTCTAGGGGCGAAACACCAAGCGACGTATCGCCGCTGTTAATGTAGCGCATGTTTGACTGGCGAAGATTCAGGTTGGCATAGTCTACCTGATTCAGGAATCGACCATACATTCCCTCAAACGTGATAGTAACATCCCGGGCTACCTTGACATCTGTTGCCAATGTCGAGCGCCAAACCTGCGGAAGGTTGAAGTTCTGGTCAGTGATGTTGATCGCCGTTGTGTTAATGGGGCTTCCAGGATACGCGGAATCTCCGGGGCGCAATGCTGGCCGTGCAAGATCCCACTTCATTGGTGTGCCATCTAGAGAGTTGATGGCATTGGGTGAGTTGTTAGCACCAAGTTCAGCACGGAAGAGGTCCATACCAGTGTTTGAATACTGATTCGACAGCCATACCGCCGCCACTCGTCCCGTGAACAGGCCTGTACCACCACGCAGCTGCAGCGACTTGTCGCCACTGATGTCGTAGTTGAATCCAAATCGTGGGGAGAACAAC
>CANGZU010000151.1 GCA_947458785.1 Ignavibacteria bacterium
AATCCGGAAAACAACAGCTTGGATTTGTATCGAGTGCCTCTATCCCAGGGCTTGAAGCCGCTACCTGTTGTTCTTGTTAGCGGACGTGTCCTCAATGCTGCTACGAAGCAGCCGATAGCAACATCGGTCTCCTACGAAAGCCTTACCAAGGGTACAACCGTTGGACTTGCCCGCTCGGAGCCCAAGAACGGACAGTATTCAATTGTTCTTCCGGCTGGAGACCTCTATGGTTTCCGCGCGGAGTTCGAAGGCTTCTATCCAGTGAGCGACCAGCTTGATACACGGTCGCTCAATTCCTACTCTGAGATCACACGCGATCTCTATCTGGCCCCGATTCAAAAGAACCAGACGATCATTCTGAACAACGTCTTCTTCGATTTCCGACTCTCTGAGCTACGTCCAGAGTCCTTTGCCGAACTTAACCGTTTGGCGGAGTTTCTCGCTGCGAGACCATCGGTGACAATAGAGCTGGCAGGGCATTCCGATAAGGTCGGAACAAACTCAGCGAACATGGAGATATCTCGTAATCGTGTTCAGGCTGTGAGAGCATACCTCGAAACGAAGGGTATCGCACCAAACCGAATGAAGGTCGTGGCTTACGGATCCTCGAAGCCCCTTGACACGAATGAGACAGAAGAAGGCCGCCGCCGCAATCGCCGAGTTGAATTCAAGATTCTTTCGATCTAGTGATGCGGATCGTTCTAGCAGTTGCCCTTGCCTTCACGGTGCTTGGCACCAGCACTGCGCAGCAGTTTGAGCGGTATGTTTCGGATCCCCGGCATGCCCAGCGCTCGTGGTACGTTGATTACAAGCGTCCAGATGCAAACGTTTACAAGATCTATGCAGCGCTACGAAACGATCCTACCGTAGACGTTGGGCGTCCGTCGAAAGAGGTGCGCAAGGTTCTCCGATGGCTAGCTGAGCAGCGGCCATACGCAGATCAATACGGCAACCTGGGCCCGCGTTGGAGCTCAGCCCAGGATGTGGCCATGTTTCTCGAAAGCAGTTTTCAACGTAAGTCACACGACGCTGATCAGCGTCAGGATGACCAGTGGATGCCGATCGGTCCATTTGGATGGGATACTACGGCTAGGATGGCAACTGGATCGCAAGGTATCGGTGTTCTTCGAACCCACATCACTGATCCTACTAACTCATCGGTTGTTCTTGCAGGAGGTATTTCTTCGGGCATCTGGCGCAGTGTTGATGCTGGCCGAACATGGAAGAACCTTGCTCTTGAAACACCCATTCAAGCTGTGTGGCGGTTTGCCTGGTCTGGCACGACAGTGTATGCGGCAACTAGTGACGGACTCTACCGGTCACGCGATAGGGGGCTTACATGGTCAAAGGTTACGCTCTCGGGAAATGCACTGCTGTCTACAGCAGGTGCAGTTGATCTGGTCGCCGTTTCTCCTCTTGACCCACGCCGCATTGTGATCGCGGCGATCAACCGACTTTACACATCAACCGATGACGGGGAGACATGGCGTCAGTCATGCAACTTTGAGGGCACGTGGTGGGATCTGCTCTGGCACCCAACAAGGGGAGATGTCTGCTATGGACTTGTTCAACAAGGCGCACATATCGCATTCATGCGATCAACCAGCAGCGCCGTCAAGTTCGACGCTGTTGGTCTGGGCTATCCACCAGCTAGGCCTGATCGCAAGATGCTCCGCGGTCTGATAGCCGTGACTCAGGCTGAACCGAACATGGTCGCCGTGGCCTTGGGTGGCTCATCGGCTGATACTGCCGCAGGTACCTACGGGCTGTATGTGTCGATGGATCAGGGGTCTACCTTTGAGCACCGGTGCTGCGGAAGTGTAGACGGTCCAGAACGAGCCAGCAAGTCCATGAATCCGAACTTCTTCGATTACGACATAGAAGGAAATGGGCTCGGGCAGATTACCTGGGATATGGGTTTTGCCATCTCAAGCACCGACCCCAGATTCATGGTTATTGCTGGCATCTTCCCATATCGTTCATCAGATGGTGGAAAGACATGGTCTGAACTTCCACCGATGCACTACGATGTGCAGTCGGTCTCGATTCGTGGGGACTCCATCTGGCTCACGAACGACGGGGGCATTGTCCTGAGTCCAGATCGTGGAGCTACGATCTCAGATCGCAGTTTTGGAATCTCGGCTTCCGAAGTATGGGGATTTGATCAATCGCACGACGGAGCCGTGATGGCTGTTGGTGCTTACCATCTACCTATCAGCATCCGTGATACCACGGTGTATATGAAGACGGCGCCGATCGACGGTTGGTACGCATGGTCGGGTGCTGATGCGATGGGTGCAAACGTCAATCCAATTGCCACCGAATGGCTGTATGCCAAGCCATGGTCAAGTGTTCGTGGTCGCAGAACGTCGAGTAAGAATGTTCCGCCAAGTGCAGCAGAGTTGGGTATTGATCTCGGCTATATCACCATGGACAACATCAATGTTGATCCGCTTCGGTATTACAAGCTTTATGCTGTGGACTACGGCCAGGACGCAGTGGTGACCTCTACGGACAATGCATCTACATGGCAGACGAAAAATAAGTTTACGAACTGGGCGTTCCGATTACGTGTCCATCCTCGCCATCCCGAACATCAGGTAGTGTTGGGTGATGACGGGCTCTGGCATACGCGCGATGACGGAGAGACATGGCAGGTGATCACCCCTCCTGCAAGCCTGAGCAGAGGACGCGGACTATGCGACATGGCATTCTCTGACAGTGATCCGCAGACGATCTATGTTGCTTTCAATGGAGTGCAAAAACAGATCAAGGTGGCTGTTTCCCGCGATGGAGGCCAGACATGGTCGGACATGTCAGCAGGACTACCGGAAGCTTCGATGCGCACGATTGTTTACCGGAGAGGGACTGCCGGCGAGCTCTATGCAGGCACGAATGCCGGAGTCTATCGGTTTACGCCAGAGTCCGGCTGGGTGCTCTTTGGTAAGGGGCTGCCCTTGTGCGAGGCGCATACGATTCACCTCAATGAACGACATGGATTCATGCGTCTGGCAACAAGTAGGGGGCTATGGCAGATCGACCTTCCATCGACGGCGTCGCCACGAGCACAGATCTCCCTTGATGTTGATACCGTGCGTTGTTCACGATTGCCCGTGCGCTTTGGATGTCGGTCGGCTGCTCTCGAGACCAGCGCGTTCAAGCGAACGTGGAAGTTCGAAGGTGGTCAACCGGCGGTTTCCTCAGATCCAATGGTACAAGTATTCTACGCGAAGCCCGGGCGATACAGCGTTGAACTGGTTGTTGCCAATGAGTATGGGGCCGATACTATGCGTCTTGAGCAGGTCATTACAGTGCTCGAGAGTGAGTGTGATGGGTTGGACCCTATACCCGGCGCTGCGGCAGATCTGCGGGATCCGGATGATCATGTTACGCTTGGGCGCTTTGATGGCACAGCAAGGGAGTTCTCATTTACGGCATGGGTCAAACCAAGCGGCTACCAGCCAGGTTTTTCTGCCATCCTGTGTACGGATGCCGATGCCGGTGTCAGTCAAGAGATCGGCATGCAGTTCGTGAACGACCGCAATGAGCTTGGTTATCTGTGGACAGGTGGCCAGTGGTGGTGGAATTCCGGATTGCGCTTAGAGCCCGACGTATGGTCGCATGTTGCCATGACTATTGATTCGAACGGGGCAACGGTCTACGTGAACGGCTACCCCAGTACAAACGCCGTTAAGCTTTCGCCGCTGCAACTCAGCTCGCTTGTATTCAAACTTGGAACCTATCACTATTGGAGCTCTCGCAACTTCTCAGGGTTGATCGACGAGGTAGCTCTGTATTCTCGGAAACTCTCAACTGATGAAGTCCGCCGCCAGATGCATCTCGTGCGCTTGCGCAATGAGGCAGGTCTGCTTGGCTACTACCAGTTTAATGAGAGCAGCGGCGATGTGGTATACGACAAGCTCTTCGGGCACGATGGTAAGCTCGAGGCCGGCGCAAAACGCGCGGAATCGAGCGCCCTTGTTGGACCTGGTGCGGCGCAAGTGATTACGCTGTCCGACTCCACAGTAAGTGTTGGCTTCTCACGTCATGATGCAGAGTTCGTGTTCAAGGACGTACTGCCCCCTAATACAGCTCTTTC
>CANGZU010000152.1 GCA_947458785.1 Ignavibacteria bacterium
ATGCCCATACCTACGAGTGATTGCGTACCAACGCGCATCGCACCTTGGTTGTCGCCCTCACCAAACCGACGCGAAACGATGATACCTGCGCCCACGGCAATACCGCTTACGAGTGTAAAGAGCAGGAACATCACCTGATCTGTGGCTCCGATGGCTGCTGTAGCGGCATCACCAAGACGGGAAACGTAGTACCTGTCAACGAACGAGTACACCATGTTAACCACGAAACTCAGGGCAAGGGGCAGGGAGTAGCGTCGTAGCGACGAATCAATGGGGTCATTGATCAGATCAACCCGTTGCTTTGAGAACGCAGATGCGGCGGACATGGGACTTTATGAACGATTCGTAATAGACCGCAAAGCTACGACGAGCTAATTTGGCGTCCTGTTGATACTTCTCCCCATGGAACTCTTTCTTACCATAGCTGCAGCGATATACTCCTTGCGACTGTTGTTCTTCGCAAGTGGACAGCTTCGCGCTGGAGTGCGAAGAGGCAATGTTGCAGACCAGAAGCGCGTATCGATCATCATTCCTGCGCGCAACGAAGAACACAACCTGCACCGATGCATCGCATCGCTGCGTCAGCTGCAATACCCTGAGCACCTGCTGGAGATTGTCTTCGTTAATGATCGCAGCACAGACAACACAGCAAGCATCATCAATCAAGCAGCAGAATCATGGTCGGTGATCCGCACGGTACATCGCACAGAGGCAGACGCCCGTGAGAACCTGCGCGGCAAGCCTGGCGCGCTGCAATCAGGAATCGATGCGGCATCGGGAGATGTATACTTGTTTACTGATGCCGACTGCGTGGTAGAGCCACAGTGGATACGTACGATGCTCGCCCCCTTCGCAAACAGCAACGTCAAGATGGTGTGCGGCTTTACCACCATTGAGCACTCATCTGCCTTTGGCATCCTGCAGGACATTGAGTGGCTTTACACGCACAGCATGGCGCAGGGATCGCTCACCAATCACATACCGATCGGTTGCTTTGGGAACAACATGGCCATCGACGCCACGGCGTTTCGCGAACTCGGCGGCTATAACGTTGTTGCTTTCAGCGTCACCGAAGACCTTGCCCTCCTGCAGGCGATGGTCCGCACCGGACACAAGGTTGCCTACATCTGCAGCGCCACTAGTGCCGTGGAGACACTTCCCTGCACGACCCTCGCAGAGTACCTTCAACAGAAGCAACGCTGGGTGCGTGGCGGCACGCAGCTTGGCTGGCGCGCCACGATGTTCGTGATCACCAGTGTGATGTATTGGACGGGGCTTGTGCTCTCGATCGTCACGCAATCGCCCGGCTGGACCTTGACCTTTCTCGCACTACGTGCCGTAGGAGACGGTCAGCTCATCAATCTCTCCGTCGTGCGTCTGCGCCGCTGGTCTTCCATACCAGCCATAGCCCCCTCCCTCATAATCCTGTTGCTCCTCGAGCTAATCCTACCGATCCTCACCTTGCGCAAAAAGGTGCAATGGAAGGGGCAGACGTTCTAGCGGCACGATATATCGTGCCGTTGAGCAGCGAGCAGCGAGCAGCGAACAGCGAGCAGCGAACAGCGAACAGCGAGTGCCGAGCAGATGGTCAATCCCATTCCCATTCACTGACGTCATCAACTGGAAGTTCAGCAAAGGCTTCTTCATCTACAACATAACCATCAAACCAACCGTCGCGAGGGCCATGTGTTTGTGTGGTGTTCATAGCACGCGACCTGTCACGTTTTCATCCACTGCACGCACGTTGAATGAGAGCCTACACCCCTCTCTTGTTTTTTACCGTTTTGGTAATATTTTTGTGAGTCCTCGTGACCATCGTGTTTGCCAACAATAAGCTACGCCGACTTTGCGAGCAGCGCGGAGCAGCAGAACGTACACTTGGTAAGGCTGGCGCGCAGAAGCTTCGAACAAGACTGGCAGAGTTGCGTGCAGCCCAGAACGTATCGGAACTCATCGCAGGTAGTCCACATCCCTTGCGAGGTGAATACAGCGACTTGTTTGCACTGCGACTTGACGGCGGTAGACGCATTGTTTTCTCGGCTCTCCCACAAGATGCTCCTTGGATGGAAATTCGTTCGATCGATTGGTCTCGTGTAAACGCTGTTCAAATTGTATTCATTGGTGACTACCATGACTAACGCTTCTGCAACATTCAATCCCGATTGGGTCTCGCCCCCTGGAAACACCATTGCCGATCTATTGGAGGAACGCGGATGGAAGCAGGGAGACCTTGCCATGCGACTTGGCTATACGCAGAAGCATGTGAGCTTGCTGATCAATGGTAGGGTTCCAATAACAGCTGATGCAGCTCAGAGGCTCGCACGTGTGTTGGGTAGTACACCTAATTTCTGGCTTACGCTCGAGGCGAATTATCGGTCTGAACAGTTGCGGATAGCATCGGCAAACGTGTTAGCGTCATGGGCGTCGTGGGTTGGTTCATTTCCGCCGAAGGGACTTCAGCAGCTCGGCATAGCAGATGCGCAGCGAGTTTCAGCGAGGTCAACCCCAAAGGTCGCAGAACAGTTGCTTCGGTACTTTGGCGTTGCCTCGCCCACCGAATGGAAGCATCACTATGTTCGTTTGATACGCGGCGGACACAACATCGGACGTGGAGTACGTTCCGATGAGGCGCTCGCATTGTGGATCAGGTTTGGCGAGCAACATGCGGAAACGCAACGAGCACCGAAGTACAACCATGTTCGCTTTCAACGTGTCTTGGAATCATTGAGGGGGCTCACACACATGCCCCCTAACGTGTGCATTCCTCAAATCAAAGAGCTCCTGCTTCATGCTGGTGTGATCTTCCTTGCTGCTCCGCGAATTCATGGAACGTCCGTCGTTGGCATGGCACGCCTGCTCAGCTCTAACAGACCTCTCATCCAGATCGCTGTCACTGGTATGACGAATGATGTATTCTGGAAGACGTTGTTTCACGAGGCAGCACATATTCTTCTGCATCTACGAAAGGATGCCGCAACGCATCCTATATACTTCGACACCGCGCTGGATGCTGTCACCACTGACAGACGCGAGAAGCAGGCGGATGCATGGGCACGTAACATGCTGATTCCCATTCGTTACGATGATGTCTTCAACACCCTTAAAACAAGGCGTCAAATACAGCTCTTTGCCAAGTCCATCGACATTCACCCCGGCGTCGTTGTCGGCAGACTTCAGGATGACGGGCTACTAAAGAAATCGGCAATGAATGATTTGAAGGTGAAGGTGGAATAGTGGACGAGCCACCTACTCGCCCCCTTACTGCTCGTTCATCCTCATCCGCCTGCTGAAGTATGCGCCGAGGACGTGATATGTGGGCAGAATAACATGATCGACGTTATCGGATTTGCCTGAATGCAAGAGACGTTCGTGGGCCATGCTGAACATGTTCGTGCGCACAATGATTGTTGCGTGCCCCCTGCCTTCTCCGGCATGTGCAGCGCAAAAGCGTTGGATCACAGATGCTGCCTGGATATTCGCCGGTGTATCATCGGTGCCGATTATGAAGATTGTCTCGAGATCTTTTGACTCCTGCGCAATTGAATGCAGAAGACCTACATCGTTATGTGTGCCTGATGTGAGCTCGGGATTAGGAAGTGTCTTACCTGGAGAGACATTGCAGAGAAGCAGACGCTCGAAGTGGGCCCAACCCTTGAAGACATCTGGACTGATGATCGCCAGCGACGTTAGATTCTCGACCATACATCCGTCATTGCGGAGCATCATTTCAATCAGGAGGTGTTGTCCGAAACGGCCGAAGCCGACCATCACAATACGTTGTGGACGCAGGTTCTTTATCACTGCGAGAGCATCCCAATTGGCCGACAATGCTTGATTGGCATCGCGCTGATCTGATAACCATTCGCTATGCGTAACTCCCTGTTCAAGGACAAAGAGCGAACGTACCGCTTCGATGTGAACGTTGAAAAATCTCGTCTTGGGCGTTGTGTTGTATGTACGCAGCACGTGATGGTTTGTTAAACACATAGACAAATCATCGGTACGTGCATTTGATGAACATAGTCA
>CANGZU010000153.1 GCA_947458785.1 Ignavibacteria bacterium
GCTACGTAGTACACGTTATCCGGTCCAACTGCTGTCGATAGCGACCAAATCGAACGACGAGCATCGAGGAAAGCAGGGTGGTTTCGAAGAAGTTTCCAAGAATCGGACGGTTGATCGATTGCGCCTGTTGCCGCATAGATAGAGTGTCTCGCCCTACCTTGTTCATTGTGATCGATAGCATCAATGACAACCACAAACGTACCGTCTTTTGCAAGATCAACATCGATATGACGGACTACGCCATACTTCTCATCCAACGAGACTTTACCGGCTGGCGTCCAGGAGCCATCTACAAATCGATACGCATCCAATGAGCGATCATACTCAGATTGTGCGGTTTTCAATGATCGGGCGAACACCAACAGTGCGTCGCTGCCATTGCTTTCCATTCGTGCTTTCGAGAGGTTAACACCGTCCTCACGTTCTATCTGTTGCAGATCTACTGAGCCATTGGGATAAATGCGTGCAGACATGAGCCGGGATTCGTTGCTGGACAAATCGTCATTGATCCATGTAACGAGATAGGATCCGTCATTGAGTGATGTTGCACCAATGCTGCGGTTAACACCCCGTGTTGCTTGCAATGGAATTGTCTCTTGAAGCTTCCACGTGCTATCCGTGCGAACAATACGGCGAACATATTTCTCAATAGTATTCGACGTTGGATCAATTCCATTCCAGACAATGATTGCACTTCGCAGATCACGCGCAACGGCAACAGTCGGTACCCCATCAATGAGCTCGTCGGTTGCTAGAGCAGGTCGTGGGAGCGGCACAACACGCTGTGTTGCTGCGTCGTACCAAGCAGCATGAATGTTCTCTGTTCGTAGTAGATCGGCATACTGTAGTGAGGTTGGTGTATTGTACGCATCAACATCATTCTGTACCCATGCGATCAGGGCACTACCGTCGTTACCGAGAAGTTGAACAGCAGGATCGTGCATGGCGTTGCGATTATCTGCTATCACCGTTGTACTTGTGAGCGAGTGCGACGCACGATCAAGTGTAGAAAGCATCAACCGGCCATTTCTTCCAAGCAACGACTGTTCTAGGTGCACCGTCACGAGCTGTGAGTCATTTGCGGCAATTGCAGGCGCAGGTCTGTAGTATGGCGTCTCCTCAGGCAGCTTGGAAATCTGCTCTAGCACTTGTGTCTGCTCACGGGGCTTGGAGGTTCCACTCGATGTAAAGACAGACTCCCACGCCTCGTCGAACACGAGATAGGACGGCATGATGCGCGGATCATATAGGTGAAGCATTCGCCCCCTGAAGAGATCGATGTTGATGATGCCAAAGAACAGGGAGAGCTCCATGTTGAACCAGCGACTGTAGTTCAGTCGGGTTGGATAGTAGTTATACTCTGCACTTGCAACAGGACCACTAAAAATCGATCCCGATGCAAACATGTAGTCGTCTGTCACAGAGGCACCAATACCAATGAGTCCAAGCATGCTAGCCTCGATGCCACCACCACCCGTAAGCGTAAAGGCTACGGATTGACTTGTCGGGAATTCGTCTTGTTCTGTTTTTGACGTAGGCTCTTCTTCGCCAACATGCACTAGGGCGCCACGATCTTCGGTACCGATGTTTATGGTGGAAGTGTGCTGTACCGTTGCATCGATGGTAAACGTTGGTGTAATCTGAAGCAGTCCGCCTGATGCAACAAGGGTTGATGTCTTGATCAACCGCTCCATAGTCTCTGCGGTCTCTTGGATCCATCGAATCATCGAAACGGCGCCACCAAAGCTTGATGAGTATAGCGAGCGTACGCGAAGTTCTCTGTTTGGAATCAGAGTATCCATGCCTGGTAACTGGGCTTCCTCGAAACGGTATCGCGCTGTAAACTCCCCGCTACGCTCTCCATCGCGCGCTGCACTTGTCTTGGTGTAGTTAGCACCTCCTGCCAAGCTGATTGTGGGAACCCAGAACGAACCGCCTGGTGCCGAGCCCTGCATGGCAAACTGACGTGTAACAGGGTTGTAGTTTGCATTCACCACTAGGTTGGTTGACTTGTCGGAACCCTCTCCTTCAACAAAGTACGTGATGAGTCCAAACACGGGCACCGTTGACTCAAACACACTTGCAGGCATTGGAATCGATACGCTAACTGGAATGGAAGTTGCCGTTGCCGTGCCATTCAGCCGTGCAGTTGAGCCATTCAACCATTCAGCACGTGGCAGAATCCTGATTGATGTCTTTTGCACCTTTGTGGGCCTGTCGGCCCCTTTAAACTGATACCCAATGTTGATCGATACCTGTTCTCGATCCGGTGCAACATGTGGCCATGGATACTGCGCAACATCACGGATTGTCTTAAAGATGGAGGTTTGCTTACTGAGATCGCGAGTTGTCGGCTTGATGCTGAATGTATCTAGAACTGCACCTGCTGAACTTAGAACGGTGAATCGCAGAAAGTCGATATCTGACGATTGCGGCTGCATTCCAAAGTTGTAGTTGCTTGGCATTACCTGCAGTCCTGATGATCCGGCAAGTACCGATTGCTCATACCGCGTTGTATCTGGATCAATCGGTTGATCGGGGAACGGCAGCATAGCTATTGGACAGTTGTGCGTCCAAATCGGCGACACAAGCGTGTAGCCGCGTACATCCATCTTCCACCGTTTGACGCGAATGGAGATCGTTGATCCCGAATCGAGTGATGTAAGATTAAACGTTGCGCTGGCGCGGGCCGTTCTAGGAATCGGCTCAGAGGCGGGATAACGATATCCTTTCACAACCTCTTGTCCGATCGGTCCTGCACTATAGCTGTTGAGAAAGAGCGCTATCTCAAAACTGTCAGCTACAGCTCCGCGGCTCGTAATAAACTGTGTAGGGTCATAACTCACCTCGAACTGCGATGTTGGTGCACGACCTTGTTGGAATGGACCCCACCCCTTCGATGAGTAGATCCAATTATACGTGCTTTCGCCTTGGAACATTGTTGGGACGTCGACTTGCGCTAGCTGCAACCTCGTTGCTCGGGTTACTCCGCACGATGCTGTGCGAACGACACCGATTATGGTATATGGTGCTTTGTCTGGCGAAAGTGTATTGAAGTCGTATATCGGCAACACTATCGTATCCATGCGTGGACGTTGCGATTCGAACATGTAGACAGTCTTACCGGATTTGTCTACGATCGAGATCGAATCTATAGCCACAACCGCATCAAGATTGGTGATCACCATCTGCTGCTCGAGCTTCTTCACTGTTGTGTCGTTGACGCGATACGTAGGATAGGACAGACCAAGTGGAATGTAGAGATTGGGGTTTGTGCGCAAATTCAGCGATGCCGAAACCAAGACTCCGGAAGCTGGCAACCTCATGCTCTTTGAATACAGGCGTGCCTGTACTCGATCTGTTGACAGCGGCAGATGACGCACTTCAAAGAGCGTATCAGCAGCCGATCCGGAACGTGCGCCCCGTGGCTCTGGACGTACAAGCATCGACTCGACGATCTGTCCCGCGCAGTCGAGTATTTCAAAACGGACTGAATCGACTGTACATGGACTCGTATACCCAACAGTACTCTTGGGATCATTCGCACGCCAACGCACCGCCAAATCAAGAATATCGTTCGAGCCCTGCAACGCAGGTGTATTATCTACCGAAGGTGGATTTGAGGAATAGTTCATCTTGCGCACACGCAAGGCAAGGGGCTCGCGGTACCTCGTTACGACACGCTTATTGTACCGTATGCCCCCTTCAGGTCCACCATCAGTGATGTAGCGTACTTGTAGTGAAGACGTGTTAAACGTTCGGAATGGAAAACTACCCGACACAACAAGAGCTGAGTCATAGGTTAACCGATAAGGAACAGGGTAGGCTATGGAGTCTATCACAACACCCGTATCATCAAACGACAACACCTGTATCTCTTCAGTCTGCGCCGGCAACTTTGTAAAGAACAGCTTCGCATCTAGTCTGCTAACTCCGCGAATCAACTGTGTTGACGGCTCGATGTCCCACTCCATCAACAATGTATCAATTGGTGGCTCGGCTCGCATGGATAA
>CANGZU010000154.1 GCA_947458785.1 Ignavibacteria bacterium
ATGTCATCTTCACTGGCAGCTCCCCAGTAGCGCGAGTCGAATGAATTTCGACGGTTATCACCAATTACAAACACCGAATCTGAGCCAACAATGATCCGTGTGTTGGGCTTCATAGATGTCAGAAGGGGGCTTGTTGGAATCTTTGCCTCCGGTGGTGTTGGAAGCGGCAGACCATTTACTATAACGGCGTCGGGCGTGAACACCAGGGTGTCGCCGGAAAGTCCAATCACGCGTTTGATGAAGAGTTCGGTACTGACAGGAGCGATTGAATCACGGTGTTTGAAAACAACGATGTCTCCACGTTGTACTTCCCGCATTCGGAACGTAAGCTTGCTTACAACGATGTAATCGCCGGGAAGAAGCGTTTCTTCCATTGAGTGCGATGGGATCTCGTAGGCACCAATGACGAAGATGCGCAAGAGTATAGCGACGATGACAGCGTATAGGGCCGTAACACCGATGTCGCGCATGCGAGTATTCTCAAGGCCCGACCCAGGCATATCAGAAGGCAGTGCGGTGGTGTGTGTGTTAGTGGATGATCGTTCCGAGGCGACCCCAGCGAATCGACTTCAAGCGTTGCGGGAGAGAGAGCCTCTTGCCAGACTGAAGATCGTCCGGCTCCCAAGACCAATACACGACCATCGGAGTCCCAACAACATCCTCTTCTGGTATGAAGCCCCAAAACCGAGAATCGAGCGAGTTGTCGCGGTTATCGCCCATGCCGAAGACATAGTCGCGCTTCACCGTGTAGGAGATTGCCGGCTGACCATCAATGGTACGCGCGTAGGCATCAACAGTGTGGCCCTCACGGCCAATGAATACGGCCCATTCGGAAAAGTTCTGTTCTGTTAGCTTGATGACATCGCCCTTTTTCGGGACACGAATCGGACCGTAGTCGTCACGCGTATAGCCACGTCCCTGCGGGAACGTCGAGGCTCTGTCGCTCTCATAGATCTGCTGACGGATCTCCGGAGCCCATGCGTAGAATTGTCCATGCTCAGGCAGGGGGTACTCCGCACCATTCACATAGATACGTCCGCCTTTGATCTCGAGGTTGTCTCCTGCAACGGCCACGCAGCGCTTGAGATAGTACTCAAAGTTCTGTGGTGTTACTTCATCGCGGTTACCAGGGAATACAAACACGATCACATCCCCTTGTTCTGGCTTCCAGATCGGTGGCAGCTTGTAGTAGGGAAGGGGCTGGTTGATAAACGGAACGATCTGCGGCGTCGATGGTCCAAAGATAAACTTGTTCACGAACAAGAAGTCTCCGGCCATCACAGTGCTCTCCATCGAGCCCGTAGGAACGACAAACGATGCAAGTGCCAGACCGTTGACGATCGTCACGACCGATACAGCCCACACGAGTGTCTTGATCCATGCAACAACATGCTCTATGAAGGTCTCCGGCTTTGGTGCATTAAGACGCTTGTCGCGTCTGCGCTTGAGAAATGAGCCAAGTGCATCCGGCAGCAGGTCGTAGAACCATTCAACGAGCGACATAGATCAATCCAATGAGAGAACGGCGTGAAATGCTTCTTGTGGTATCTCCACCTTGCCAACTTGTTTCATGCGCTTCTTGCCTTCCTTCTGCTTCTCGATCAGCTTTCGCTTACGTGAGATATCGCCGCCGTAACACTTTGCAAGAACGTTCTTGCGCATGGCGCTGATGGACTCACGAGCAACGATCTTTGCGCCGATTGCAGCCTGGATTGCAACATCAAACATCTGACGTGGGATAAGCTCACGCAGTTTTGCGCAGAGCTTCTTGCCCCATTCATGGGCTTTCTGACGGTGTACGATAGAGCTTAACGCATCAACCTGCTCGCCGTTGAGAAGGATGTCCATACGTACGAGTTCACCAGCTTTGTAGTCGGCATACTCGTAGTCAAGTGATGCATATCCCCGTGTATTCGACTTGAGCTTGTCATAGAAATCGAAGACCACTTCGCCGAGAGGCAGTTCAAATGTCATGTCTACGCGGTCTGCAGATAGATACGACTGACCCAGCATTTGGCCACGGCGCTCCATACAGAGCTTCATGATCGTACCGACGTATTCGGACGGGGCAATGATCTGTGCGCGGATGTATGGTTCTTGAATCTCGTTGATCAGCGTAGGATTCGGCAGCTGTGCAGGGTTATCAACCCAGAGCACTTCATCACGGGTCGTGATCACTTTATACTGTACGTTCGGAACGGTTGTCACAATCGTCTGATTGAACTCTCGCTCGAGACGTTCCTGTACGATCTCCATGTGCAGAAGTCCAAGGAATCCGCAACGGAATCCAAAGCCAAGAGCACTTGATGATTCTGGTTCAAAGGTAATCGCAGAGTCGTTAAGCGAGAGTTTGCCTAGTGCTTCACGTAGATCTTCAAAGTCGTCGCTGTCTGCCGGGTAGATACCACTAAAGACCATTGGCTTTACTTCGCGGAAGCCTGAGATCATTTCTGTTGTAGGGTTTGATGCCAGTGTGACGGTATCACCGACCTTGGTGTCTTGCAGTTTGCGGATGGCAGCTGTGAAGTATCCTACGTCGCCAGCAGAGAGCACGCCCGTGCGTTGACGCTGCATGAACAGAACGCCAACCTCATCAAGCTCGTAGCTCTGCCCAGTGGCCATGAAGAGGATCTTATCCTTCTCCTTCATTGTGCCATCGATCACCCGCACATATACGATCACGCCGCGATAGGCATCGAACACGGAATCATAGATAAGAGCACGCAAGGGAGCTTTGGGGTCGCCCTTCGGTGGCGGAACGCGTTCTACAACCGCCTCGAGGATCTCATCGATCCCAATGCCTGCTTTCGCAGATGCAAGGATCATGTCTTCTTCTTTGCAACCGATCAGGTCCATGACCTGTTTCTTGACGTTTTCAATCGTCGTTACGGCGCTTGGCAGGTCGATCTTGTTGATCACCGGAATGATCTCCAAGCCCTGGTCAATGGCCATAAACAAGTTTGATATCGTCTGGGCCTCTACGCCTTGCGTAGCATCAACAACGAGGAGAGCCCCTTCACAGGCGCTCAGCGAGCGTGATACTTCGTACGAAAAGTCTACGTGGCCGGGTGTATCGATCAGATTCAATTTGTACGTCTCACCATTCATGGCTTTGTAGTCCATCTGAATGGCGTGCAGCTTGATGGTAATCCCACGCTCCTGTTCGAGGGGGTTATCATCAAGGATCTGATTCATCGTCATCTCACGCGCTGAAACACGACCCGTTCTCTCCAGCAACCTGTCTGCCAGGGTGGACTTTCCGTGGTCGATGTGCGCAATGATGCAAAAGTTGCGGTAGTTCTGCATAAGTAGGCAAAGATACGGAAGAAGAGAACAGCGAGTGCCGAGTGCCGAGTGCCGAACAGTAAGTGCCGAGTGCCGAGTACCGAGTGCCGACGAAAGCGGGAATCCATGATTTCACGCAATCCCAAACACTCGGCACTCGGTACTCGGCACTCGGTACTCGGCACTCAAGTTGACCCGCTGGTCGGAAACCGAACCAAAGTTTGTAGTTTCGTGTTCCCACGGTTCACTACTTTTTCCCCCTATTTATCAGGATTGAGCCCCATGGCAAACCCAGATTTTTCGGTGTTGTTCAATGGTATCGACGCAAAGGATCATGTCCTCTTCGGTACGTTCTTGACAGATGATGCGCAGTTCCGTTTTGCAAACCACCCGGCGGTTGTTGGCAAGGACACGATCGTGAACTTCCTCGAAGGTTGGTTCCAGAGCATCGCTGCGATCAAGCACAGTGATCTTCAGGTGCGCGAAGCCGACGGTTTCGTGCTTACTGAGGGCACTGTTACCTACACACGTCACAGTGGCTCAACACTCACGGTGCCGTTTGCCAACGTCTTCAACATGGTCGATGGCAAGATCAAGGACTACTTGATCTACGTCGATAATTCAACGCTGTATACGGAAGAGTAAGTGCCGAACAGCGAGCAGCGAGCAGCGAACAGCGAACA
>CANGZU010000155.1 GCA_947458785.1 Ignavibacteria bacterium
GCCCCTTCGTCCTTGACCTCGATCAATAACTTCGAAGGAGGCGGTTTGTAGGCAATCTCCTCATCGTAGAGAGTAACGTTTGAGAGTTTGACCTCGGGTTCAACGGGGAAGAGCGTGTCCTGAACGGTGACGGTCAGTGGACGCTGAACAGAAACAGGAGATGGCTTTCGTACGGGTGTGATAGGTTGTTCGACAACATCATCAGAATCCTCGCTCTGCTCGAACTCTACCTCATCTTGCTCGTCAACATCAATATCTTCATCGATCTCTTCTTCCTCGTCAACCTCATCCTCGTCAATACGAAGTGCGATGCCTTTCGTTGGGTGCAGCTGCTGTAAACGGCGCTGTACCTCGGTCAAATCGACGCTTGCCGGTGATACAAACACATCATCATCATTCTCTGACTCTTGAGCAGTGGGCTCAACGGCGGGTGTCACAGACGTAGGTCGAAGGATGCGCACAGAACCGGAGAGCTGACCAGAGAAGGGGGATTCTTGCGGAGGTTCCTGAGATGGTCTTCGCAGCTGCACGGCAGGTTCGTCATCGGCAGCCTCTCCTGGCCGAATGATCGACCGCTTCTGCGAACCAAACAATGTTGGCCCCTTCCATCGAGAAGCTGATGCAGCTGGTTGCTGCTGCGGTATTGGTTCTTCCTCTGGTGTATCGTCGTACTCTGTCTCATCAGGCTCGTCAACACCGTCATCATCCACTTGGTTTAGTTCGGTCTGAGCAGTGCTTCTGCGGCGGAACAGCGCTCCAGATGAAAGCTGTGCCAGTGCATCCTGCAAGGGACGCATGGAACTTTGCGCAGAGCGCATATCGATCTCAAAGCCAATGATGACTACAGCAGCAGTAACGAGGAACCAAACGATTGAGCTGCCGAACTTGCCGATCAACTGCGTTATCACACCCCCGAGAAACTGCCCAATGAATCCGCAAGCTTCGGGCGGGATGAACGAAAGGGGCTCGATAAGCTGCAGTGTTGCAACAAAGGCCGACATTGAAACCACGGCGATTGTGGCAACGATTGAGTAGCGTGTGACCTTCGGCGTTAGTCGCTGGAAGAGAAAGACGTCTCGCGCCCAGAACACGAGGAGAACTGGAAAGAGGAGCGACCAAACACCGACTGTGCTCAAGAGCAACCAGTGAGCAACAACTGCGCCAAGCAAACCGATCCAGTTTTGCGTCTGATCGAACTGCTGGCGCACCTCATCGTCGCCACGTACCACTCCCATAAGCTCGCGCATCGTAAGCTGAGCGTTTGCCGCGTCGGCGCGGGAATAGGAGACAATTGAAACAAGCATGAGCAGACCCAGCAAAGCCATGAGAATGGCAAAGATCTTCATGCGTCGGAGGCGCTCAACTTCGTTACCGAGGGTCATCTGTTGAGGTCGTGAGGCCTCTTGGACATCCTGCGGAGCATCTGTTGGTGTCGAGCGTCTACGTATCGGAATATGTTCGGGGCGTTGTGCCATAGACTCTATGCTGCACGGCCAATTTAATGGTATTTTGCCGCATATATGCACACCGACCCGAAAAGACCGATCATCATTGCCGGACCGTGTCTGGTTGAATCACGAGATGTGATCATGCGTGTTGCCGAAACGTTGGCAACGATAGCTCAGAAGCTGCCTATTTCCCTGATTTTGAAGGGGTCGTATCGTAAGGCAAACCGCACAAGTGCCGGCTCGTTTCAGGGCATTGGCGACGAAGCGGCGCTCGAGCTGCTCAACGAAGCTGGCCGTCAGATCGGTGCGCCGACGTTAACGGACATTCATGCCGATCACGAGGCGGCACTTGCAGCCGCGTATGTCGATGTCCTACAGATTCCAGCCTTCCTAAGCCGGCAGACATCACTTCTTGAAGCTGCTGCAAAGACCGGTCGCACGGTGAACATCAAAAAGGCGCAATTCATGGCCCCAGACGACATGGCCAAGGCTGCCGAAAAGGTCACCGCGGCAGGGGGCAAGCATGTTTGGCTTACAGAGCGGGGGACGTCGTTTGGATACCATGACCTGGTGGTGGACTTTCGATCCTTGGTGATCATGCGTCAATCAGGCTATCCGGTGATCTTTGATGCCACGCATAGCGTACAGCAACCATCAATCGGCGCTCAATCAGGCGGCAAACGTGAGTTCATTCCAGCTCTTGCACGGGCTGCCGCTGCAGTGGGCATTGATGGAATTTTCTTCGAGACCCATCCCGATCCATCGCAGGCAAAGAGTGATGCAGCCACGCAGCTGCCACTTGAACAGGCTGGTGTGTTTCTTCAAACGGTACTTGACTATTGGCACGGATGAGATTTTCATTGGCAGCAGTTCTGCTCGCACTGACGCTGGCTGGATGTACAGATCAACCTGGAATCCAACGCAGTGCCGATGATCCGTTTCTGACATCTCCGGCCCACATGGCATACAATGTGAAGGTTCAGCTCACAGATAGTGCTGCTACAAAGGCCATCCTACAGGCTCGGCTAGCAACGATCGACGAACGTTCCCAGACCACAACGATGAAGGGAAGCGTGGTGGTAGACTTCTACGATCGCGTCGGATCTAGCGTTGAGGCCCGCTTGACAGCAGATTCGGTTGTTGTCAATGATCGTACCAAGGACATGACGGCCCTCGGCAACGTGCGCGTTGAGTCGCAGGTGCGCAGAATCACGCTTACAACGACCTCGCTCACATGGGTGCATTCCACATCACGTGTGCGAACGGAAGATCCTGTTCACATCGAGACAGGCAGTGAAACAATCGACGGTGTAGGACTTGAATCCAATCAAGATCTCTCGTCATACAGACTTTTTCAAGTACGTGGAGTCCGTCGAAACCCATGAAGATGACCGTAGTTGGGAATTGGAAGATGAATCTCGCGCAAAACTCAGCACGAGAGTTAGTAAGATCACTTGCGCAAGCTGGTGTGAAGAGCGATAACGCAGTTGATGTGATCGTATGCCCGCCCTACACGCTCCTTGGCACTGTAGCAGACCTGCAGATCGAGGGAATTGCCATTGGTGCTCAAAACTGTCATCATGCAGCCAAAGGCGCATTCACTGGCGAAATCAGCGCAGAGATGCTGGTAGAGATAGGGTGCCGCTACGTGATTCTAGGCCATAGTGAGCGTCGACGTGACCAACATGAAGACAATGAGCTCATTGGGCGGAAGGCACACCACGCTCTGCAGAGCGGACTTCGACCCATCATTTGCATCGGGGAGACGCTGGAGCAGCGCAAAAACGGGGAGACCTTTTCGGTTATCAAAGACCAACTCGATAAGATCATCACGTCAGCCACTGCAGAATGCGTTTCCTCGTGCATCGTCGCTTATGAACCCATTTGGGCCATTGGAACGGGGCTTGCAGCCTCCGCAGAACAGGCAGAAGAAGTGCATGTCTGCATTCGAGAGCATCTCAAGGCATGCGCTGTAGCCGATTTAGTTCCCCTGCTGTATGGTGGAAGCGTAACAGCAGATAACGCTGCGGCACTGTTTGCATGTAGGAATATTGATGGTGCTCTTGTGGGCGGTGCATCGCTCAAGGTTGACGAGTTTTCATCGATCGTTCAAGCTGCTCGCGAGGTTGTACATTGAAGTTCACGTACGCCAATATTGTGACGTTGAGTCGGTTCTTCATGGCGCCGATCTTTTTGATCTTCATGCTGGCGGGTTCTGGCAGTGGCACTGTTACGGCACTCGTGATCTTTATCATCGCCGCGCTATCTGATTGGCTTGATGGATACCTGGCTCGCAAGTACGGCGAGGTTACCGATCACGGTGTCTTTCTTGATCCGCTTGCAGACAAGGTCCTGACAACTTCGGCATTCGTTGCTTTGTACATGCTGAACCTGATGGACATGTGGATGCTCGTTATCATTGTTCTGCGTGACTTTGGCACAACAGCAATGCGGTCGATCGCAGACGATAAGGGAATGAC
>CANGZU010000156.1 GCA_947458785.1 Ignavibacteria bacterium
AGCAACTGGAGCTATGCTTCGAGACAGTAACAGAGTCAGGAGAGGGCGTAACGGTTAGCGTAACCTCTGATGTCGGCACAGACGCATTTCGACTATCACGCCGCATAATCAGCTCCGTCGACGAAGAGAAGTCATCCACGGCGCTGCGAGTATTCCCGAATCCAATGACAGATGATCTCTTCATCCGTGGTGGTCAAGATGAGGTGCTCACATGTGATGTCATGACGGTGTCGGGCACCACGATAGCATCGCTGCGTGGAATGGGCGAGATCGTATGGTCGCGTCGTGATGCAAATGGCGATGCTGTACCAAGCGGACTATACCTCGTGGTGGTTACCAACAATGCAGGTCGCTCGATCCACAAGGTGATCGTGCGATAGAGGTTTGTCTCTCACCTACAGAGCACAAAAATAAAAGCGCCGCAATAGTCTGACTATTGCGGCGCTTGTTGTTTTGCGAAGTGCTGAGCCCCTTACGGGAAGATACCGAGCGACAAATATGACTGGGCAATCTTGTCGATGGAGCTGATGAAGGCAGCTGTGCGCATATCCTTGACCTTCGGGTTGCCGTAGTAGTGTTCCATGATGGTGTGATACGATGAAATCATCGTGTCTTCCAAACCCGAGTTGACGAGATCTTCTTCATCTGCACCACGAGCGATCATTGAGCGTTCTGCAGCACTAAGTGACTTGCCAGTGAGCTGCTCAACTGTTGAGATGATGCGTGAGTTTGATCCTTCATCAAAGCGCTTGTCCATGCGTCCGAAGCGAACGTGCGACAAGTTCTTGAGCCACTCGAAGTACGATACGACCACGCCGCCGGCATTAACATACATGTCGGGCATAACGAGGATACCCTTCTTGAGAAGGATTGGCTCAGCTTCAGCAGTGATAGGTCCGTTTGCACCTTCAGCAATAATCTTTGCCTTGATCTTCGAAGCGTTGCCCTTGTGAATCTGTGATTCCAATGCGGCAGGCACAAGAATGTCGCATTCATGCTCAAGCACGCTATTCCCATCCTTGATGGTCTTGGCGCCGGCGAAGCCCGTGATCGAGCCCTTCTTGTTGCGGTGGGCGTTAAGTGCCTCGACGTCGATACCCTTAGGGTTGACAACGGCACCGTCCCATTCGATGATACCAACGATCGTAGATCCGGCTTCCATGAGGAACTTCGCAGCGTGATAACCTACGTTGCCGAATCCCTGCACGATAACCTTTTTATCGCCTAGACCCGTTGTCATCTTCAGCTTCTTCATAAGCTTCGGGTCATTGACCGCTTCGCGAACGGAGAAATAAAGACCACGGCCCGTGGCCGCTGTACGTCCGCGCACACCGCCTTGGCCAACAGGCTTACCTGTGACGCAACCAAGTGCGTTGATGTCATCCTTGGCCATTGCTTGATACGTATCGGCAATCCAGGCCATTTCGCGAGGTCCTGTACCGTAGTCAGGAGCTGGAACGTCAACCGAAGGACCAATGAAGTTCTTCTTGATGAGTTCTACCGTGTAGCGGCGTGTGATGCGCTCTAGTTCCTCAACGGTGTACTGCTTAGGGTCAATACGAATACCACCCTTGCCACCGCCGAATGGTACATCCACAACAGCGCACTTGTATGTCATGAGCGCTGCAAGTGCCTGCACTTCTTCTTGGTCGACAGACATCGCATAACGGATACCGCCCTTGGTAGGGAGCTTATGGTGGCTGTGCTCAGCACGCCATGCCTGGATTACCTGGATACCACCCTTGATACGGACAGGGAACTGCATGTAGTACACTGAGTTACATGCCCGGATCTGATCGAGTAGCCCCTTAGGGTGCTCCATGATTGCCGCTGCCTTGTCAAAGTACGCGTTGACGGACTCCAGAAAAGGATTATGTCCGTGGAAGAGTGCGGCTGATGCGCTGCTCTTTTTTGCTGATGAAGCCATATGTCGGCTGTGTAGGTGAAACAAATGTGAATGTTAGAGATTTCCTCGTAGGGCCTGCTCTCGTTCAATCGACTCGAACAGGGCCTTAAAGTTACCTTTGCCAAATGACTTTGCACCGCGTCGCTGGATGATCTCAAAGAACATCGTGGGCCTATCTTCGACGGGCTTTGTGAATATCTGCAGAAGATATCCTTCGTCGTCGCGGTCGACAAGAATGTTGAGTTTTTGAAGAGCGTCAATGTCTTCTTCAATCGAGCCGACCCGTTCGAGCAGATCGGAGTAGTACGTGTCTGGAATCTGGAGGAACTGCACACCCCGGCGGCGCAGTTCCGATACAGTGTGCAGAATATCGTTTGTGGCAACAGCGATATGCTGAACGCCAGGTCCATTGTAGAACTCGATATACTCTTCAATCTGGCTCTTCTTCTTACCAGATGCAGGTTCGTTGATTGGAAACTTAATGTATCCTGATCCGTTCGAGACAACCTTTGACATCAATGCGGAATACTCCGTCGAGATGTCCTTGTCGTCAAACGTCAGAAGAAGCTTGAAGCCCATTACTTCTTCATAGAACTTAACCCACGTGTCCATTTGACCGAGTTCGACGTTGCCGACGCAATGGTCTACGTGAAGCAAGCCAACTGTCTCAGTAATGTAGCCATCATCTGCAGCTTGGAATCCTGGTAGAAAAACTCCAGAATAGTTCTTGCGCTCGACGAATGTGTGGATCGTATCGCCGTATGTTTTGATAGACGCTACAACAACCTCGCCGCTATCGTCACGCAGGACTGTTGGCTCTTGAGTGCTCACGGCTCCACGCTGTGTGGTCGCCTCCCATGCTGCACGGGCATCGTCTACCCAAAGTGCCAAAACTTTTACACCGTCGCCATGTTTGGCAATGTGGTCGGTGATGTCATTGTTGGGACGTAGGGGTGTAGTAAGAACTAGTCGAATCTTTCCTTGTTGCAGCACATACGACGCACGATCGCGAAGACCAGTCTCTGGTCCAGCGTATGCAATAAGCTGGAATCCAAAGGCTGTGCGGTAGTAGTATGATGATTGCTTAGCGTTTCCGCAGTAGATCTCGATATAATCCGTGCCGTTGATTGGCAGGAAGTCTTCAGCTACGGCAACGCTTGGTGCATCAAGTGTTTCGAAGCTCATGTGCTCTGCCCTTGTATTTCGATGTGAATAATGTTGTCATGTTCCCGACAACCAATTCCTGCAAAACTACAAACCACATCTCTATCTTCGCGGTTCACTTCAGCTGAAAGTTAGCCCCGTTTGGACCAGTATAAACCTCATCTTGTTCTTGTTTTTACAGGTGGCACGATTGCCTCTACATTGGATCGTCAATGGGGAGGTGTTGTGCCAAGCATGTCGGGCGGTGATATCCTAAAACGCATTCCCGAGATCGAGCAGTTAGCCAAGGTAACGGTACATGAATATGGCACGTTCCCGGGACCGCACATTACACCGGAGCACATGCTGGAGCTTGCCGGTATCGTGCAGGGTTACGCGAATGATCCGTCCGTTGACGGCGTCATCATCACGCATGGAACAGACACCCTCGAAGAGACTGCCTACTTCCTCGATTGTACCGTGCACACCAGCAAGCCTGTTGTGGTTGTCGGCGCTATGCGCAACAGCAGCGAGCCAGACTGGGACGGACCACGGAATCTGCGAGATGCTGTCACCGCGGCCACATCCCGGCTGATGCAGGATATGGGCGTCGTTGTATGCTTGGGCGGTACGCTCACCGCAGCTTCGGAAACATCAAAGACCAATACGGAAGACCTATCAACATTTACCAGTTTTGATTTTGGTCCACTTGGACGTGTTACAAATGGCGTTGTGTTCGTCTACCGAAAACCACAGCACAGGAATGTCTTCATGGTCAAAACTGTGCCTGCGTTCGTCCCGTTACTTAAGCTCTATGCCGGGATGGATGCCACACTCGTGGAGATGTGCAGGTCGCAAGGGGCTCAGGGCA
>CANGZU010000157.1 GCA_947458785.1 Ignavibacteria bacterium
AATGCCGAACATTGCAACAGGAAAGATGGGCGACGGAATCTTGTTCTCGTGTATCACCCACAGATGGGGCGTAAACTCGCGCCTCCGCTTCAGCTCTTGAGCAAGCAACTGCTCACGACGCGCACGTTCAATGTGCGCCCGTGTGGCATCGACCACCTCGTCGAAGCATGCTCCGGCAAGGGGCTCGCATCGGCGTATACGGTCTAGCAGGTCCTGGTCGTGCAAGCCCCCTGCCAGAAGCGCATCATAACGACGCAGCGCCTTGTTCACATTCGAGAGTTGAAGAAGCGCAGGGATTTGTCCCCGTCGGATACCATTGGCTGCGCATTGTTGCGCAAGGTATGTATGCAGTAGCATAGAGCACCTCATCGATCGCAGCAGTACCACCGGCTTCAAACCGGTTGGTGGTCTTCACAGGGCCGCGTCCCTCAGACCGTCATGATGAGTTAGTTGTAGTGCAAAAATAGAAAGAAGAATGAATTACCAATTACCAATTACCAATGACTAATGACTAATGACTAATGACCAATGACTGATGACTGATGACTAATGACGGTTGGCTGCTCGGCGCTCGCTACTCGGTACTCACCTCGTCACGTTTTAGTGCTCTGAAAGAACAATGTGTCGGTAGACACACACACTTTCGGGGTTCATGTGAGATTTGTTCTTTCACGAAAGTTCATTGCCAAGCTTCATGTTCTTTTTGACAGCAGTACATTCGAAGAACTAGTCGAGTATCTGACTCTACATCCGTTGAATGGCTCTGTCATACGGGGGTTGAATGGGGTGCGTAAGATGAGATTCGCTGACAAACTTCATGGCATTGGCAAACAAGGTGGACTTCGCATTATCTACAGTTACGAGCCAAGTCGTAGACTTGTGATTATCTATATTGCATACAGAAAACGCGACCAGTCCGACCTTTTGCCGCATCAGCGTGATTACATTCAGAGTTTTTCACACATCGATATTGCAGAGAGTTTCCAATGGCACAGCGCACAGTAGACACGGATGTATTTGACGCCGAAGTACTTGCAGAGCTTATCGTTGCAATGGCAGAAGTAGAGCAATTCAAGAAAGGTAAGCTTGATCTGCCGGTGCTGAGCGTCAAACCTGGGGTTCCATTCGACGAGGAAACAAAGGCCCAGATAGCAGCACTGTTCGAGCAGTCAAAACAGATGAAACGGTAGGCAGGGCGAAGACGTCACCCCGCTTCCGCGGGAAAGACGATCTATCGAACGTTGGGTCGCAGCATGCTGCGACCCAACAGCGCCCCTACCTCGTTACCTTCACCACTACCCTGCGATTGATCTTCCGGCCCTGGTCGGTGGTGTTGTCGGCGATTGGGAATTCTTCGCCGTAGCCGATGGCTTTGAGGTATTTGGCGTCTGCGCCGAGCTGCTTTGTAAGATAGGTTACGATCGCATCGGCGCGCTGCTGTGAGAGTGCTTTGTTGGCAGATGCGCGCTTGACGGCGTCCTTTTCGGTGCCGGTGTTGTCGGTGTAGGCTTGGATCTCGACGGTGTATTGCTTGCGCTTGATAAAGTCTGCGATGCGCGCAAGATCAGCTTTGAGGGTGTCGGTAAACTCAATGGTCTTGACCGATGGATCGAGGTTTGTAATTGGTAAGCGCTTGGTAGGGACGGGTACGCCGAGGTAGGAGTATTGACCATTCCAGTTGTCGTTGGTCTTGACTGACTGGAACTCAAACTCCATGACGTTGTTGCCGTCCTGGAACGGGATCTTCTCTGAGTCCACATGCATACTGGTCATGCTGAACTTGTCGCCGTCCTTGAGGCCAATGCTCGAGCCCTTCAACCAGATGTAACCGTCGGCATCAGATGTGAGTGAGACCTTTTTGCCTGTTGCAATCGAAATGAACTCGACGGTCTCATTGGGAATGGCCGCTTCAACAAGCACGGTGTCCAAGAAGCCCCGTACCGTGCGAAAGACCATGCTTCCGTTGATGCGCTCCTTGAGCTGCTCGATCTCGCGCTTGCTCGCGAGCTGACGGTCGAGGTTGGCCTTTGCTTCGTCCATTTGTTCTTTGGAGAGCGAGATGGCAATGGGCGACATCAATCCCTCTTTGGGAACAGTGAAGACTTTCTCCGCTCCATTCAGAATGCCAATACGCATCACATACACGGCTACACGCGTGCCACGCACGACGTTGAATATGGCTTTGCCAATGGTGTCGGTCAATGCTGTCTGTGAAGCACTCGTTGAGTCGTCGACAATGATCACTTCGAGTCCACGAAGGGGCGTATCTGCCTCTTTCGAGAGCACAACGACGCTAAGCTGTGTTGTATCGATCGCTGCGCGCGCCGCGACAGCAGAGAGCACCATCGCAACGAGGGTAAGGAGTCTGCGAATCATAGTCATCTTTGTTCTAATTGATCAAGCTGTTGGTTCAACCACACACAACAAGGCGCCTTTTTCGATTGCATTTCCTTCGTGCGGCGTTACGTTGCGCACGACGCCGGCAATTGGTGTCTTGATGGCGTTTTCCATTTTCATGGCTTCCAGGATAAAAAGTGTCTCCCCTTTTCGAACGCTTGCCCCCTCCTTCACAATCACTTGCTTGAGCAGTCCCGGCATTGGTGCTGGGATTTTCGTAACACGGTTTTGCTGAGCAGGTGATGCGTTGAGGATGTCGAGGAGCTCATGATTACGTCCCGAGTGCACCTTGGTTGTATACGAGTATCCACGGATGGTTATTGTAACGGTGCTGACGCCGTCGCTGTGGATGTGCACGGGCACAAGCACGCCGTTGTCGTCCCACTCCCACACTCCTGGTGCGTCTGTTGGCATCAGGAACACCGACTCGCCGTTGTGCGAGGCAGTGCCGTTGTGATGGAGTTCGATGTGCCGACGTTGTCCGTCGATCTCTGTGCTGACTACAAACGTGCTCATGGCTGCAAAAATACGGTTACTGTGGCTTGTACCAGCGCTCTTGTGTGGCAATGGCATCAAGGGCGATATCATGCTCAAACGTTGGCACCTTGCCAACGCGCTGTAGCTCATACGCTACGCCGATCTTGGTTGCAGTAGCCTCGGCCAAGAAGCGGTCGTAAAACCCCTTGCCATAGCCCAATCGAGCACAGGTCTGATCAAAGGCCACAAGGGGCACGATGATGGCCGACTCTTCGCCGAAGAAGGCGTGGTCGGTGATGAAGTCCTCCGGCGCATCAGCAATAGGCTCGCGGATACCAAACGCCCCCTGACGCCACTGCGTGCGCCAGGTGATGCGGCAATGCGTGAGCACACCGTTCGGACCCGATACGGGCACGTAGACGTCTTTGCCGATGCCCCAGGCATATTCCATGTAGGGGGTAGACTCTACCTCCTCCATCGTGGAGCAATACACGTGCACGCGCTTGGCAAGCTGAAACCCCTTGTGCTTGTGCGCACGCTCAAAGATGAGTTGGTCCCACAAGTCACGATCGCCATCGGCGATGTTCTTGCGCTTCTCAATAATCGACTCTCTGATCTCGTTTTTTGTCATTTCTCGTTCCACATTTGCCACATATCAGGCACAACTACTGCAGCGATCAACACGCCCCCTCCGATGAGCTGACGAGCCGTGAAGGTCTCTTCGGCCAGAAGGAATGCAATGATCGATGCGAACAATGGTTCTAAGGCGTAGATCACACCAGCACGCACAGGATGTGTGTACTGCTGAAAACGGGTCTGCACAAACGTTGGGATGATCGATGCAAAGATCGAACAGTAGATGATGGCAATGAGAAGGGGC
>CANGZU010000158.1 GCA_947458785.1 Ignavibacteria bacterium
GAGCAGCGAACAGCGAGCAGCGAACAGCGAGCAGCGAACAGCGAGCAGCGAGTATGATGCCTGTTCGCTTGAACTTAATCCACGTAGACCGTGGTGGCACAGGTTTGCTGACCTGCACCCACGTGCAGAACGTAGCGGCCACGTGGGAGAGGGGCGGGTAGCTGGATCTGGTCCGAACTCTGTGTATAAGCCACCTGATAAAGGAGCTGGCCGAGAATATCGTACACAAACAACATCTGAGGTCCGACGATAGGAACATGATCTTGGAGCACTATTGCACCCTCATGATAGCGCGCGCCAATAGCAGGAGAAGATTGAGTGTCGTGAACACTAGTGAGCTCATCCTCGTACACGTAGAGTCCAGGTGCTGTGGCAAAGTAAACGCGCTTGGTGACCTCGTCACAGCGAATCACCCACACGTTACGGATTGTGTCGTCCAGCTCATTCTTGCCCCATGGTACGTCATTCATCGCTGACCATGTTGCGCCGCCATCGGGCGAGCGATAAACAAGTCCATCGCCCTTAATGATGGTTGCCGTGTTGTTGATGCGGAACCCGCCGATAAACACCTCGTCCTGGCCATTGCGCTCACGCACATCGACGGCCCAGAAACTTGTGTCGGCAAAGGCAATGCGATTCCACGATAGGCCACCGTCAGTGGTCTTTAAAACGCCACCGTTGCCCTTGATGCGGGTCTCGAGCGTGATGGCAACTACGGCATAGCCTGTAAGGGGCTCGCGCGGCGAAAAGACGATCTTTGGGATCTCCGAATCATCACGAATGATGCTGAATTCACCGTTCAGCACAGGAACGCGTGCCCACGTACGACCGTAGTCTGAAGAACGAAAGATCATGCCACCTTTGGCACCAACGTAGATCACGTTCGTGCTGTCGGGACGTATCGTGATTGTGCACAGTCGTGTCGTGAGCGAGGAGGGGATAGCACTAATGCTGTCCCACGTTGCACCATTGTTGGTGCTCTTCCAGATGCCGTTGTTTTGAACCCCGCGCGCTGCATACCATGTGCCAGGAGCAGACGGATCTTCGACAATGGCCTCCGAGATGTACCACATCTTTGCATTGTTTGAATCGTTGAGCACGCGGTCAAAGGTTCTACCACCATTAGTCGATCGCTTGATTCCATCAAAGAAATAGCCCCCTGCAAGAATCACGTTAGTATCTGCTCGTGAGACACCAACAGAAGTTATTGCGTTCGGCACACCAAGGTCGCCCATTTCAGCGGTATACCAAGTCTTGCCCATGTCGTTTGAACGCAGGAGCTGATTGGCCCAGTTACCGATGTAGAGCTTGCGGGGATCATTGGGATTGAGAACTACCGTGTGCGAGAGAAACGGGTGAACAACGCGCCACTGTTGCGCCCACGATGTGGCGATCTGCAGTGCAAGAAGCGCCGCGGCAAACAGTATCAGGCGGTTCATCGTACGATCAGTGAGGATGCTCGGGAGGTTGCCGAATAGACTGTTGCTAGATACGCACCGGTGCGGAGTTGCGAGATGTCAACCGAGTGCAGGCCGCGGCCATTCAAGCTTGTGTGCAAGAGTTCGCGTCCTTCGATAGAGTATAGCACGAGTGTGACTGTTTCGTCGGATTCGGACTTGACAGCAAGGCTTGAACCCATGCTGCGAAGGGCGAGTAGGTTGTCGGTTGACGAGAGTTCGCGCACAGATGTCACGGAATTGCTCCTATAGGCACCCACTTCTGTGGCAACAAAGACCTCGGCTGGCCCTTCTGTTTGCGTTACTGCAAAGCCCCATACGTTGGCAACAACCTCACCAAGCTCGTTCTCGAGCCACGGTACGTCGGAAAGATCCTGCCACGTATTGCCGCCATCTGGCGAGCGATAGATGATCGAATCGCCCCATACCTGTGCGCTGCCGCCTAGAATCTGAGCTCCGCCGATGAAGATCTCATCGCCGTTGTTTGTTCCTCGGACTTCGAGTGCGTTGATCGAGGTGTCCCGGAACTTCATCAGCTGCCACGTTAAGCCATAGTCATCGCTGTAATGCAGACCACCATTGCCTACGTTGCCAACCAGCGATGCCGCATAGACGCGTCCGCGTACGGTCGGACTCCAACGTATCTGTGATCCGTCAGGAAACGGATGCGTGCCGAGTGTATACTTCGTGGATGTCCATGTCTTGCCGCCATCAACCGAGCGATGGATGGCTGTGCGGCGTCCCGCAGCGATCATGATCTTCGAGCTGTCAGGTTCGGGGCAGATAGCAATGGCACGCAGGCGGGCACTGGCATCGAGATCTGCAATCGTGCCGTGCTCTTCCCATGTTTGGCCGGCATCTTCCGATCGATAGATGTTAGGGGGCGTGCCCCGCACAACATAGATCTCATCAGGATTGGTAGGGTGGAAAGCGATGCTGCCGCTGGATGCGATCTCAAATCGAATCCCTGTTGGATCAGAGAGCACATTCTCCCACGTGATGCCGCCGTCAGTCGAGCGGTCTACACCGCTAAACCCAATGCCCCCTGCAAGAAGGATCGTCGTATCCTTCGGATGATAAACAAGGGCTGTGATCTGCGACGTGCCGCCAAGATCGCCGATGGAGAGCTCCATCCAGGTTGAACCGCCGTCGATTGAGGAAAGAAACCCGCGTGAGTAGTTTCCAGCGACCATCGACTTCGGATTGAGAGGATTTGTCGCTATCGAGAACACAGCGCGCTGAGGCACGGCAAGGTACCATTCCTGCGCCGTGAGCGGCATCCACATTGCCATCAAAAGGGTCAACATCGGTATTGTCTTGAACATCACGAAGAACTCCTTAGCAAGAAAATGGGGGAACCAGCATTGCTGATTCCCCCAAGTATACGAAGACTTATGGTGTCGATTTTTAGCGGACGACCACAAACTGCTTTGTTGTGCGAACGCCGTCGACCATGAGTGACAGGTTGTATGTGCCCGTTGCGAATGCCGATGCATCTACTGTTACACCGTGCATGCCTTGCTGCATTTGCTGCGTATGCACGACACCCAGGCTGTTGCCAACCATGTCAAACACTTCAAGAGCAACCTTGGCTGGACGATCCAGTGTGAAGGTTACTTCGGCAGCACCAGAAACTGGGTTTGGTGCGATGTTGTTGAAGCGGAAGTCATAGGCTTGCTCTTCGTTGACGCTAACCGTTTCGAGGTTCACCATTGCGAAGTCTACCGAAGCGCCGCTGTTGAAGATAAGCTGATAGAGAGCCTTCGGCAGAAGACTCGTGATCGAGCCGGCATTGGTGCCCAGCATACGGAGGACGGGTACCTGCGTAAGGCTTGGGATTACGTCAGGAATGTACGTGCGGAATGCATGGTCTGCATCGTTTGTGCAGTTGATCGGAGCCGACCATGTGTCGCTCGACATTTCACGTGTCGTGATGTAGAGATCTGTATCAAAGTTGCTGGCAATTGGATCGAGCTCGTTGTACTGTCCGGCTGATACCTGCTCATATACGCGAGCTGCTGTGAAGGTGTTCTCACGCTCAGGATTGATCTCGACATACTTTACGACAAGGTGCTTGCCATCAGCTGTCTTGGCAACCTGTACTTCGTGTCCACGACCGTTGTCAGCAAGTGTCAGAGCTGGAGCTCCGATAGCTTGAGAAATCGAATCTTGCACAGAAACCATGCGGAATCCAAACGATGCAAGAGGAGCAACTGGACGCATTGTCCATGAGCCAGCCTTGTATGCAGCTTCTACAATGTTGTATGTGATAACTGTATCAATCTGTGC
>CANGZU010000159.1 GCA_947458785.1 Ignavibacteria bacterium
GTACGACCCTGGATCAAACAGGACAAAGGCTACCTGTTTGTTCTGTGGATTCGGGATCTGCAGAACTGCATCCTTGGTGTCGACGTCCACCCGCACACGGTCGCTTGTGTTGTCGGTGTACCACGCTTCGACTACCACTGGCATGCGGAATACTCCCGTGAGCTCATCCATGTGGTGTATCTGGGAAACATCAACACGAGTAGACGGCATGGTTGAGCTACCAGACTGCATAGCACTCTTGCTCCAAGAGACCTTATAGTGTGGTTCTCCGCCTTTGTAAAGCCATTGATCGAAAAACCACTCAGGAGAAAGGCCAAGTGTATCCTGAAATGCCAGATACAGGTCGTTCGTTTCCACGGTTTGATACATGTGTTTTTCGAGGTAATTCTTAATCACCCGACGTAGTGCGTCTTCGCCGAAGGTATACGACATCATGTCGAGCACTGCCGCACCCTTCGGATAGATGCGCGCAGAACCCGCTGTAGGGTGAACGATCGGCAGACGGTCCTTTTCAGAGGCCGCCAGTGCCGAGCGATGCATGCCGCGTCTACCCCATTGGTAGCCGTCTTCGCCCCCTAGGGCTAGAGTCTTGCGGATAAAGACATGGGGATAGTAGGTCGCAAAGCTTTCCTGCAACCAAACAGACTTCTGACTTCTTGCAGTGACCAGGTCTCCGAACCACTGATGCGTCAGCTCGTGGACATTTGTATTCACGTAAGAACGGTCCAGCCAGCCCCGTGCATCTGTCTGTGAGAAGTCTCCGAATATTGTTGCTGTGGTATTCTCCATGGCGCCGAAGATGTAGTCGGCAACTGGCACCTGACTGTAGAGCTCCCACGGATATGGAATACCGATATACTCCTCGAGAAAGTCCATCGACTCAGAGCTGTAGCGATATGTTGGTTCGATGCGCTCCGGATAGTCTGGATAGGAGTAGAGCCGTTGCTTGACACCACTCTTCGAAACTCGTTCGGTAATGGCGTACTTCCCAATTGCCAGCATCAAGAGATACGATGCATGCGGGCGCGTCATCGTAAAGTGCCACGTCTTCGTGCCGTCATTGTTCGAGCGGGTACCAAGCTGCGTTCCATTCGACAATACCGTGTAGGAAGAATCAAACGTTGTGATGGTCTCTGTGATCATCTTGTCGTTCATTTCATCATACATCGGTATCCAATGCCTGTTGTCGATCCCCTGCCCCTGCGTCCAGATCTGCTTGCGCATGCGACCACTCGGATCATTCCAGCCGATAAAGTAAATCCCTTTACGAGGCTTTGCCTCGTAGGTAAAGGTGATCGAGTCTTTGCGGTCCCATGTGAGAGGGGGCTCGCAGTACACGATCACCGAGGTATCCGTTGATCGAAACTTAAGTGAACGTCCGTTCAGCGTTGCAGTCTTGATGTCGATCTTGATTGCATCAAACAGGATCGTATCTACTTGCTTCTGAAGCACATTGAACACATGCGTGACCTTGCCCTGAACAAGCCCCTGGTCGGGCTTGAACCGCACATCAAGGGTCATCCGCTCAATGTCGACCGGACGCTCACGTGGCTCTGAGCCGGGAGCATCAATGTAGGTGGTTGTATGAACATAGGGCGACTGGGCCGCTACGGCAAGAGGGATCGCACAGGCGATCAACGCAATGAGGTACTTCATAGGCGACAAAGATATCCGTTCAATCTGGTACATTTGGACATGATGAATCTGTTCCTGGTAATGGCTGGAGGTGCACTTGGCAGCGGTTTGCGCTATGGCATCAGCCTTGCGCTTCCCACACCAACCTCCAGTTTTCCTGCGGCAACAATACTAGTAAATATCGTTGGCACCCTCATTCTTGGGTTCGTTGCAGGAACCACGGGCACATCACTTGATATGAACCCGGCAACACGACTGCTTCTGGGCACTGGACTCTGTGGTGGCTTCACAACGTATAGTGCGTTTGCTGTCGAGACCGCCTTGCTCGTCGAGCAAGGCAACCTTCTGCTGGCGGGGCCCTACGTGGTTGCCACTCTGGTTGCATGCGGCTTAGCAGCTTGGGCCGGAATGGCACTTAGTCGAGCCATTTCCTGTTCTACCTGCTGAACTTTTTGCATCCACGATTCGTCAGCTGTGTTTCTATGCGATTACATCACCGACTTCGTTACATCATCTTCGGCCTGCTGTGTTTAGGCGTTTCGACAACCTCGCAAGCCTGCAGTTCAAACGATGGCCGTGTACCTCCACCATATACATCAACCTCTATGAGCACACCTCCAACCGATACCCAACAACGTGACACAGCTATACTTGGCGGCGGCTGCTTCTGGTGCGTCGAAGCCGTGTACGAACTTGTCGATGGCGTGGTTTCCGTCGAGAGTGGCTACTCAGGTGGCAGCGTTACAAATCCAACCTACAAGGAGGTTTGTTCAGGTACAACGGGTCATGCCGAGGTGTGTCGTGTTGTGTTCGACACATCGAAAGTTTCGTATGCTGATGTTCTGCAGATGTTCTTTGCAGCCCATGATCCAACGACTCTCAACCGTCAAGGCAACGACGTCGGTACGCAGTATCGGAGTGTGATTTTTACTGTGTCAGCCGAACAGCGCGAAACAGCCCTTGCCTACATCAAGCAGCTCGACGACTCAAAGACGTTTCCAGATCCAATCGTAACGCAGGTCGTTGATGAGGAAGTATTCTATCCTGCAGAGGACTACCATCAGAACTACTATGAGCAGAACGGCGGTCAGCCATACTGCGCATTTGTTGTCCGTCCAAAGGTCGAGAAGTTTCAAAAGCAGTTTGCGAACAAGCTGCGTTCGAAGTAGCAGCAACGACCCCATATGGCAACCACACGCCACATCGACATCAAAGGAATGCACTGTGCAGCGTGTACCGGCCGTGTAGAATCCGAACTCCGTTCGACTCGTGGCATCGTGTCCGTCAATGTCAACCTCATCACCAACAGCGCCACAGTCATTACGGACGGCTCTGTTAGCGACGACACCCTAGCACAAGCAGTGACCTCGGCAGGATACGTTGCCGAGGCGGTCTACGGTGAGCGTGTAATCTCATCTGGAAATGCTCAGCAGCGCCTTGATGTGCCGATCGACGAATACCAGCGGTCTCTCTGGATGGCACTACCCATAACGGTTGTTGTAGTTGCGCTTTCAATGCTGCCTATGCTGGTGCCATCCATACATCACATGCTCCAGGGCCATACCCAAACAGTTAACCTGGTGGGCATGGCGCTATCAATGATCGTGATGTATGCTGGCCGACGCTTCTATCAGGGGGCTTGGAATGCCACACTGCATAGAACGGCTACCATGGATACACTTATCGCCATCGGAACGCTGGCTGCATTCTTCATGAGTGCAGTAGTGACGTTCTCGCCAGATTCGATGCCGGACCTTGCTGTCCACATGGGTGCCTATTTCGATACCACGTGTAGCATCATCTCGCTTGTACTCTTGGGTAAGTTTCTCGAAGCGCGTGCCAAGAAGAACACCTCAGAGTCGCTTCTGGCATTAATGCAGCTTCACCCCACTGTTGCATGCGTCATACGTAATGGTCAAGATGTAGAGGTGCCGATCAACGAAGTCATCGTGGGCGACACGATCCTCGTGCGTCCGGGGCAGACCGTTCCAGTGGATGGCGCAATCGCCCATGGATATGCGAGCATTGATGAGTCGATGCTCACAGGCGAAAGCCTCCCCGTTGAGCGAACAGA
>CANGZU010000160.1 GCA_947458785.1 Ignavibacteria bacterium
CATGTGGCCACCACCACGGCGCATGTTGCATCCAACGGCGTGATCAGCGCACGCATGGCCGTGAGTAGTCTCGACGAAGGCTTCTACACCATCGTTGCACGCAGCCGCTATCCCATGCGCGGGATGATGGTGGTGCAGAGGTAGAGGCGAGAAGCATGTAAGGGCGAGCCGATGGCTCGTCCGCACGTCATCGTGCGTCATCATATGTCATCGCACGTCATCACAATGCCACGAGGTCCCTCGTCGCTTCGCTCCTCGGGATGACGCAGCTATCGCTTTTTGTTGATAGGGGCAACTGGCGCGCCTGCAGCGCGCCAGTTGCCCTCGCCCATAACACACGCCGCGCGTTGCGTCATCCCGAGCTGCGCCAGCAGCGAGGGACCTCATAGCATTATGACGGCAAGCGGGCGAGGGACCTTACGATATTGTGACGGCAAGCGGGCGAGGGACCTTACGTTATTGTGATGGCAAGCGGGCGAGCCACCGGCTCGCCCTTACATCCTAGTTTCCCGCGTTCGCGGGAAAGACGATCCGTACCTATCGTCCCTCTTGTCCCTCCTGTCCCTTTCGGGCGAGCCACCGGCTCGACCCTACTCGGCACTCATCTTCGCAAGTTTCAGGACGGCGTTAACGTAGTCGTCGCTGTTGTTGTAGTGGTGGATGGCTTTGCGCTGTTGCGCGTCTGATTCGCCCCATCCTGCGCGGTCGAGATAGTTGGCGACGCTGAAGATGGCGTCATCAAATTCGTAGAGGTTGATGAGGCCGTCGCTGGTGCCGTCCGTGGCCCATGAGAGATATGACGAAGGCAAGAACTGCGTGTAGCCGAAGGCGCCGGCCCAGGAGCCCCTTAGCGTAAGGGTATTCATGGTCTTGTTCTTCTGAATTGTCGCCAGTGCCTTGAGCTGTGATGTGGCCCAGGTGACTTTGCGTTGTGCACGTTTTTCGATGGAGGTGTAGACGCTGTCGTGCTTGGTTGAATCGAGCTCTTTGGCCTTGAGCACGATCTGCGTGTTTGATTCAAGGTATTCCGGTTCCGAAGAAAGCAGTACCGACAAATACACACTTGGCACATGGTGCTTGCCTGTGATGCGTCCGTGCTTGGTCTCCACCCACATGAGCGCGGCGATAACGTTTGGTGGCACGCCGAAGCGTTGCTTGGCACGTTGGAGTGTCGTGTCGTGCGACTTCACAAACTCACGGACGTTGCTCACGGCTTCTTGTGAGAAGTTGTGCGAGTAATCTGGTTTGGATGCGAAGTTGGTGACGTTGTTCTTCACGTATTTTGCATCGAACGAGGTTAGGCTATCTGCAAGCAAGAGTTCGATATAGGCCGAGTCTACACCACCAGCACGGGCAACTCGTGCCGCACGCTCAAGTGGTGTGATGTTCACTCCGGTAAGGGGCGATCTGTCTGCCTGTGTTGTGTCTTGCTGCAGACCCAAATAGCCAAACAGCGAGATGGCAATGGCTGCTCCTGCAGACAGAAGGTAGGTAAGTGTCGTTGCTGAGATCATTATCCGCATAATCTACGATGAAGACGTACCCATGACCAAGACTCGTGCATTGATGTTTATTTCTTTTGTGTCGCTTGCTACGGCTGTTGCCTATGCGCAGCCGCGCTTGCAGATGCCGCCTGAACACAATTGGGGAAGCGTTACGCCAGAGGGGGCTATCACGAATGTACAGTCCGTGAAAGCGCGCATACCGATCAAGAATATTGGCGATAAACAGCTCGTGATCACAAGTGTGCGTCCGCAGTGCGGTTGCACAACTGCACCGATCGAGAAAGACACGCTGCGGCCAGGGGAAGAGACGGCAATGAACGTAACGCTGAACCTGCCTGCAGGTAGCGGTAAGATCTCCAAGTATGTAACGGTGTTTGCAAACGATTCTGTTGGGTCGCACGTACTGCAGCTGCGCGCTGAGATACAACGTCCGATTCAGCTGTCATCCAGTTTTCTGGGGTTTAATGCAGGCGTCGCAGGACAACCAACACGGGCAACGGTTACGGTAAACACGTTTGTTGATAGACCGGTAACGATTCGCCCGGTGCCCCTTACCGACGGACTCCGCGTTGTTTCGGCTGCTACCATGACTTCTGAAAAAGGCAAGCCGGTTACTGTTGAGGTTGAGTATGTGCCGACAAAGAAGGGCAGCTTTACAGTTCAGTTAAAGCTTGAAACTTCACTTGAGAACTACGAAACAATCGAACTCACGGGGTACGGGGCTGCTGCAGAGGCGAAGTCCGACGGAAAATGACGAATGCCCCGGTAGTGTCAACGATCTGCTTGGTTGTGTCATGCTGCCACTCACCGACATTGTTGATCCGGCACACATACCACGTTGGTGCAACGCCAGCCAGCTCCTGCGGCTTCTGCGTGTAGAACAAGTGAGCATAGCTCTTCATGGAAAGGGGCTCTACGGTCTGCCGCGTTTCACGAAGTGATTCGTAGAAGTCCATTGCAGCCCCTTGCGTATATGCTTCAATGCGCGGCGCAACAAAGGGGAGGAAGAGCGTCAGTGTAAGGATAACGCCGCCAAAGAGCGAGGCAAAGGCAACGTGCTGACTCCGCTGTATCGTAACGATCATTATGATCGTCCCAAGAAGCAACAAGCTGCCGATGAAAGGTTCAATACCTACCCACGAAACATCCCGGCTCATCGCAGCGCGCAGATATACATCGCGAAATGTCGGCAGCCCCAGCAGCCACGCTTTGTTCATAAAGGCAAGGGGCACCAAGCACAACACAGCCGATAACACGGTACCCACGGTGATGAGTCCGCCCTTTTGCAATAGGGTGAGCGATGTACGACGTCCGGAAACAAACTGTTCTAGCGCCCGCGCCGCAAGGTAGGTAAGGGGCAGATAGCACATCGAACTGTAGTGGATGATCTTGGTTGTGACGGCAGAGAAGACTACCATGACAACGCAGAAGAGCACGATCATCCACTGCTGCATGTCGCGCTGATGTTGCTCATCGTGTTGGGTGGTGCGAGCCCCCTGCCAAAAAAAGATCGATGCAGGGAAACAGCCAATAGCAACGACAACAAGATGGTAGTACCATGGTTGGGCATGTCCGGCCTCGCCCGTAGTGAGCAATCGCCACTGATAGGCAAGGTTCTCACGCATGAAGGTAGGTCCGTGCGTGAGATATTCGGCGCCAATCCATAACGATGGAATTGCAATGGACACAACAAGGACAATGAGGAGGGTACTTAATGGAAAGCGCTGACGCTTCCGATGTGTCACAACCCATGCAACGATGGATGTAAGACCCACGAGTCCGAGACCAACCGGACCCTTCGTGAGCACTGCAAGCCCCGTGGCAAGTCCTGCAGCAAGGGGCCAGCGTAGTGTTGATGGCTCCTGAACCGAACGATAGATCCACCAGATCGCGAGGAATATGAAGAGGTTGAATGCGGGATCGATAATGCCCGAACGCATATAGAAATGCGGCAGCACACTACCAGCATAGCAGAGCATCCACAGCACACCCATGCGACGTGAGTGTATACGCGTGCCGATGGAGAGCGTAACAAGAAGCGTTGCGATGGCAACAACAACGTTGGGAAAACGCGCCCCGAACTCGTTGATGCCAAACACCTGCATCGAGAGAGCCTGCATCCACATGAAGAGAGGGGGCTTCTCATAAAACGGACGGTAGTCTACCTGCACTTGTAGGTAGTTGCCG
>CANGZU010000161.1 GCA_947458785.1 Ignavibacteria bacterium
TCCGATTATCGGCGTGGATATGGAATGATAAGCCTGTTTATAGATGCGAGTGGCGATGATACATACTCAAGCATCGCAGGCAACATGGCGTCGCGGTCGAAGACAACCTATGGCCTCTTTCTTGACTATCGCGATACACTTATCGCACCGTCACGTCCTCAGCAGCCTGCTCCGTATACATCACAAGTTGAGCTCCCGAATACAGCTGACAGCCTCTTCATTCTTGCTTCAGCATCGCACTTACGATTTCAACATGCCGTGGAGCCTGCGCGCCTAAAGCTTGCATGGCTCGGTCTTTCTGCGCTTCAGCTTCTTGAGCGGCGCTTAGGAACACTCCTTCCTCGCCAACGTCTTACCGTTGAATCTGCCGCGAAGCTCCTTTACGCAACGCATCCTGACTCCACTGTTGCGATGTTGTCGCGTGGGCTGCAGTCGAATGACAATGCTGTCGTTGGCACCGCCGCAACAATCATAACTACGACAAAGTCGCGCGATCTATCCCCACTGCTTGTAGCAATGGCATCCCAGGACGACTGGCGACGACGCAGACTTGCAGCCTTCACGCTCGGCGAGCTGCGCGACACGAGCGCGATCAACCGTGTTGCCAGCTTACTGGCCGACACTGTTGCGTATGTGCGCGCTCGAGCGGCATTTGCCCTGGGTGCAACCGACAGCCTTCCACTCGTGCGCCTTGCTGGCCCCTTGACTGATACGTTTCAGATCGTGCGCTATAGTGCGATAGAGGGTATCAATCGAGGCAGGAAGCAATCGGTCAAGGATCTTACGGCTTATCTGCAGACGATCTCCGATGAGCGGATGTTCCGCTCGAATGCACGTCTATTGATCAATGCTGACACAAGCAAGGCTGATGTGAAGGAATGGAAGTCTTGGGTGAAGAAGCTCTCAATCGAGCGCCTTGATGCCCTGCGTAGAATTGAACGCATGCTCCCCGTTCAACTGCAACCTGCTCTATTGCCACCAAAGAAGAAGCTCAAGAAACAACGAGCAGCTTCGTGATCCGTTACCATTACACGCTGACGCGTTTAGCCGACGAGCTACAGCAACTTCTGGAAACATCAGTTCTTGTCACAGGATGGACACAATCCAAGGACATTGCATATCTCGTGTTCGACCGTGATGACGAGCAGATAACGCTTGAATGCGACGTCCGTTCGTCAGCCGGCACCATATTGCGTCGAGATACAGCGCGGCGTGCTACTCGGAATTCCATAGGTGTATTCACGCAGGCTTATGGTCAGCGCGTTGCACTTGTAACCAAGCATCCCGACGATAGGATCATCACCATCTGGCTGGAATCATGCCAGCTCCATCTCGAACTATTCTCGGCTGGTTCTGGCAACATCGTGCTCGTTCAAGATGGTATTGTCATCGATGCCCTGCATGCCAAGCAGCAGCGCATTGGCAAGTCGTTTGCCGTAAGAGAGCTCCCTTCCTTGACTGCTCCAACAGACGGTGCGATACAGGCTGCTATTTCTCGTCGATACCGTGATCTTGGTAGCATCCTTGCTCGGGAGTGCTGCGAGCGTGTGGGAGTTCGAGGTACTCAACGTTTGTCTGATCTTACACCACAAGTCATACATGATCTGCATGACATGGCAGAGCAACTGCTAGATGAGATAACGTCGAGCACCACCTGGTATGTCCAGCGTATCGATGACGAGGTTATCCTGGCCCCGATTATCCTTACACACGGAGCTTTGCTCGCAGAATACACCAGCACGATGCAGGCGATCTCAAAGACGATCATCATGCGCGAGCAATACTCGCAGCTGCATCGACTGCGTGAATCTGCACTTAAGAACCTGACGAAGCGCATTGAGAAGATCGACCGAACTCTAACTCATCTACGTGCTGATGAAGAACGAGATACACGAGAACACGACTACAAGTTTTATGCTGATCTGCTGATGGCACAGCCTGATCTGCAGCGACGAGATCTTTCTACGATCACACTCATCAATTGGCACACAAACCTGCCAATCAATATTCGTCTCAATCCTGAGTTAAGTCTACTGCAGAACGCACAGCGCTATTATGAGAAGTCCCGCTCCTCTATGATCGCAGCAAAGCAACGGAGCTTGCGTATCCCTGCTCTGCTATCAGAGCGCGATAAGCTGCAACACATGCTATCATCTGCGGCTTCTGCATCGTCTGTCAAAGAGCTTCAGCAACTACCACTTCCTACTCAACCCATGAATCCTGCATCGGCGCCCAAGCCCCCTGAAGAAAAGTACCGTGTGTTTGTCTTGGACGAGCTGCACACCCTTTATGTAGGCAAATCGGCGGCCAACAATGATGAGCTCACGATGAAGTTTGCTCGTCAGCAGGACTGGTGGTTTCACGTGCGCGGTGCCAGTGGCTCGCACGCTGTGTTGCGTGGTGTTGCGGGACCAAAAATCCCGAAGCAAATCCTCGAAGCTGCCGCATCGATCACTGCCTACTATTCCCAGGCTCGTAATGCGAGCTACGTTCCAGTTGTGTACACCCAACGCAAGTATGTGCGCAAACCTAAGGGCGCGAACATTGGGGCAGTTGTTATCGACCGCGAGCAGACCGTGATGGCACGGCCAGGCTTGCCCCATGGGGCTGATCAGGCTGATTAGCGGACGATGCGAAGGCGCAACGAGCGCCCACGTACCTGCAAGAGGTATAGGCCAGTCGAGAGGTCATCCGTGTTCAGAGTCCAAACGGTGCGTTCAGACGCGTCCTCTGCCAGCACACAACGTCCAGTAACGTCGACGAGCGTGAGTTGCCCTAATGGTTCACTGCTAGCTATCGTTGTTCCCCCGAGCGTAGAAGTAACGTCAAATGCGTCTGCATTCAGTTCTGATGCCACATCCACGACCGAACCATCATAGCCGATGCAAAGTTGATGTGATGTGAGCATCCCTCTCGGTATGTCGCTAGCTGTTAAACGATGAACAGTAGCATTATACGATACGGGGTCTGATACAAGCGCAGTCGTAAATCGGCCAACGAGATCCCATTGAGGTCTTGCCTGCAACCAGAAGCGGCGTCCAGCGGCAACATCACGAGAGAACAGAGAATCGCAACCAATGCGTACAGCGGTAATGTCAAGAGGTCTTCTATCAAGCGTAAATGCATTCAACACAAACCAACTACCGAGTAGAGTCTGTGGACGCCGCACGGAAGTATCCGGCAGGACATAGAACCTGGTCAGCGAAAGCGCTGTATTAGGGGGCAGTACGTCCTTGAACACAAACTCTGCATCATGACGTGAGAAACTGACGTTTGCAGTTGAATCATTGAGTGTAACCACCTGCGCCGCACCGGGTCCAACAAGGGCACCTGACGCAGCTCGAGTTGCTCCTGCCTCGAGCTTTCCATCCCGGCCGAAGAGCTTGTCGTACACCACATCGCCGCTGCTCTCATTAAACTGGTAGTAGCCAAGCAGACCTGCCTCATTGCGCAAGCGCACGAGATGCATCTGGCGGCGGACTTCATCAGTTGAGAGTTTCCGAGAATACAGAGCTACCTCGTCGATCAACCCTGAAAAGTTGCGAGAGCTCCAATAGTGATAGGTTCCAAGTTTGAATACAAGCGAGCTGAGTTGCAGCGGCGAAAGCTTAACGGCGTTTGTACTGGGGTAGCCGTTCACGTAGACCGTTGCCCCGTTCGAATCA
>CANGZU010000162.1 GCA_947458785.1 Ignavibacteria bacterium
AGCTGCTCATACTCCTGCACCATCGTCATGAAGTCGGCAATTGATAGCGACGCAAACTTGCCATACCAGCGATCACGGAAGTCAATAGATCGCTGCTCGATCGTAGCGAGGTCTCCACCGAGCCCCTTCTCATCTGTTGATGCATACAGGTCTGATAGATCCCAAAAGATGTTCTCTGCGCCGTTTGTCGTTGGTGTGTCTGCCATGGTAGTCGTAGTGAAGAAGATCGTTGGAAATTGTAGATTTCGTGATGAGTGAGCCACGAAAGTACAGAAGGAATACCGTACGAGCCAGTGAGATTCTCTGGAATTTTCTGGTGGCTGCCGGCATGCTTGTGCTTGCCTACCGCATACCAGTAGAGCTCGTGTTGCCTCCAACTCATACTGCATCTTGGCAGATCGCGACAGCTCTGATCGGTCTCATGTTGGTTGCCGACCCCATCATCAAGTATCGAAAGCACAAGGCGCGCGGTGATGAACACGCAGCCGTCTATCGCCGATTTCACTTCATAATTGATCTCTTTGTGCTTGTGCCACTGCTCTTGCCGGACATCTCGCCATTGCGACTCTTGGTGCTCTTGAAGATTATCACTGTGCATGGATTTATTCGACAGTGGATGCTGCAGATGTATCGAGGCAATGCACTCATTCGCTTCGGTCAGTTTGCCTATATACTAGCCATAACGGTTCATCTTGTTGCTTGCGGCTGGATGGCACTGCAAGTGCCTAAGCAGAAATTTGTCGGCAGCTATTTGCATGCCGTGTATTGGGCCGTTTCAACGTTGTGTACAGTTGGATATGGTGATATCACGCCAAACAACGACACGCAGATGATGTATGCAACGGTCGTCATGATCTGCGGATACGTGCTCTTTGCGTGGCTCATCGGAAACATTGCATCGATTCTCAATCGAGTAGATCCCATTCACTCGGAACATGCCGCAACGATGGAGCGCGTTACATCATTTCTCCGATTCCATAGGGTGCCGCAGTCACTGCAGGCACGCATCATCGACTATCTATCGTACATGTGGGACCGCAAGGTTGGGTCGGACGAACCATCACTTCTCAAGCTTCTTCCATGGGGCATGCGGAGCGAAGTTGCGATGTACTTGCGACGGGATCTTCTCGAACGTGTTCATTTTCTGAAGGATGCAAGCGATGCTCTCCTTCGCGAGATCTCTGATGCCGGCAGAGCCATTGTCGTTACGCCGGGAGAGTATGTATTCCATGTTGACGACTCTCCGAGGTATATGTACTTTATCAGCACAGGAATGGTGGAGGCTATAAGCCGTGATGGTCTGACATTGGGCACACTTACAACCGGCGATTTCTTCGGCGAGATGGCATTGCTTGAAAAGCGCAACCGTAACGTTAGCATCCGTGCGCTTGAGTACTGCGACCTGTTCGTGCTCGACGCACGTACGTTTGATCGTGTAATTGAATCGTATCCGGAGTTCAGAACGGTCATAAGCAACGTCGCTCGTGAACGCGCAGCATCCACGAGCGAACTCGTTCGAAGTATTCAGTAACGATATTTACGGTACGATACGGTAGATCATCCGTGGGAATGGAATCACCTCGCGGATGTGCTCTGCACCAGTGATCCACTTGACCGTGCGCTCAACGCCAAGGCCAAAGCCAGCGTGTGGCACAGAGCCGAACTTGCGCAGGTCCAAGTACCACTGGAAGGCTTCTTCAGGAAGGTTCTCGTGACGCAGACGCTCGAGGAGCAGATCGTGATTGTCTTCGCGTTGTGAACCACCGATGATCTCGCCAGCCCCTTCTGGAGCAAGCATATCCATGGCAAGGACGACCTTTTCGTTTTCCGGGTCGCGCTTCATGTAGAAGGCCTTGACCTCTGTTGGGTAGCGGTGGATGATGCAGGGACGATCGAATTGCTGCATGATCGCTTCTTCCTGCGGCGCACCGAAGTCCTCGCCCCATGGAAAGTCGATCTGGATCTCAGATCCGTCCGGCTGTTTGCGGTTGAGTTTGACGTTGTTCTTATTGAGCCAGTCTACAGCTTCGGAATACGACATACGGTAGAACGGACGTCGCACCGCTTCGAGCTTTGAGACATCGCGTCCGAGCGTTGCGAGCTCGCGCTGACAGTCCTTTACGCATGACTGCACGATATACTCAACAAGGTCTTCGGCAAGATCCATGTCGTCATTCAGGTCGAAGTACGCCATCTCCGGCTCTACCATCCAGAACTCTGTCAGGTGACGTCGTGTCTTGGACTTCTCTGCGCGGAACGTTGGGCCAAAGGTATACACCTTGCCGAGCGCCATGGCGCTGGCTTCTGCGTACAGCTGACCCGACTGCGTGAGATATGCCTTTCCGAGATCGAAGTACTCCGTCTCGAACAGCGTAGATGTACCTTCACAGGCATTCGGCGTAAAGATCGGCGAGTCCATCAGACGGAATCCATTGCCGTCGAAGAAATCGCGAATGGCCTTGATCACGCGTGCACGCACGCGCATGATCGCATGCTGTCGTGCAGAGCGCAACCACAAGTGACGATGCTCCATGAGAAACTCAACACCGTGTTCCTTTGGCGTGATCGGATAGTCTTTGCTCAGCTGCCAGATCTTGACATCCGTCACATCAAGCTCTACACCCGAGGGGGCTCGCTGTTCGGCGCGCACGGTACCGGTGATCGATACGCTCGATTCTTGCGTGAGCAGTCCGGCGTTGCCTGCGATCTCTTCGCTTACGTTTGGCTTGAAGAGCACGCACTGAACAATGCCCGAGCCATCGCGCAGCTTAATGAAGATGAGCTTGCCTTTTTCTGTCTTGTCGTAGACCCATCCGTTGAGCGTCACTGTTTGGCCGATGTGATCGCTCAGGTTTTCGATGGCGACAAATGATTTGTATCGTGATTCCATGCACGAAAATACCGAAGAAGTTGGCGAAGTTTGCGTCATGCTTCGCCCCCTATCACTGAAACGCATTAACGACGTTGTCCTGAGCTCCACCTGGTCAGACGGGTTGGAGTCGTCGATTCTCCTATCCGACCTGCGCGACGCCTGCCCGTGCGCCCATTGTTCGGGCGAAGAAATCATGGGGCAAGTGGTCTTCCCCGGCATGAAGACCTTCAATCCCGGCATGAACGAGCTAGCCTCCATCACCCCCGTAGGCAACTACGGCGTCCAGGTTGCCTGGAAAGACGGACACGACACCGGTATCTACACATGGGAAATGCTGCGCACCCTCTTCGAAACCAAGCGCCTGAGCCAACAGACGTTAGAAGAGATCGAGCGTCAGATGCGGTGATAGAAGAGATGACTGGTTACTGATGACTGGTTACAGGTTACGGGTTACTGATTGAGGCACAACATTGAAAATCGAAAGTGTCTATTTCGATTTTCAACCTTTTACATCAACGTCCTAAGTTTAGCCAATACATCAGTGATCTGTTCGGTGGTCAGCACGCCAATGCAGCGAACAGCGAGCAGCGAACAGCGAGCAGCGAACAGCGAGCAGAGTTACGGGTTAGTTTGCGTTCATACCTTTTACACCGAGCCCCCTCCATGAAGCACATTCTGTATGCGTTCACTATTGCCCTTATCATCACAAGCT
>CANGZU010000163.1 GCA_947458785.1 Ignavibacteria bacterium
CCGAGCTGACCTCCAACAATTGGTTGATTGTTCTGAGAGATACGCAGTCCATATCCAATAGACTCGCCGAGTGCCATGTGATGGATGTACCAATGTGGACGTCCCGACCAGCCGCATGTGAGCACACGAGGGTTGGATGCGAGCGTTGCACGCATGAAATTGTTCTTCGTATCCCAGTCGCCGAAGTAACTACCGAACATCATTGTGAAGACAGCATTGACAGGCTTTGTGGTCATGTCGGTTGAGTTGCCAACGCCCCCTGCAGAAACATCTGTACCGCCGCCACATCCGTATGCAAGCAGGTATACGTTGGGACCAGCCAGGTCCGTAAAGATGTCGCCAGCGCGCACAGTGGACTCGCCACCGAATACGGAGAACGTGCGCCACGCACTTGCAGCGAAGACCTCGCCATACGTGCCGAAGTTATCGTCGATAACACCCCCGACTGCAACATTCCACTGATTGCTGCGATACTCATGGTTCTTCTTGAAGTAGCCACGAAGAAGCTCAAGTTCGCTCTTGGTAAAGGCTGGTAGATTGTAAAAATCGATACGACCAACAGGGATGTCAACATCTGTGCTGAACTGACTCTGGTCGAACTTGCCATCGCCTGGAACATTGTTATTCACCGGACGGCTGGTATTGGCCTGGTTCGCGATGCGGTCTGTGTAGTTTCCATTGTGGTCGCCATAAATGCCGTCAGCAGGCCATGCACCGGCATGATCTGGGTGTCCGTCCGGTACGATCGTACCAGAGTACGGAACGGCTACACGTCCAACGAGGACAATTGCGCCGAGATCTGTTCCAGCATCCCATTCTTCCTTGACAACTGCACGTGTCTGCTTTACAGCATTCGTATCAAACTTCTCTGCGCGCGGTACGTTGCGAAGTGTTACATCCCACCCTTCGTTTTCGAGGTCGGATTGAAACACCGAGAGCTCGGAAGAGAGGGCAGAGCGTAGTGTTTCATCAACGAGGACAAGTGCCCGTCCTCGCGGCGCAGGTGGGGCCTGAACGCCCGCATGAATGTAGCCCGTTGCATAGAATTGCACGGTTTTGGGCGGAGTGCTTGCATCGGTTTTGCTAACAAAGCGCAGTAACCGGTACTCGTATGATTCGCCAACCTTAACGTCGGTATCTGTCCATGACGTACCGCCCCCTGTTACTGAGTCCTTGATCGCAGCGGGGAACCTGTTGGTTTCCTTCGTCTTCCTCCAGATGTAGACTGTTTGCTGGTTTGCGTCCTTTGCCCAGGTCAGGGTGATTGCCGGCGCTGGCAGCTGCGTGACGGTTGCCGATACCATAACAGCAAACTCTTTCGGGCTCTGAGCAGAGGATGGTTCGGCGAGCACGAATGCGAGCAGCAGAATGGAGCACAGCAAGGACAGGGGGTAGAGGGAACGGTTCATAGGTACCGCAGAAACGTGTGTAAAACAGGTACGTAAAATTTACGATGAAACCTGACTCTGTGATGACCCTTGTTCGTATCTTTTGCGTGGGAAAATCTTCTTAGAGGAACGCTTATGAGCGCTTTGTTCCGCATTCTTATGCTGCTGGTGTTGTCTATGTCCGCGACCGTATTGCGGGCGCAGTTTCCGGCGGGTTGTGATACGAGAAAAGAGTGTGTCGGGCAAGCTGTATCGCTTACCGTGACAACAGGGCGTAGCCAGCACTTTATCGAGCTGTCAAAGAACCCTATCAAGATGCGCCAGACAGCGCTCACCTTTGAGCTCTGGGCAAAGATCGATCGTCAAGCAGGACAGCGTCAGTACATAGGGGGCCTGTGGGGTCCGAATAGCGACTTTAACGACGTCTTTGTTCTCTACATCGATCAGAACGATCAGCTTACGTTTGAAGTCAACGGCGACGATGGCCCCCTTCAGTCAGTAGACAACACGATTGCCCGAACGGATGCCTCGGGGCTCTATGGTGCTTGGCACCATATCGCTGCTGTGTTTGATGGGTCGTCGCAGAGCGTGTCGATCTACCTAGATGGTGTCCTTGCAGTTGGACCTGTTCGTAATGCGGCACATCCGGCCAACTATCTTCGTCCACTCGACCGAGGGGATTTGCCGCTGCTGATCGGCTCCTTTAATGGCGTGGCTGACAATGCGAATCTGAACCGGACACTGAAGGGCATGGTTGATGAAATCCGCATTTGGGATCGTGTCCTCGATTCAGCAACGATCTTCTGTCAGAAAGACCGGTCACTGAATGGCAACGAGACTGGACTTCGCGTTTATCTGCGATGCAATGAGTCTGTAAACAACATTACATCGTGTTGTGACGCCACTGGCAATGGTCATACAGGCCTGCTGCGTTCTGGTGCTTCGAGCCAGCGATCAGATCGCGCAGTGCCACGAACACTTTCCGTCGTGCCGCCATCTGTGAAGGATACGATCAAGTGTGATTCTGTAGCCACATGGACGTTTACGATCAACGACGCAGCACCGTGCGGTAGTTCTGCAGCACTGGTGATGCGCGGGCCAAACTCATCGAAGTTCAAAGTCAATCCAACATCTGTTAATCTGCAGCCAGGCGTTCCGGTTACGGTTACGCTAACATATACAGGCACGAACGTTGGCCAGTTTATCGACACGCTCGAGATACGCCCAACGAACAGGTGTGGTCTACCAAACACGCAGATCCGATTGGACCTTGTTCGCATTACTGAAACTGGTGTCACACGTGGATCGATAACCTTTGATACACTCTGGGTTGGATGCGTCGATAAAACATCCATTGATTCGACGTTTGAGATCTGCAACACCTCCGATCTTGTTGGACAGCCCCGTACGCTAACGATTCAAAGTGTTCTTGCGAAAGAACCAAAGAGCTATCAGGTTGTTGGTGTCACGTGGCCAATCCTACTGCCACCGGGTAAGTGTACTACGCTTGTTGTGCGGTCCTTTGTTCGTGATACAACAGCAGACTATCTAGATACACTCGAAATCAAGACGGATGACCGATGCCAGCGCACTCCAATCCGCATGCCGATCATCGGCCGGACGCAAGAGGTGATCTCCATCAGAAACCCAGGCGGCACGCGGCGTATTGATACGATGCGGTTTGAACCAACATGCCCTGGCCTTTTGAGTGCGCCGCAGAACTATGTCTGGCAGAATCTCACGCTCACGCCGATGCAGATCGATACGGTTATCGTGCCCAAAGACTTCACGCATTACCGAATTCGCTTTCCCGCCATTCTGCAACCCAAGACTGGTCAGTCTCCAATTGCCGTCAGGTTCCTGCCACGTCAACCTGGCGTGGTGTTCGATTCAATCATCATCAGAACAAGCATCCAGGGATGTAAGATTGAGAAGAAGATCTACGTCACGGGTCGGGGTCTTGATAACAAAGTTGAATGGTCGATCAATGGTCTTGTCGACTTTGGAAATGTGATTGTTGGACAGCAGAAGACGGTGCAAGTGCGGGCTCGCAATAACAGCAAGTTCGACGCTCTTAGCGTGGCGCTGTATGTTGAACGGGGCGAGTCGTTTGCTTTGCTTGGGGGCACTGGCCGAACAATCCCTCCTGGCGA
>CANGZU010000164.1 GCA_947458785.1 Ignavibacteria bacterium
ATGGAGTTGCTTTCGTTTGGGTGTTATCGTTGAATGATGATTGGTGAGATGCGCACAGCATCGCCTACGCGAATGCGCGCCATGTAATGCCCTTGCGTGAGCGTATGCACGTTGAGTGCAACAGATGTGTGTCCCACACCTACGATACCTGCGTCGATCGTGTGTGCGAGATCGCCCTGCATCGTAAAGAGTTGGATCGTTACAGGCATAGGTTCGTCGAGATCGAACCAGATGCGTGCAACATCGTCTGCGGGCATTGGCTCGATGAGCTGCTCTGCTTCGCGAGGGGATGTGCCTGTTGGTGTCTCGACAACGCCCGTTGTGCGCAAGTCGCACGCAACGTCGACGTACGTTGTGATCATGTTGCCACCATCGAGGTACACGATGCGCAGGGTGCGCTTCGACTGACCTCGATCGCATGGTGGTATGCGGAAGTACAGACGGCAGCAGTCTTCTGTGCCTGCGTTGTCGACGATCTGCTCGTAGACAGTTGCGAGCTCATCTCCGCTCGAGATGTTATAGAACTTACCCGTTGGTGCAGCGCGTACAAAGCGTTGCATTGCGGCGAGACCCTCGAGTTCGAGTGGTGATGTGCCCAAGCCGAGCGCAATCAAGTAGAGTGGGATGTTTGCTGACGCGAGTGCTTGCTCGACTGCGGTCGGATCATCAGGTGGCATCGTGTTGATACCATCCGTCATCACGATGAGCATCTTCAGTACAGCAGGATGCGGAGTGATTTTCGCAAGGCCCGTGAGAATGCCACCGTGAAGCGACGTGTTTGTCATAGCCTGCAGCTTGTTGACCGTCGCAGCAATCGCTGCCTTGTCTGCTGTCCAGTCGAGTGCAAGCGTGACGCGCTCGTTGAATGTGATGATGAAGAGGCTATCGCCAGGACGCAGCTTGTTGGTCAGACTCAACACCGATTGCTGCAATGCTTCGAGTCGAGTAACAGCACGGCCAGCGAACACTGTTGTCTCGTTCATGCTGCCACTGATGTCGACAACCAGTCCGATGTGGAGAGGATCCTTACGCTCAGGATCGCAAGCAAGTGAATCAGGGCACACGAACTTGCCATCGACCACGATGCCGATCTGTTGCGCAGTAGTAAGGATGTTGCGCTTCCCGTCAACAGCTGTTGTGTCGACAACGAAGATTCCCGCATCCATGCGAATGCCAACCACTTCGCCATTTGCTGAGATCGGCGTGATATCGCAGATGTTCAGATCTGTTTGTGGGATCTCTTCCACCACTACTGTAAGCTGACCGCAGTTGTCTTCGTAGCGGGGCACGACCTCGTTTGTACGAAGCACAAGTGTAGAGTCGTTGATCCAGAAACTAAACGGCTTGCCCGACCCCGACTTCGTTAGTTGGTAGCGATGCAGTGTTGCATCGAGAGGATATGCTGGCAGGGGTTCGTTATCAACCCGAAATCCCAGGTTGTCGCGGAAGCTCAGTTGAAACAGCGGTGGCAGCCCCGATTGAATCGGCGGGAAGCCATACTTCGTTGTATCACCCACCCAGTGTGGGATAGACACGAACGGACGCCCGAGGATCTCCTTTGGTGGCCAGCGGAACGCATCGATTTCTTGTTGGGGCACATCATACACCCACACCGCATCAACACCATGGCAATCCGTGAACTGCGGCCATTGCGAGTACGTACCTGATACGGTAATCCGGTACGTAAAACCTGCCCTGGTAGGGGGCGATGCAACAACGCCAGCGTTGCGTGCGTCGAGCGTGAGTGTAACGGGGAACTGCGCCAGTGCCGTTGCACAGGCCAGAATCAGCGTTGCTAGGTGCAACAGCGGGGAATAAACGCGAGTCATACGACCTCCATACTGAATGTGAATTGCTGCATCGAATTGTGTGCAACTTCACATTCGTACGAGAGCGTACGACTTCGGAAACGATGTGGAAATCCTAGATTACTTCAAGATGATCTTCGCTGGCTCCAACCCCACTGCATAACGCCGTGCCTTCTTAGATCCCTCGGCCTTCACATGGTAGAACGCTGCGAGCGTCTTGTTGCCTAGTGTATCGGTGATGCGCCTATTCAGCTTTGAGATTGCCGAGCGGAAATCGTCGGCAGAAATATCAGATCGCTTCTTAGCGAGTCGCACTGGGTCGCTATTCTCGAAATCAGGGAAAGCGTCGTACTGATGTTGATTGATTTCCTGTGTGTATGTCTTGCCGAGAGAAAGCGCCGAGACACGGAAATCAATAGGTTGATCCTTCTTTGCCTTCTTCACACGCTCAAGGAAAAAGCGGTAGTACGCAAACTGCAGTGGCGAAAACTTGACCTCCGTCGAACCAATCAGCACTCTGCCACTCTTACGTTCAAGCAATACCGGCTCGATCACGATATCTCGCAGATCGCGATTCTCTTGTTCGAGCCGTGTAATGCGAGGCAGACCAGTATCAAGGCGCACATCACGCACTACGGTCGATGTCAGTTCCGGCTCTACGGTGCGCACCAGACGGATGTTTGCATCGCCCGACTCAGCGAGTAGGATCCAGCACACCTGCATCGACGGCGTACCCGAAGAAATCGCCGCGACCACTTCATCGTTGCGCGTCATAACGCTTGCCAGAGCCTCTTTCAGCTTTGGATACAGCTCGTTGTGATCTGTCGGATCATCGATCTCAAATGTGAGGGTCTGCACCTTTGTTGAGGGGGCCACCGACTTGATTGCCACCTTTACCGCAGCTGCACCACGTGCGAAATCATGCTGGAGATCGCCCTCCGTTGCAAACATCACCACACGGTCGGGCCGCAGCTCCCGAACTGCTGTTAAGATCGGGCCGCGCTCTTCTTGTGCAAGCCGAATATCCGTTACACCAACGAACGATACGAGTGTCATGCTAGCTCCATCAAACTCTGCATATTTGCTACTACTGATACCAAGATAGTAAGAGAGGGGCATGATATGGAAGTGCGGGTTACGCTAGAGAACCTACGTGCGGGGGAGAAACCCCTTGCGATGTTCTTACACGATGCGCTGCGACACATCGACGAACAGTATTTCGAGAACATCGTTGCATCGTTTGCACGGTACTCAAACGACCAAAGTTTGTCGTCAACTGATCAACGCGACAAGATGCTTGATGAGCGTGGACGCCGGAAGACATCACTCGAGCAGTTTGATCTCACGTTTTTGACAAACCTCTGCGAAAATCTGACACGAGACCATAACCCCAGGTATTCCGATAACGGTATTCCGCAGCACATTCGTGTGACCTTCCGCAAGAATATCCATCTGCGCAGTGATGCGTCGAGCAAGTTCCACACGCTCCGCAAATACCGCAATGACGTCGTCCATCATCACCTCGATCGAGGCGACATTGCCGCCACCATCGGCGAGCTCGGCAAGATCCTAGACGTGTTCCGCGGCGAACTGCTCACGTGTTGCAAGTCGCAACCAGATGTGTTCACTCAAGCCACAGTCAGCTCTATACAGGCGTATGTAGACACGATTGTAAGCATTCTCAAGAGTGCCCAAGCTGCAGAGCAGGCACAAGGCGAG
>CANGZU010000165.1 GCA_947458785.1 Ignavibacteria bacterium
GCAGAAGTTGAATCATACGGCGGCATGACCAAGGCCATCACCGCCGGCATACCGAAGATGCGGATCGAAGAGTCTGCTGTGAAGCGTCAGGCTCGCATCGATCAAGGGGCCGAAGTAATCGTCGGCGTCAACAAGTATCAACTTGCTGATGAGCCAGATATTGACGTGCTCGATATCGACAATACAGCTGTGCGCAATGCTCAGATCGAGCGTCTTGAAAGTATCCGAGCGTCTCGCAATACTGCGGACGTTCAGGCATGTCTGGATGCACTCCGCGCTGCGGCTAAGAATAACGACGGAAATCTTCTTGAGCTATCGGTCAATGCTGCACGCTCTCGTGCTACTGTTGGTGAGATCTCCGAAGCACTCGCCACTATCTACACACGATACGAGGCGCAAACCATGACAATCGAAGGTGTGTATGGCGCACAGTATGCGCATGATCCCGAGTATGCTGCTGTTCGCAAAGAAGTTGATGACTTCGAACGTGAGTTTGGGCGGCGTCCACGTATCCTGATCGCCAAGCTGGGTCAGGACGGACATGACCGCGGCGCAAAGGTCATTGCGACATCCTTTGCCGACATCGGATTTGACGTAGACATAGGCCCCCTGTTTGCAACACCAGAAGAAGCGGCGCGTCAGGCAGCCGATAACGACGTGCATGTCGTTGGTGTGTCGAGTCAGGCAGCAGGACACAAGACCCTTATCCCACAGCTCATCGCAGCCCTTGCCAAAGAAGACGCCAAAGACATCATCGTGATCGCTGGTGGCGTGATCCCTCCAAAGGATTACGATTTGCTCTACGCTGCAGGTGTCAAGGCCATCTTTGGTCCGGGCACGCATATCCTGCATGCCGCTCGTGACGTTGTGCGCGCGATCGCAAAACAACTGCGGAAGCACGCCTAGCATCAGGCTCAAGACATGATTAAGGCCGGAATTGATATAGGCACCAATACCGCACTGATGGTGATTGCCGCGGTGCGTGATGACGGCACGTACAGCGTTCTGCATGACGTCCACACGTTACCACGTCTCGGCGAAGGATTACTGCAGCATGGTTCGATCAGCACGGACTCCATTGCACGTGGGATTGAATCCATGCAGACCTTTCGCAGCATACTTGAGCAGGCACAGCCCGAGCGTGTGCTTGTGGTGGCAACGAGTGCCATGCGCGAAGCAACAAACGGACGCAGCGTTCAACAGCAACTCGAAGATGCACTGGGCCATGAGATCACCATCATCGATGGCACACGCGAAGCTGAGCTCACCTTCCAGGGCGCTGTTGGCAATTCCCCTACTCCTTCTCTGGTGATTGACATCGGAGGGGGCTCAACAGAATACGCTTATGGAGTCGATGGTGCTTTGTCATTTTCGCGGAGCATTCTCATCGGTGCTGTCAAAGCAACAGAGCTTTTTGCGAATCATCGCCCCCTACCACCTCACGCCATTGCTGATGCACGCGCATGGGTGCAAGAGGCGCTCGTTGACGTTGCGCAACTGCGTGGTGCTACCACAACGTGCATTGGCGTAGCCGGCACTCCCGTTGCTTTGGCCATGATTGATGCAGGCCACACGGAGTATCAAGCAGAGCTTGTAGAGAACTATCATCTTTCTCGTGATCGTGTAGACGAGCTCTGTGAGTATCTATGTTCGCTTTCACTTGCTGAGGTGCGAAGTATTCACGGCCTGCATGAGCGCCGAGCGGACATCGTACCCATGGGAGCGTGTATATTGTCCGAGTCCATGCACGTGCTTGGATGCACGGGGATGACTGTCGTAACAAGGGGCTTACGTTACGGCGCTATGTTGTCGGCCTAAATGGAGGTGTTCTATGGCTTCGATACTTACAGGTTCATACTGGACCAGTCTTGGTGCTGCGCTCATCAAGACCATTCGCACCTATCCACGAGAAAGTCTCATTGCATTTGTAATGTCAATCGCTTTCAGCGTGGCGGTTGCCGATCCCGAGAATGGTGTCGAGAGAACAGCGATCAGGACTGGTATGGGGCTTTCGCTCGGCATTGCCATATCTATTGGATCAACGATCCTGCGGCGCTCAGGCAAGATCAATACGATCATTGACTGGTTGTTCACGGTGTTGGCCGTTAGCGCATCGACATGGCATGCGCAGTACCTCAATTTCGACAACGGTGATGGTATCATTGAGTACGTGTATCTAGTTGTTCTTGTGCACATGTTCGCAGCCTCTGCGTGGTCCGTCAGCACGAACGTTGGCACCTTCTGGAACGCCAACACATCGATGTTCTATCGCGTGCTTTTCGCGTTCGCGTTTACATCGCTTCTGGTAACTGGGCTCACAACAGCCACGGCTGCTATTCGTATTCTGTTTGGCATTCTGACGTTTGTAGAGCTTGAAGGTTATCTCACTGCCTTCGCATACGGCTTCTTCATGACGTTGTTCTTTCTCGCAGAAATGCCGACGCATGAGAGTTCGCAGCGCGAGTCTATCGTCCCGAAGTTGACCATCTCGTTCGTACAGTATGTGCTCGTCCCACTCGTCGCAATCTTTACGGCCATACTCTATGCCTATGCTGTAAAGCTCTTGACAACATCAATCTCAACCGACATGGCCGTCTATGTTGTGTGGCTCACTGGCACAGCAATCCTTGCGTCACTTCTCACATGGCCACTGCGCAACGAACCCAAGCCCCTTCTCAAGTTTGTGCATACGTGGTTGTACCCTCTCATGCTTCCACTGCTCATGATGGGGCTTTGGTCGCTCTGGACACGATACACAACTGAAGGTATTGATCACGTAGGGTTCACGCTGGGCGTCCTCACGAGTGTTGGCCTGTTGACTGTTGTCATAAGCATGGCCCTGCGAAGAACAGATCCGCGCATCCCAGCGCTCGTCTCACTTGTTGTGTTTGCCATTACCGCTGTTGGACCACTAGGTGTCAATGCCGTGGTCGATAGGTCGGAATCACAACGCATAGCCGTGAAGGAAGCCGAGCGCGTCAGCAAGCAGATCAAGGGGCTCCCGCCGAGCCTTCCAGATCAACCAGACATAGCAACATTCACAAGTATCAACAGGTGGGTTGCCACATTCATCTGCAGAAGTGGCGACACGCTCCTAAGCGGAGATGTGTTCTTTACCTGCTCCGATGAAGGCAGAATCACAGCAATCCATAAGGGCTTGCGTGATACCGCACGGTTCAACATTGCGGACGTGCTCGTCAAGATTCAAGCCGGTGATACAACGTACAAACCTGTTACGGTGATGTTGGGCAACGAACGCAAGGCTACCCTTCTATGCTCAAGCATAACAACGTATAAAGGCGAACCCGGAGATACGTTGTCACCGCGGACACTTGGCCTGCTTCAAGGCACTGTGTATTGCGAACCCAGGTAGGGGCGAGCCGGTGGCTCGCCCGAATGCCGAGTGAAGTTAAGGTTTTGTTAAGGTGTCAGGTGGTATTCCAACGTGTAGGTTGGATGTCAAATA
>CANGZU010000166.1 GCA_947458785.1 Ignavibacteria bacterium
CAAAACGAATGTAGGCTGGACCAACCATTTCGCCCATGGCGATTGTTGCCTTCTTGGCTTCTTCGTAGTCAGCCGGAACGATCATGGTCATGTGCGGGAGTGTGCGCAGAAACGCAACTTCTTCCAAGACCTGGTGCGTAGCACCGTCTGGACCAACACTGATGCCAGCGTGGCCTCCACCAATCTTTACGTTGGCTTCGTTGTAGCATACCGAAATACGCAATTGATCTGCGTTACGCAGTGCGCAGAAGGCGCCATACGATGCGAAGAACGGAATCTTGCCACTCAGGGCAAGACCAGCCGCAATCGTTGTGGCATTCTGCTCAGCAATACCGATCGAAAAGAAGCGATCTGGAAACTTCTCTTTGAAGAGCGATGTCATCACAGATCCTGTAATGTCGCCTCCGAGGACGACAACATTGCTATGACGCTCTCCGAGTTCTACAAGGCCGTCGCCAAAGCCAAATCGCGTGGGTTTTGAACCGAGTAATTCCATGTCTATTCCAGGGTAATCGTAGTAAGGTGAGGCGCCAGCTTATGGCATTTGAGCAAGTTCTTCCAGGGCGGCGAGAGCTTGATCCTTTGAAGGGGGCTTGCCGTGCCACTCGAACTTGTCGTTCATGAACGAAACGCCATGCCCCATGTACGTCTTTGCAATGATGGCCGTTGGCTTACCTGTCTTGTTCTTCTGGTTTTCGAGGAAGCGGTCGAAGCCGCGCATCAGATCTGCTGGGTCGTGACCGTTCACCGTGATGGTGTCGAATCCGAATGATTCACACTTGGCGTCGATTGGATAGACGTTCATGACGTCCGGCAGGCGTCCGTCGATCTGACAGTCGTTGTTATCGATGATCCAACAGAAGTTGTCCAGATGGAAGTGGGCTGCAGACATTGCTGCTTCCCAGATCGATCCTTCCTGAAGTTCACCGTCGCCTGTGAGCGAGAACACGCGCTTGTCTGACTTGTCCACGAGTTTGTCGCTCATGGCCATACCAACAGCGATGGAAATGCCCTGTCCCAGCGAGCCCGAAGATGTCTCAATGCCCGGCAGGTGCATGTCGCGTCCTGGGTGACCCTGCAAACGCGTGTTGTACTTGCGAAGAGTTGACTGTTCTTCCTTCGGATAGCATCCAGCGTTCGCAAGCGCGGCATACATAACCGGTGCCATGTGACCAGCCGAGAGCACAAAACGATCACGTGAAGGATCGTTCATGTCTGCCGGATTGTAGCGCATGTAACCGCCGAAATACAGCGTTGCAAAGATGTCTGCCGAGCCGAGCGGTCCGCCACTATGACCCGAGCCAGCACGCACGAGCATGCGGATGATGTCGCGGCGGATCTCATTGCCAACGGCCTTGAGGTCCTCTGCCGACTGACGCTTGTTCGGGAACGTCGTGGTATTAAATTCCAGTGATGCTTTTGTTGCTGTGTCCATAGTCCTCTCAACAGAAAGAGGTGTGATACATGTTGGGCGTCAAACTTACGGCTTTTGTTCTTGTCATGGAGCATACCCCTATGCAACATCGGTGCAGTATCCTATCGCGAATCGCTACAGCCATCATCATTGTCTTGCTGGCAGGAAACGCGATCTCTGCTCAAATCCGCAAGCCCAACGCAGAGAGTATGCTTAACAATGGTGCGCTCGGCACTGAGTTTTGGATAGCGATACCACCAAATGAGATCAACCCATTCCCAGTCGAGGAGCTACACATCTATTTAGCCTCTGCAACAAACACGCAGATCACCGTTTTCGACGCCAGTTCTGGCAAGAAGTTCAATAGGAATCTCAAGGCAAACGAAGTTCTTACACTCTCGGATGCAAAGGGCGAAACAAACTGGACGATGGAAGTTCGCGAACCTGAAGAGGTTTTGCAGAAGGGCATTAAGATCAGCTCCCCAACACCTGTTTCCGTGTACGTTCTCAACTCTAAAGCTGTGACCTCCGATGGATACATGGCCCTTCCGGTGAGCTCTTGGGATAGAGAATACATCGCTGCATCATACTACGATTTTTCCGAGGTCAAAAAGTGGGCAGGGGGCTTCGTAGTTGTCGCCAGAGAGCCTACCAAAGTTTCAATCACGCTACGCGGTGCCGGCGGCAACGGGGCTGGCAGGACTGCACTCGGGAAAAAGATCGGCGACCAGTTCACGGTGTCAATGGACGAAGGGGACGTCTACATGGTCCACGGAGACGGGCAAACCCGAGGAGAATTCGATCTTACTGGCAGCAGCATAGTAGCCGACAAACCAATCGGCGTCATTGGCTTTCACATGCGTACGACTATGCCGAACTTGCTCGTAAACGGCAATGGCCGGAACCACCTCGTGGAAATGTTGCCTCCAACGTCCGCATGGGGTACACGTTATGCCACGGTTGAGCTTCAGCGTGAAAGTCGCAACAACCAGGGCAAGGGAGACGTTTTTCGCGTTATTGCAAAGGATCCCAATACCCGGTGGACGCTTACCTACTACGACAAGGTGACGAAGAAGCTGGTCGGGAAAGCTGGAGGCTTGCTCGCCAAGGCTGGCGATTTCTGGGATCTCTCGCAGACTGGGACGCCCACCAATCTCACGACTGGATACTCAATATGGACAGCAGACAAACCGCTACTTGTGATGCAGTATTCATGCTCTTCGAGCTTTGATGGCGATCCTGCGCTAGATCCATTTATGATGGTCCTGCCGGCCGAAACGCAGTATGCGAACTCTGCCCTGTTTCAGTTTCCAACTTCTAGCAAATTCACAAAACACCGCCTAAACCTGCTCGTTACGGTGGACACCACCGATCCAAACCACACCGAGCACCTCAAGTCCTTAACAATCGACGGCACTCCTATCTGGAGTCATCTTAAAGCTATCGAGCCAAAGCTGCTGTCGAATAAGATGCCCCAAGGATATTACTGGACAACTCTGGACTTCGGCAACGAGCCCCTTGCCCATAGCATTACTAGCACTGGTTCTGTAAAATTCGGTGGCTATGCATACGGCTACGGCACCGTCGATGCCTATGGCTGGCCAATCACAGGTGGCAAACCGAGCTCCCCAGTTAACACTGTAGACACTCTTCCACCTGTTATCACGATACAGGGGCTCGATTGCCACTTCCGAGAGTACACAGTCCTCGAGCAGCGCAACGTCCCTAATCCACCCCGGCCCGTTCCGCAGAACGGTGATCAGGTCGAAAGCGGCATCCAGTCGATTCAACTTTCCTCAACGGCCCGCAATCTTCGGCTTGATCTAGGCCAGGATTCGGCCACGGCCTTTACCACAGCCCCAAAGAGCTTCTCCTTTCGTGCTGTCGTTATCGATACCACAAAGAATGCTAGCGGGTCCATACTCGTGCGAGACTGGAACAACAATCTGGCATCGGACACGCTCACCTATACTCCACCCAACCGCATAGACAC
>CANGZU010000167.1 GCA_947458785.1 Ignavibacteria bacterium
CAGCTGTATTGTCGATATCGAGCACGTCAATATCTGGCTCATCAGCAAGTTGATACTTGTTGACGCCGACGATTACCTCTGCCCCTTGATCAATGCGGGCTTGACGCTTGACGGCAGACTCTTCGATGCGCATCTTCGGGATGCCGGCAGTAATCGCCTTGGTCATGCCACCGTATGATTCAACTTCTGCGATGATTTTCGATGCCTCTTTCACGAGCGCGTCGGTTAGGTACTCCACGTAGTATGAGCCGCCCATCGGATCGGCTACTTCCGTAACGTGTGACTCCTCGGCGATGATGAGCTGCGTGTTCCGTGCGATGCGCGAGGACTGTTGCGTTGGCAGACCAAGCGCTTCATCAAACGAATTGGTGTGCAGGGACTGTGTGCCCCCTAAAACCGCTGCAAGAGCTTCGATCGTGGTGCGGACGACGTTGTTATACGGGTCTTGTGCTGTGAGCGACCAACCAGATGTCTGGCAGTGTGTGCGAAGCAGGAGAGATTCTTTCTTCGCTGGTTCGAACTGCTGCATGGCCGTTGACCACAGTACGCGCGCTGCACGTAGCTTGGCAATCTCCATGAAGAAGTTCATGCCAATGCCGAAAAAGAACGACAAACGCGGCGCAAAGGCATCGACGGGCATGCCCTTTGCAATAGCCGTGCGTACGTATTCGAGTCCGTCTGCAATAGTGTAGGCAAGCTCCTGAACCGCCGTAGCTCCCGCCTCGTGCATGTGATAGCCCGAGATGGAGATCGAGTTGAAGCGCGGCATATGCTTGCTGGTGTACTCGATGATGTCGGCCACAATACGCATCGACGCCTCGGGAGGGTAGATGTAGGTATTGCGGACCATAAACTCTTTGAGAATGTCGTTTTGGATGGTGCCACTAAGCTGCGCCTGCGTAGCCCCCTGCTCCTCACCTGCGACGATAAACATGGCAAGGATCGGCAGCACGGCACCGTTCATTGTCATCGATACGCTCATCTCCTGCAGCGGGATGCCGTCGAAGAGAATCTTCATATCCTCAACGGAGTCGATCGCGACACCTGCCTTGCCAACGTCTCCAACAACGCGCGGATGATCGCTGTCATAGCCACGGTGGGTTGCTAGGTCGAAGGCAACTGACAGCCCCTTTTGTCCGCCAGATAGTGCCTTACGATAGAAGGCATTTGATTCCTCAGCTGTCGAAAATCCAGCATACTGACGTATCGTCCACGGCCTGTTGGTATACATCGTGGCATAGGGTCCACGTGCAAACGGGAACACACCTGGAAGCGAATTCTGCAGCTCGAGCGATTCAAGATCGGCTGCCGTGTACAGAGGTTTTACTGGAATACCTTCTGCTGATGTACGTGTAAGAGCCTCAAGGGGCTTGCCTCGCAACTCTTGTGTTGCGAGCTCTTCCCAGACAGATACGTTTGGTTTCATGGCCGCAAAGATACGGGGAAAGTCAGCGCTTGTAAGGGGCTGCGAGGTACTTCGTAGCACTCTCGTAGGACTTCGACGATGGATCGTCGATGTCGATAGCACGCTTGTAATAGGCAAGTGCTTCCTTGCGCTTACCGAGCATATCGTGCACCTGTCCGAGGCGCACGAGGGCCCAAGGGTACTGCCAGCTGATCTTTTCCTTATCTGTGAACTTGCTCTCCGTGACACATCGCTCCAAGTAGGCAATGGCTTTCGGCAGCTCCTTGTTCTGATGAAAGAGCAGACTTCCAAGATTGAACAAGGCTTCGCGTACGATGAGACGATTGCGGTAGCCAGTCTTGTTTTGGTAGTTGCACTCCAGGATCTCATCCCAGACCTTGTAGGCTGTGTCAACACGCCACAGATAGGTGAGACACCGCGCGTACTCGATGTGAAACTTTGGGTTGCCAGGATACGTGTTGCGTAGCTCTGTGGCGAAGTCCAGCGCCTCGAGATAATTCTTTTCGAAGTACATATAGGCATCGAGCAGCACAACCTTTGCTTCGACCGAGGCATAGCGTGCCATACGTCCGGCAGACTTAAGCTGTGCTAGACCGATCGTCTTATCTCCTCGAGGAAGGAACACCATTACCGGCTTTAGCGCAGGGTACTTCTCAGGAAGAACAGCTGCCCAGTAGTTGTAGAGTCCGGTACCGAGGAGAATGTCGTGGTTCGTTGGAGCGAGGCGCTGACAGTCCTGCAGGATACTCAGGGCCGTGCGACCATCCTCTGCTGCACTGAACATGTTCTGCTTCGTTGCATGGAATCGTCCGCGGTAACCAAGTGCGCCCCCTTTGAAGAAGAGTGCTAAGATGTCTTTCGGTGTTTCGTCAAGTTGTTTATCACATACGGCAATAACGCGGTCGATCTTCTTCAGAAACGAGGCCTCGATTGCTGGCGAACGCTGTCCAATGGTCAAACGCCACCAGTCGATCATGGCGTCTACGAAGAAGCCTGCTGGCTGATTTGGGTACTTCGTTGTTACTTCGTTAAAGATCCGCTGTGCCTCGTCGAACTCAACGTTGTAGACGTGACGCGACCCAGCCTTGATCATCGAATCTGCTGCAGGGTCCATGACGATCCATTGTGCGTGAGACACATGAATCAGTGTCATCAAAGCCAGTACGAAACTCAGGTACGTTTTCATAGCTTTTACGACGAAGAACTCTGTTGCTGATTATGCGCCGGATGCCAAACATCGATACGATATCGTGCCGCGCGAGAAAACGGATCAATTGTGCAGTACTTCGGCACGATCCAAAGCGTTAGAAACGTGAGTGCCAGTGTTACGGCACCCGACTCGATACCGTAGCTGCCGCCGAAGAGCCAGCTCGGCAACTGGATCGAAGTTGTATCGATATCGATGATCTGCACGACAGGTGGCAAACCACTAACCTCTCCGAAGAGCGCAGATGATAAGACGTTCCAGACAACATGGAAGATCATCGGCATCCAGAGCGACGCAGTAAGTACTGTCATCATGCCCAAGAGTAATCCCACGGCAAAGGTTGAAGCGATGGCAAGGGGCTCTACATGCGGATTACCTAGGTGCACCGAAGCGAACAGTGCACTCGTGAGTGCGACCGCTGCGTACGTACCGAAGCGCTGCTGCAGGGCCTGCAACAGCGTGCCACGAAAGAGCACTTCCTCGCCCATCGAGCTCATGATGAGTCCCATGAGAAAGATCGGCTGAATTGAAAACGTAACATCGCGGATCTGTGCTCCAGAGACCAAAGCAGCGAGTACTGAGATCATGATCAGACCTGTGGCAACGACAGCGCCGATGCCGACATGGCTTGGCGTCTGGCGCGATGTAAACAGCCCGCTTGCTACCGGTGAGCCCCCTGGCAGACGCGCAGATTCAATGATCGTTGCGACAGCAAACGCCACATAGAGCAGAGACTGTGCGACCATCGCACGGATGCTTGATAG
>CANGZU010000168.1 GCA_947458785.1 Ignavibacteria bacterium
ACCAGTGTGGTGACAACAGATGAGATCTTCGCTGAGTTCTCTTACGGTATGCTCGACCCAACAGCTATTCGGGACTTCCTGGCAATGGCATACGCGTCGTGGCAGCCGCGCCTGCGTTATGCAGTGCTTTGGGGAGATGGTCACTTTGACTACAAGAATATCTCGAGCTCTGCGCCGAATTATGTGATACCGTACGAGAGTTTTGATCCTGATAATGAAGCGTATGGTCTGACAACCTACACCACAGATGACTTTTACGCCCGTATCATTCGCAATGACTCACAGGTAGATCTGGCAATAGGCCGAGTACCGATTTCGTCGAATGCTCAGGGACGCACATACATTGAGAAGTTACGCCGGTATGAGGATGAATCATCAGCCGATGACTGGCGTACGCGAATCACCCTCATTGCTGATGACAGTCAGGCCGCCGAGAAGACAGATGGCGTGCTGCATTTGAACCAGAGTGAAGATCTGGCCAACAGGTACGTCCCCCGAGAGTTTCAGGCAAAGAAGATTTACCTCGTTGAATATCCTACAGAGAGCGTCGCACGTGGTCGACGCAAGCCCGCCGTAACGCAGGAGATGCTCTCGACGATCAATACGACCGGATCGGTACTCCTGAATTGGATTGGTCACGGAAATCCTCGGGTATGGGCACACGAAGAGATCTTCCGCCGGGAGACGACGCCGAATGACATGCTGAACGCCAATAAAGCGTTTTTCTTGACAGCGGCTACATGTGATTTTGCCCGCTACGATATGACCGAGACGCAATCGGGCGCCGAAGAACTGCTTTTGAAGTCTGAAGGTGGTGCAATCGGCGTCTTTTCTGCTGCTCGCGTGGTTTATTCCACAGCCAATGCAGCTCTAAACGAAGAGTTCTACACGCACCTGTTTGAACGCGAAGAGGACGGCCAGTTCCCCTCGGTTGGCACGGCGATGTTTCGTGTTAAGCAGCGATTCAACAGCAACAACGACGAGAAGTTTCACCTTCTTGGCGATCCAACGCTGCAGCTGCTCGTGCCTAACAACCGCATTCGCTTCACATCGATTAATGGATCGGATATCCTTTCCGACTCATCACGTGTGACCGTTCCTGCTCTCGGCACAGTTGTGGTCGAGGGCGACATCATCGGTGCGGGTGATTCAGCCGTCATTACCGACTTCAATGGCAACATCACGGTCTCGTTGCTCGATGCCCGTCGGACGATTACCATTCAGGACAATGATATCAATAAGACCATGGCAACATTTACGAAGCCAGGTCCAGCACTCTACCGTGGGTCCTTCGTGGTAGAGAACGGCAGATTTACCGCAACGTTTGTTGTCCCCAAGGACATCTCCTTCTCGGCTTCACCGGCCGGACTCTATGGCTATGCGGCAAGCTCGACAAAACAGTATGCCATGGGCGTGACAGACCGCATTGTCGTCGACGGCGTAACAAGCATAGGCGACCCCGAGACGGATGGTCCTGCGATGCAGGTCTTCATGGACTCGCGCAAGTTTCTTCCTGGTGGCCTGGTACGCATGAATCCGGTACTTATCGTAGACCTGGAGGACGCAACGGGAATAAACACGACGGGTATTGGGATTGGTCACGATATCACAGCAACCTTCGATGATGATGTTGAACCAGTGATCCTGACACCAACGTTCACCACATCGCTATCGAACAGCAAGGCTGGCACAGCACAGAAGCAGATCTTTGGTCTCGGTCCTGGCCTGCACACTGTAAAGGTTCGTGCATGGGATGTGCTCAACAACGTCTCGGAGACAACAACAACATTCCGCATCGAAGAGCAGCAAGAGGGGATTCGTGCAGAGGGATTATTCAACTTCCCGAACCCGTTCTCTTCGCGCACAACGATTCGCTACACACACGCAAGTCAACGCCCCTTCACAGCAACATTGATGATCTTTGACCTCACGGGCAGAATGCTTGTCGAGCGTCAGATGCAGGTCTCTGATATGCAGACGGCAGATGTGGTCTGGGATGGGAACGATGACCGAGGGGACATGGCAATGTCTGGCATCTATCAGGTGGTTGTGCGTCTGCAGGACCACACAGGTGCCACGTCATATGTCAATGGTAAACTTACCCTCATTCGCTAACTTTGCTCGTTAACGCTATACAGGAGATGACATGATTATCCGCACATGCGGGATGTTGGTTGCAATGTTCGTTGTCGCAACGACCGTAGCTGTTGCCCAACCTGGTGGGGCTGCTGTGCCGTTTCTGCTGATCACACCTGACGCCCGCGCCAGCGCTATGGGCGATGTTGGTACGGCAACAACTGATGATATCAACTCGGTCTTCTGGAACCCAGGGGGCTTGGCATTTAACCAAGCCGACAATCAAGTTGCGTTGAGCTATTCAAAGTGGCTGCCGCAATTCAATGCCGATCTCTTCTATTCATATGGTACATATGGTCAGTACGTGGAAGATTTGGGTGGTACCGTTGCAGCAACGTTCATTTTTATGAACCTTGGAGAGTTCACCAAGACCAACGAAGCCGGACAAGCTCTCGGCAAGTTCCGTTCCAACGAGTTCTGTCTTGGCGTGTCATACGGCACAGACATCTCAGATGAGGTTGGTCTTGGCGTGCAGGTAAAGTACATCCAATCCAATCTAGCGCCTGCAAGTGTTGGTGCCTCTGGCGCGGGTATCGGTATCTCGGGCGCGTTTGACCTGGGCGTTATGTGGCGTCCACGCGACGAGACACTCAAGGGGCTTAGCGTTGGTGCAAACCTGCAGAACGTTGGTCCTAAGATGACCTATGACAAAGAATCTGACCCACTCCCAACGAATCTGCGTCTTGGTGTTGCCTACAACGCCTACGAGGATGAGTTTCTGAGATGGACTGTCACAGCCGAAGCAATGAAGCTTCTTGTTCGCCGTGATGGAAAGAACTCAGACCCAATTCCGATCTCGTTGATTACGGCATGGGGCAAGGGCGGTATTGAAACAGGTTTGGGTACAGAACTTTTGATCGATCGTGTCTTTGCAACACGCTTGGGCTTCTTTACCGAGCCTTCAGCAGCTGGTGGACGCCAGTACTTCACAGCTGGTGCAGGTGTTAAGTATGACATTTTCCGTGCAGACTTTAGCTACTACATCACGGTAGAGCGTAATCACCCTCTTGGCAACACGCTGCGTTTCTCCCTCATCGTAGACTGGGGAGCAGAAGGCATGGGCGACAGCGCTGATGGCTAAGCCATCATAAAAATGTAGACCCTACAAAATGAAGCGGCGAACCTACTCGGTTCGCCGTTTTCGTTTCAGCCACCATATCACCGCAGCACCAACAACAAGTAGTCCCGTGATGATCCATCCATACGTGGCGATATAG
>CANGZU010000169.1 GCA_947458785.1 Ignavibacteria bacterium
ACCATGCAAACCCATCGTAGTCTTTGACAAGTGATGACAGATAGCCGACACGTTTGATACCACATTCATTTGCCACCATCAGCACGTTCTTTAGTCCATCACGCTCCGGCTGAAAATCACGCTCGCTGCTGCTCTGGTCAACACCTAGGTTCATGTATACAGCCTTCTTGCCCTGCAGAAGCTGGCGCAGCGCATCCACATCTTGGATATCTCCCGTGATGATGGATACGGTGGAACCGAAATTCCGACGTGCCTTATCAGCGTTTCGTGCCAGTATACTTACCTGCCACCCAGCGTTGATAAACGCCTCTGTAACCGGCTTGCCTAACATGCCGGTTGCTCCGATGATTGCGATAGTGTTCATGATATCCCCTTCTGATAGACTCACTGTTTGACATATACTTGATCACAAGAGTTTCAGTAACAATTCCAATACTCTTGCTGGCTGTTCCAGGGGGCTTACATGTCCACCCGGAACGATAACTGTTTCTACATTGCCGGGTAGCGTTGGTACGTAGTCCTCTTCGCCTTTCATTGCCACAGCCTTTATGCGCAGGTTTGCGACCATGCGGCTGGCATCCTCTGCCTCCACGATTACGGCTCGGTCGACCTGCTGAATCTGTTCGTTTGAAAGTAGATCCATCGTACGCTTGAGCTTTCGGATCAAGGTAGGATTATCGCGAAGGGAGGATTTGCCAAACAGCGCCTTGCCTGCCTGCGTTGAATAGAAGTCTCGAAACACCATCAAAGGATAACCCAGCCTGAGCTTAACCACCTGCTTGCGTGAGGCCTTGAACAAGGGCATGTTACACAGGACTGCTGCACTGAAACGTTCTGGATGCTTGTGCGCAGCCCTAAGTATCGTCATGCTGCCCCATGAATGGCCAACAGCTATAACTTGAGGGATGTCGAGCGCATCCAATACTTCGATGAGCATGTTTGCACAGTCATGCAGTGTCCATGTGTTCTTGACATTGGACCTGCTACTGCCGTGCAGCGGCATATCGATGGCGATCGTTGTCCTGTCTCGCAACGAAGCAATCTGGTAATCCCACAAATGATGATCGAAGTAGACGCCGTGCAGAAAGATTATTGGCAAGCCGCCGGACGGGACATGATTCACATAGGCAGCAATTCGACCAACATTGGTATTTACAACATGAGGGGGTACGTGATACATTCAGTCCTTCTTTCGCTGCATCACCTTGTCAGCGATCGCAAGGCGCAGTTTTCCAGGAGGAGTGATACTCGAGAGCAGAGCCATGATTCTGTTTGTCAATCCAGGCACAACGTGGAGCTTACCTTGCATCATGGCGCGGAATCCAACATCTGCGACCTGCGGGGCCGTCATCACGTTCCCCTCGAACACCTTTGCATCATGCATGTCGGCTCGGTCAATGAAGTCTGTTCGAGTAGCCCCCGGAGAGAGAACCGTTACTGATACACCAGTGTTTTCGAGCTCCTTGTGCAACGCCTCAGAAAAACTTATGACGTATGCCTTCGTAGCCCCATACACTGCAAATCGTGGGTCTGGCTGGAATCCGGCTGTTGAGGCAATATTGAGGATGCGCCCCTTGCCACGATGCACCATTCGCGTTGCAAAATGATGTGTCAGTGCTGTGAGACTTTCAATATTCAGACGTATCATTTCTGAGTAGTTATCCATGCTGCGATCGACGAACATTCCATAGTCGCCAAAGCCCGCATTATTTACGAGATAGGTTATAGTTCACTGATGTTCATTGATAAAGTTCAAGAGCGTGCCGATACCTTCTCGACTCGACAGATCAGCCACGACCGTGAACACGCGCGCAGAGCTAATGCTTGTTAACGAGGCCTCAGCGCGTTGCAGTTTTTCTGGACTACGGGCAACCAGTACAACATCGATGTTACTCTTTGCGAAAAGCAGTGCGATCTGATATCCAATACCACCAGATGCACCCGTGATCAGAGCAACTTCGTTCATATGCGACCTTGCATGAGTTGGTTAACAGCTACTTTCGAACGAGAACATTCGTCGTTGAAGCGAAATCTAGTGTAGGATTCTACCAGATATCATTGACCTAAATCAATAATCATCTCCAGCAAGCGAATGTTGGGCTGTCTCATTCTTTGATCAGCTTAGCTCGAATTCGAGATAACGACTCTGGAGTTACGCCAAGGTAAGATGCGATCATGTATTGCGGCACACGCTGAACGAGTTTCGGAAATGTTGCGGTGAGTTTCTCATAGCGCTCGGTAGCTGTATCAAATCGAAATGATCGGACATCATTTACAACATCCGCGATCACACACTCAGCGATCAATCGACCAACGCGCTCACTCTCCTTTGAAAGAGAATACATCTTCTGGAGATCATCATAACTCCACACATAGAGACGGCAATCCTCAAGAGCTATGATGCTATGCCGTGACGGTTCTCGCCGCAGAAATCCAACGTACTCTGTTACAAAACATGGCGCATCAAAAAATATCATCGTGTGATCGTCACCATCGATGATTTCTACAGAACGCATCAAACCATCTACAAGCAGCCCTAGTTGATCGTTGGGACCACCTTGCTGTATGAACTCTTGCCCCTTGGCTATCTCTACGTATGTCGTCTTCGAAACAATGAGTTCATGTAACTCATCATTGATCGGCATGAACGTTTCATACACAGATCGAATGATACGATGATCAATATCGCGCTGGTCGTTTGATATCATGCGACGAAAATACGATACATGGTGAATGCGTGTACAACCACCGTTCTTATCACAGGTCAAGGTTGTTCTTGTTGATAGCGGTGATTTTTGAATCAACATTTATCACATGTGGAGTAACGTATGAAATGCATTCACCTTCGAAATGGCAACATTGGCTTTCATTTAGGTCTTGTGTTCTAAGCATATGCTGATCTGCACCATTCGCATCCCTACATCTAATGCACGCAATCACCTGCTCTTCATGTTGGTAGCCGTCATCCTTGCATCTACCCAGACACACGCTCTTCAGAATGGCTCGGCATCTATCAACGGCTTCATTGAAGATAGTGTAACAAAGGAAACACTTGTTGGGGCGACCGCCAAGATCAAGGGCACGAAGTATGGCGGCTACACCAACAAAAGCGGGTACTTCTCTATCGGGTCGATACCACCGGGAACGTATACATTGAAAGTATCTGCGGTTGGTTATCAAGCGCGGGAGCTCTCACTGACAATGCTTGCTGGCAAGCCCCAAAAGCTGAGGATTCAGCTAAATCCCTCGGTGGCCCGGGGTGATGCCGTTGTTGTGACGGCTGACCGGGAAGAGGACAAACGTCAGATCTCGATTTCGCGGGTGAATATCCCCATGGAACAGCTCTCGCA
>CANGZU010000170.1 GCA_947458785.1 Ignavibacteria bacterium
CCATCGGCATCCGTCACACGGGTGAACAGGCTGTCGCGTCCAAGTTCGCGTATGCGAATGGAAGAGCGGACGGAATAGATTGAATCAAGCCGGCCAAAGAACTTTATCTTCTCTGGATCTCTCACAAGTGTGCGTGCAGTTACCCGCAGGCCAATCACGGGATCTCTACGATAATCGAGTTTACGATAATAGAGTCGGTACTGCCGCACACCATCGACAACCCGGTCGCTCGAGAATACAATGTACTGTCCACCCGGCGTGATCACTGGATGATACTCGTTGGACCCACGCATGTTCACACCTTTCTCTGCAAAGGGGCGAGCGCTCCCGCGCGGCATTCCGGTGACTTCATCAAGCTCAACGGTGTAGATATCCTGATCACCGTCTTTGTTGGTCGAGAAGTACAACGTGCGTCCAACCACAAACGGCGATGCCTCATGGTCATTGGCACTACAAATCGACTCGAGTAAAACCGGTTCCGACCATGCACTGCCGTTGAAGGTCGTCATGTAGAGATCTGCTGCGCCAGATCCTGGCCTGCGGCGATCGGAGGCGAAGTACAGTGTTGTGCGCCTGATACCAAAGGCCGGAGTGTCTTCCCATGCATCGGTGTTGAATGGCAGGCGCTCGGTGATCCACGTGCTGTCTGCGGTCTGCCGAGCCAGATAGAGATCGTTGGACCGTCTAGCAGATCCGACCACAGGTCTATCAGACACAAAGACAGCGCGCGTCGGATCGCACGGATGAAATGTTGGTACGCCATCATAAGTTGATGCAAGCGCATTTAAGGCCTGATTGCCAATCACGCGGGGCGTGGTGAATCCCTGCTGGGAACAGTTTGACAGTGCAAGGACGCGTTTACCATCGTCCGATGATGTTGTGGCAAGTGTAAGCCATGCTTCTTGCACATCGCCGATCATGCGAAACGACATAGCATACACGTCTGCACGGCCATTCAGATTGGCGTCGAGAACAACAGACGTAGTATCTGCAACGGCTGGCATACACGCCAGCATAATCATGAGAAATAGCATCATAGATTGAACACCGGATAACATATCTCCATACATACTTGCGGCAGCGCAACAGCGCCCGGCCTATCTGGACCGATTGATTGAATCCATATCAATGCACATTGCTTGCCAGTAGCCCCCTGCTTCACATACAAGACAACATCGCCCTGGCGAATTCCGCTGAGCGTTGGGGTTCCTTGTTGCGTCCCTGCCTTTGCAGCACTGCAAGTAGCTTCTGCAAGCATTGGATAGGTGTCACAGATGTTCTGACCTGGCAAGACAGCGAAGTTCGAGGCAACCGGATAGAAAGCTCCAAACGCCTGACCCAATATGTTCGTACCTGTTGCAAGTGTTACGGTGTATGCCCCACCCACTTGCGCGATGCTTTGGGCATAGATGTCGAAGACCTTGAACCGCTGATTGTCGTTTTGGTAAAGGATCTGCGCCTTCTGATCCAGAAGTTCCATGCTCTCGGCATAGACGCTCTCAAAGCCTTGCGGTCTGAACTGTCGCAGACACTGGTACTTGAAGGTATTGCACTGCACGGTGGCGATGCCATCAACATCCACTGTTGAAGGTAGATCGCAACCGGTGATTTCGATCTGACCTCGGAAGTCCTTTTCTCCGAGCGGTCCACGGGGTTGCATCGGATTGGCATCCCAATCACGGCGTTGCGCATTAAAGCGCACGTAGACGCGACTTGTTTGTCCCGCAGCAAGCTGCAGCGCACTAGGCGATACCGTGAAGAGCGCACTCTTGCTTGTAACATTGATCGTGATTGGGCATTGCCCCGTGTTGCGTATCTCGATGCTGTCAACCGTTGACGAGTCATTGTACACACATTTACGAAGGGGGCCTACCTGACGCCGCACGATCTGACATGATCCAGTGATCACATTGATCTGTGTGCCTATCACGAGCTCGTCCGGACACTGCTGCGTTTTGCCAGTTGCAAGGTTGCGAACCGTAAGGCTATATCGCAGCGTCGTGCTGAACTGTCCCGTCTGGGTTGGCATGATACGCATAGACAGATCCGGATACTTCTGTCCACCGCGCAAGGTGAATCTGCTTTCTGGATCAAACACAGAGGTGGAGCCAGCTACCAAATTGAATTCTGCCTCGCAGCCTGCATCCAGATTGAACGTCGGTAAGAGCCTTGAGAGAGAGACAACGGTATCTGTTGTTGTGTTGGCACAGTACGTTCCAAGGGGCTCACTTGTGTCCGGCACAACAGGACACTCACACGTACTGCAGTTAACCGTCCCCTTAGCAGTTGCCGTAAGAAGGAACACTGTAGCACCGTTCAATGCCGTTCCGCGCACAATAAACGAGGTAGTATCAACACTACCTGATACTGCACTTGCTGGTGGACGATACGTCATGCAAAGTTCAAGCGTTGACTGTGTTGTGCCGGTTGACGTGGTAGTAACTGTGAAGGGTCCGCTTGTAGACGCACTCGCTGTAAACGTTACACCAGCAGGACAATTTGTTGGATAGATCTTACAGATCTTCTGTTCACCAGTTCCCTCTGTCGGACAGGTCTGCAAGACGAAGGAGTCGGTATAGTTCACCGTGCCACAGGCAATAATCGGGCGAACGGCCAGCGTTATCGTCGTGTCATTACACACGGCATACTTCAAACGTATAGGGTCGATACCCGACAGGTCGGGGTCAGGCGGCATCGACACCACCATTCCAACTGTATCACGAGTAAGTGACACGTTCGGAACGGTAAACTCCGCACTACCATCGGCGCCCGTGCGAGTAACACCACCAAAAGGTGCACTAAGTCCAGTAAGCTTTTGCCACTCGACTACCACACCACGTACTGGCGTTGTAGGCTCTTTGATAACATTGACAGTAACTGTTCGAGCAACCGTAACATCCTCAGGAGAGAATGGCACCTGACACGATACAGCAACCAGAAGTATGACTGCCATGAGAATGAGATGCAGACGATTGTTCATTACCACCCCCACGCTATCATAATGCGAAGCATCACGGAATGCACACTATTTGTATTGACTTGAAAAACTTCTGAACAGCTCTCGCATGGTGTGCGCAGATTTAGTCGCATAAACCGATATGCCAGCTGAGCATGCAGCCATGACGTGATGGGGATGCCCCCACCTGCTCCAACTTGGTATTGACTGTATTCCTCTGGGTTAACAGATGGCCTAGCGCCCGACCCTTCAAACGGTCCGTTGAA
>CANGZU010000171.1 GCA_947458785.1 Ignavibacteria bacterium
CCGTCAGAATGGCTATGGGCCAAGGACAAGTTTTGGGAGCATGGTCATAGGCTTTTTGCAAGCTTGGTGGGATTGGTCACAACGATTGTACTCATTCTAACGTATCGCAGCACTCCTCGCGCAGAACGTCCACACAAGGCGTTCATGGCTGTGGTTGCGGCTGTGTTCCTCACAATCGTGACAGCAATCTTCGGGATGAATGGTATGCCTGCTGGTATCATGGAAGCGTTCATGGTAGCTCTCGGAGCGCTCATGGTGGCCTTTCTGACCAAGGCAGCGAAGGTGTCAGCAGAACGGCGCCTGATGTGGCTCGCCATGTCTGCCTTTGTAGCTGTTTGTTTGCAGGGGTCGTTCGGTGGCTACACAGTCCGTAATAACCTACCCGACTGGACATCGACCACGCACGGAGTGCTTGCCGAGATATTCTTCATGATTGTCGTTGGCATCACACTGTTAACCTCGCAGGCATGGAATCAAACGCATGTGCGCCCAGCTCTGAGTCGTGGCGTAATGATGATTGTTGGTAGCACGTGGGGCTTAACATTCTTGCAGTTCATTTTTGGCGCGCTTACCCGACACACAGATTCATGGGGTGTGAGCAATACGTTCCCGATGTGGAGCGAAGATGGCTGGCTTCCGCACGCAGACCTTTGGCAGTATTCGCAAGTTGTGATTCACTTTGTTCATCGAACAACTGCCTATATCGTAGCACTGATGATCATCGTTCAGGCTTTTGTGCTTCGTGCCCAGAAGCTTGATGGTCTTATCAAGACATCTACGATTCTCAGCGTTCTTCTTGTCGGTGTACAGATAGCTCTAGGGGCTGGCATTGTTTGGACTGCTCGTGGAGAGCTGGTCACTACCTTACACGTGATGGTTGGTGTCATGCTTCTTGTATTCAACACCATCACGATGTACACTGCATTCCGATTACCTGTTGCCCATACAGCGCAAGACACAGCGCACACACTTCATGCAGGGGGCGCACGCTCATGAGCACGCGCGATCATGAAGTGGCAGTAGAAACACCAGCAGTGCAGCCGGCAACATCGCTGGTTGCTCAGTACTACGATCTAACGAAGCCAGGAATCAGCAAGATGGTCATGATGACCACACTTGCTGGTTTTTATCTGGCACTGCCAAAAACTGCTTCCATGTTTGATGGGGAAGTTGCAACGCAACTTGCAGTCACTATTCTTGGCACACTTCTGATCAGCAGCGGTAGCTGCGTTGCAAATCACATCATCGAACGTGATGTTGATGCCCGCATGAAGCGGACATCCAATCGCCCCATTCCATCGGGCGTTATCAGCGTTCGTAACGCTGTTTTGTTCTCTGCGATACTCAGTCTTGCTGGTGTTGCGCTCCTATCAACGGTCAACCTACTCACGTTGGTGCTTGCAGTTATCACGTGGCTTTCATACGTCGTTGTGTACACACCAATGAAGACCAAATCTTCACTGGCTGTTATTGTTGGAGGCGTACCAGGAGCATTGCCATTCATGGGTGGTTGGACTGCGTATACTGGCACGCTTGACGCTATGGCGTGGACACTGTTTGCCATCCTCTTCTTCTGGCAGTTGCCTCACTTCTATGCCCTATCGTGGATGTATCGAAACGACTATAGGGAAGGGGGCATGGTGCTTCGCGCAATTGAGGATGAGACAGGAAAGTCGTTGGCGATTCAAATGATCGTAACCAGTCTGCTGACTCTGTGTGCATCCGTTGTACCAACCCTTCTGGGTTCGACAGGGTGGTTGTATTTGGCAGGCGCCGTTATGCTTGGCCTGTACTTGACGTATCAAAGTGCTGTGTTCTACCGTCAACCAGATGCGGTTACGGCACGCAAAGTACTTCTGTCTTCGTATGCTGTCCTTATGGGCATCATCATTCTCATGTTTATCGACAAACAATGATCATTTCAAGGGTGTACGTATGTCAGCAGCGCTGAACCTATCACACGAGCCAGTTACCAAGATCGCGAATGGCAAGATTGCCATGTGGGCCTTCCTGGCATCGGAGCTCATGTTCTTCTCGGGCTTCTTCGGCACGTTCATCGTGCTTCGAAACACGAATTATCAGGCGTTCTTTGACGCATCCCATCACCTGAACTGGATGTTGGCGCTTGTCAACACGTTCATTCTGATCGGTAGTTCACTTACGATGGCTATGGCTATCTATAAGCTTGAGCGACGTGAAAATGGCGCCTTCCAAGTGTATCTCGGACTTACCATCTTGGGAGCGTGTGGGTTCTTGGTCGTCAAGTACTTTGAGTACAGTGCTAAGTGGCATGACGGTCTTTTCCCGAGCCAAGAGAATCATTCTCTCTTTTACTCATTCTACTTCCTGATGACTGGCTTTCACGCCTTGCACGTTATCGGCGGTATGATCCCAATGCTGTTTATGCTCTTCAAGTCTTTTACGAAGAAGGGCTATTACCATCCAGTGAAGGTAGAGGTTCTTGGTCTCTACTGGCACTTTGTTGACCTTATGTGGATCTTCATCTTCCCAGCACTGTATCTCATCTTCCCGTAATTCCCGATAACAACGATCAACGACAGTTTGTAGGACAACTATCATGAGTCACGATCACGGAAACATTCTACCTTCATACATGAAGGTGTTCGCTACACTTTGCACGATGACGTTAGTAACCGTCGCCGCTGCCAAGCTTGTGCATTTCCCAGACATTCTCTTCATCCCGGGCTACGTGGTCAACATTGCTGTTGGTCTTGCCATCGCGGTGTTTAAGGTTGTTTGTGTGATGTACATCTTCATGCATTTGAAGTTTGACCACCCGATGCTGCGGTTCTTCGTTTATATACCGGTGTTCTTGTTCTTCGTCATGTCTTTCGGATTCAATCTTGAGTTCGGCGGCAAAGAGTCAAACGACAAGGTCACTCGCACCGTGTATCAGCAAAAGCACCCTAATGCGCATCATGGTAGTGGTCACGGAGCTGGGCATTAAGAGCAGACCATGCGCATTGTTGCCACCATACTGTTCGCTCTTGCGCTCTACTCCAGTGGTTGCACATCCAAGCAGGATGACAATAACGAGGCAGTAGCGACATCAATTGATACGCTCCCGATCCTCCGTACGGTCTCAGCATTCAGCGGGATCGACCAGGACAGTGCGGCGTTCAATGCAGCGTCTATGCGCGGGAAAATCTGGGTGGCTTCGTTCTTTTTCACACGATGCGGTACG
>CANGZU010000172.1 GCA_947458785.1 Ignavibacteria bacterium
GCAAGCAATGTGAGGAAATACGCCTTAGCGCAAACGTGAGAAGACCTTTGGATCGAATGCTTCACGGATGCCTTCGCCGATGAACACCACAAGCGTAAGCGTCATAAACATTGCTCCAAACGGCACAACCACAAGCCAGTACTTCGTGATGTTGCTAAGACCAACACCGATCATCTGTCCCCACGATGGCGTTGGAGGGGGCAGACCAAATCCGAGATAGTCAAGCGATACAAGCGCGCTGATACCACCGACCACCGCAAATGGGAAGAAGGTGATGATCGGCACAAGGGTGTTCGGCAAGATGTGCTTGATGATGATCTTCGGTGTTGAAACGCCGATCGATACAGCTGCAGCCACGTAGTCACGTGAACGTTCGCGGTAGAACTGGGCACGCATCTGCGTTGCAATACCGAGCCACGAGAAGATCACGAGCAGGACCGTGAGCAATGTGAACGTTGGTTCAACAAAGCTGACGATGATGATGATCATGAATAGGAATGGCAGGGCCGACCAGATTTCCATGAAGCGCTGCATCAGGATGTCGAGCCACTTGCCAAAGTATCCCATGGCAGCTCCAACGGGAATGCCGATGAGGTATTCGAGGATGGCGATTAGGATGGCAAACGACATCGACACTTGAAAGCCGTAGGCCATACGCGCCAGCACGTCGCGTCCTACGTCGTCAGTGCCGAAGACACGCGTGTTGTCGTTGCCGTCTGTCTGAAACGGCTCGATGAATTTCTCGTTGCCGTTGACCGTGATGTCCTCGTTCGGACTAAACGGATAGAGCGGCATGATCACATAGTTCTCGCTGCCCTCTTCGTCCCAGCGCGCCTGCAGCTTGCGGTAATCGGCCTCTCCCTGCTCACCAGCTAGACCATACTTTTCTCCTGGATCAAAGCTAGAGGGGGCTAGACCGCCTACAAATGGCAGTGACCCTGCAAAGTCGCGCATGGCCGGAGACGACCATTCGCCCTCGTAGCTCACAAGGAGTGCTTTGTTGTTGATGACCAGCGGTAGGAGAAACGACAGTGCATAGGCCGACAAAAGAATGACCATGGAATAGTATCCACGGCGCATGCCTTTGAACTTCTTCCACCTGCGCTGGTTGATGCTAAGTGAGGTTGATGTGGACGTTGTTGCCATGTCTTATGAGAATCGAATGCGTGGATCAACAAGTGCCAGCATGAAGTCAGATATGATCGACCCCACGAGCGTGATAATGATCGAGATCACAGCAAAGGCAAAGAACACGTTTGAGTCGCGGAACACGATGGCCTCAAAAGATAGCTTGCCAATACCGTCGATGTTGAAGGCTACTTCAACGAGATAATTGCCCGCAAGGAAGATGCCGATGATACCGCCAATCGATGCCACAAGCGGGATCACCGAGTTGCGCATGGCATGCATCCAGATAACGCGGTTCTCACGAAGCCCCTTGGCATAGGCCGTGCGGACAAAGTCTTGTCCGAGCGTGTCCAGAAGCGAGTTCTTCATGAGCAGCGTGATGGAGGCAAATCCGCCCAGTGTATAGGCAACTGTTGGAAGCACGAAGTACCATGCACGGTCGGCAATCTTCTCGATCAGTGTGAGCGTTTCATAGTCGTTGGACTGAAAGCCCCCTGTCGGGAAGACGGCAAGAACCGAGCCACCACCGAGGAGAACAAGCAGCACAGCGCCCAAGGCCCATCCTGGTACAGAGAAGGCAATAAAGACAATGCTGGATGAGATCACATCAAAGGGGCTACCATGACGCAGCGCCTTTTGTGTGCCGAGGTAGAAGCAGACCACGTACGTGATGATGAAGCTGATAAGTCCGAACTGCAGCGACGTCGGCAACCGGTCGGCAATGAGCTCCGTTACCGGCTTGCGGTACTGAAACGACGTGCCGAAGTCTGCCGTGAAGATGCCCGAGATGGTGCGTTGATACACCCACACACTCTTTGGCTTGGACGATGGATCGAGGTACCAATCGGTGAGTTCTTCGGTTGGATTCTCTGCCGAGAACACAGCGAGATCTCCGCCTGCCTTCTTCTTGACGATGACCCGGAAGCCCCCTCCTACATTACGAGGCTCGTTGAGTTCGGCCAGGTAATCGTTGGTTGGACGTGGCAGAAGGCCAAGCCACATGAAGTAGCGTTTCCAGATTGGTTCGTTAACCTGGTAATAGCGCTGAAGGGCCTCGAGCTGACTCGGCGGAATGGACATGTTTTCGGAGCCAATGGCAGAGCCCGCGCCTTCAGAGCCTTGTCCCTTGCGAAGCGCGTTCAGCTGCTGCTCGTAGGGTCCACCCGGTGCAAACTGCACCAGAAAGAACACCACAAACGTTGCTCCAAAGAACGTTGGAATGGCAAGGAGGATTCGTCGAATGATGTATTGCAGCATGTCTCTTGCAGTGCCTTACTTGAAGTCGCGCCAGTAACGATACTCCTTGATAGTCTTCTCACCACCAAGGTCCTTCTTTTCCTTCTTGGCTGCAGCAAGTGCTTCAACCTTCTCTGGATCGCTCCACCACGTCAGACCTGCTGAACCATAGACAAAGCTCAGCTGCGCATAGCGTCCAAGACCGTACTCCGGCATGCCGAACTTATCCCATACACCAAGGCGGATACCCTTTGGATTCCACCAGTAGCTCTTCATGTACTCGTTGTACGTGATGGCGTCGATTTCCTTGATGATCTTGATCTGATCTGCAACAGTGAATGTTGAGTCATAGACATCAAGAAGTTGGTCTACGCGGGCATTCTTAAAGCCCTGGATGTTGTTGTTATCGTTCTTGTCGGCCAGCGTGCTCTTGAGCGAAGTCTCTGGGTTTGGTGTTAGAAGACCCGAATAGCCGTAGGAGAAGATCTGGAAGTTGCGCTCATCAACATTCTTGATGATGGCGTTCCAGTCCATGTGCTTGAGCTTAAGATCGATACCAACCTTCTTCAGCTCTTGCTGATATGGAGTAAGCCAGCGCTCTGTATCCTTTGTGATCGACATCTCGAGCACGAATGGCTTGCCATCCTTAACGAGCAGACCCTGCGCGTTGCGTGTCTTCCAGCCGGCTTCAGCAAGAAGTTGTGCGGCCGCTGCTGGATCAAAACTCATCTTCGGGTTGTTCAGGTTAGCATACGGAGTGTTCGGATAGTCTGTGTCAAACGTCTCGTACTCGTTGTACAGTAGCTTTTCAACGACTGTCTCACGTGGGTAGA
>CANGZU010000173.1 GCA_947458785.1 Ignavibacteria bacterium
CGATCAATGCGCTGCTCAAGAGGGGGCACAATGATCATGAAGGGGTCGCCCACACCGCGAACGAGATCCCAACCGTCGTTGGCTGTCATGGCATATTGAGCAACGAGTACAGGCTTATCTGCATCAACGGCGTAGGTCTTGTTGCCGGTGACGGTGTACTCAACAAAACCGCCGGCATTGTTGATTGTTGTTGGTGTGCCATCGAACGTTACAGATGTACCGGGTTCGGAGGCTAAGATTCGGACTATGAACTTTGTTGTATAGGCGATAGGTGGCACAACGAACGTGTTGCCCCATGTACGCGTTGGTGGAATCTGCTCTACCAAGTGGTCGCGGCTGAATTGCGACGAATTCGGAACGGCCGTGCGCTGGTGTCCACTAAAGACAGCAATGCTACCGCAACCTGGTCCCGCATTCACAACGCGAACAAGCGAGCCCGGGAGATCGTCGTTGACAACATCTGTCTGGATCTGATAGACATCGCCGCGGTTCAACGCTACGGTGTATGGAATCCCTGCCGGACGCAGACCGCCCCCTGCCTTGACTACTGGAGCTTTGGGCGTTATCTCAACAACAGTGCCATCTACGTGTGCTATGACTGCAAGCTGACTTGCCCAGTCGAGAGAATTGCCAACAGTACCCGTCCCGGTGTAATGACGATAGCATGGCACAAAGTACTTGTCGCCAAGCGCTGGAACCGGCAAGACCATTGCCGCATCGGTGCTCATCAACTCTGTGTTGAATGCAGAGAGTGCAATGGGTTTGTCGGACGTTACATGGATTGCCTTCTTTACGTTGACAACATCGCTGTTGCTCTGTGTTGCGCTCAGCACCATCACCTGATAAGGCACGTTGCCATTGGCCGGAATTGCAAGGGTGGTTAGGAGCGTCGTGCCTTGATACACATTGACCGATGCACCGGAATCAGCACTAAAGAACAGATACGTGTTAGGCAGACCAGAGTTCTGCATAAACGTCAGCCAGAAGTCCGTCCCCTTCGTCGAGATGCGCTGCGCTGCAACATCGAAATGCCCAAGCATAACGATGAAAGCCACTATGATTGGTAGGGGGCGCATGTATCGAATTGGAATCAATCTATCTCTGGCAGATATTGTAACGAAAAATACGGTAATTCGATGCATTTGCCTTGGCTGTTCGCTGCTCGCTGTTCGCTGCTCGCTACTCGCTGTTCGCTGCTCGCTGCTCTCCTTCTTTCTTCCTGTGCCTCCCCGTACCTCTCACAACGTCACTTCACAAACGTTGTTCCTCAGGGGGCTAAGACTATCGCAGTTATTGGTGATCAGCAGCGCACATCGTGGTTAGAGTTCTGGAAAGAGTCAAACACCGAGCACGCGCAGGTTGTAACGAATGCCATGTTGAAGAAGCCAGATGCGCTATTGCTGCTTGGCGACCATGTGTTTTGGTCTTCATCGAAAGGGGATTGGCAGTTCTTTGATGAGATCATGCAGCCAGTGCACGATGCCGGAATCCCGGTGTTCCCGCTGTTTGGCAATCATGAATACTTCGGTAATCAAGATGTTGGACTTCAGAACATGCAATCGCGCTTTGCTGCAGCGCGCACAACATGGTATAGGTGGGATGCTGATAGTGTTGCGTACATCATGCTGAATTCGAACTGGCATGACATAGGGGAAGACTCCACGTTGTTGCAACGATCGTGGTTTGAAGACCAGCTTGTAGCGTGCGAGAATGATGTAACGATTCGAGCTATTGTGGTTTCTTCGCACCATCCACCGTTTACGAACTCGTCGGTGGTGAGTGATGATGTGCGGACACGCGATGAGTTTGTTCCGTTGTTTGTACGAACACGTAAGGGGCAGCTATGGTTAAGTGGACATTGTCATGCACTCGAGATGTTTGAGCAGAACGGGAAGAGATTTATCGTGTCAGGAGGAGGTGGCGGCCCGCGTCAACGTTTGCTAACGGGGATAGATGCACGTCACGCCGACGTGTTTGGCAGTGGTCCGGTGCGCCCGTTGCATAGTATGTTGCTCCTGCGAGTTGCCGATTCAATTCAGATTACTGTAGACAGTGTAGCTACATCAGCTCAATGAGCCATGTAGACGTATCAAGTAGTAACGATTGTTGTGATGAATATCCGGAGATATTGATTGAAGATGTTCATGATCGTCGTCAGCATGCTTATATCAACGCATGCAACGGCCCAGATAGATACATGCGGACCCTGTGCATTCCCATGTAAACGATCTCCAGAGGAGCTGTTTACGATTCGCCTTACTGGCGGACGTCCAGATCCCGTGCGGACGTACACGCGGGTTGAGCGTGATACAATGTGGCGTGGAGGTGAGATACTCCAGGCTTTTCGGTTCAGCGGAACTACTAATGGCGTCTGCTACGACACTGTTGTTGTTGCAGGGCACGTGAGCAATGTAGTGGTGGGCAAGACACTGGGGAAGGTGCCGCCACTGTTCATACCTATTGCGCCTGTTGCAGAGTATCAGCTGCTGCGCGAGCCCCCTGTCAGGAATTCATTCTTCGAGGTTGGACCATGGGTGGGATATGTTGGGGCGGACTCCTCGGCAGCTCCGAAGATTGGTATACCGGATGTGACGTATGGCGTTGAAGCCCTTTACGCTCCCTTTGGGAGTCTGCTCGGGGAGAAGCTTGCACTTGCCTTCGGCGGAGGATTCTTCTTCGAAGATGGTCGCATGCGGCTGCCGGTGATGGGGCACCTACGGTACTCCTTTGTTACGCCGTCGCGCAAGGAGTCTATGCAGTTCATCCCTGATGCATGCAGGTTTGACTGTGGTATGGTAGCAGGACTCGACACGATAGCCGCTCCAGAAGGGGCTGTGCGACGTGAGGGCCCAGACAGTGTGGACCGTTCAGCGATCTTGCTGCGTCAGACAGTGATTGAGTATCCGAAACATGCGCCGTATGTGTTTCTTGAAGGAGGGCCAATCTTCAACGGACCGTTTGAAGGGTCGGGCGCTAGGCCATCTGTTAACCCAGAGGAATACAGTCAATACCAAGTTGGAGCAGGTGGGGGCATCCCCATCACGTCATGGCTGCATGCTCAGCTGGCATATCGGTTTATGCGACTAAATCTGCG
>CANGZU010000174.1 GCA_947458785.1 Ignavibacteria bacterium
CGAGTATGCACGTGAGCACGAAATGCTTGATTGCATTAAGCTGATTCACTTCCATCTTGGATCGCAGATCACGAACATCCGCAAGATCAAGCAAGGACTTGGAGAAGTTGCACAGTTCTACGTCCAGCTGATGCAGATGGGCTGTGCCATCGACTTTGTTGATGTAGGGGGCGGTCTTGGTGTTGATTATGATGGCACACGAAGCAGCGTAGCATCTAGCATCAATTATTCAATTCAAGAGTATGCAAACGATGCTATCTCAACCCTAGCTGAAGCATCGAATAAGAATTCACTGCCACATCCACACATCATCACTGAATCAGGGCGAGCACTTACTGCACACCATTCAGTACTTGTCTTCAATGTGCTGGAGACCACCTCTACCCCAACGTGGTCGAGCCGCGATCGGATTTCGAAGAAGGACCACGAACTGGTGCAAGAGCTGCACCGGATACTTCAGTCGCTTAACAATAGAACCATGCTTGAGGCATGGCATGATTGCCAGCAGCTTCGCGAAGAAACCCTAGACAGGTTCTCGCTTGGGCTGATCGATTTACGTACGCGTGCTCAGGTAGAGCGACTTTACTGGACGCTTGCTCATCGCATTAATGCGCTCTCGGCTGAGTTGAAGAACGTTCCCGAAGAGCTACGCTCGCTTCCGAAGATGCTGGCCGATAAGTACTTCTGCAATTTTTCATTGTTTCAGTCGCTGCCAGACTCATGGGCAATCGATCAGCTGTTTCCGATCATGCCGATCCACCGCCTGAATGAACGCCCGGGGCGCATGGCAACACTGCAGGACATTACGTGTGATTCCGATGGAAAGGTTGATCACTTTATTGGTCAACGTGACTACACGTCCCTGTTGCCTGTGCACCACCTCGTTCAGGGAGAGCCATATTATCTGGCGGTATTCCTCGTTGGGGCTTATCAAGAGATCCTAGGCGATCTGCACAATCTGTTTGGTGACACAAATGCAGTGCACGTTACCGTGAGTGACAAGGGCTATGAGATCGCGCAGGTCATCGACGGTGAAACCGTAGCCGATGTTCTGGATTACGTCCAGTTCAATGCCAAGAAGCTTGTCCGAACAATGGAGGCGTGGGTGAGCTCGTCTGTGAAGGAGAAAAAGATCTCAGTCCACGAGGGCAAAGAGTTCCTTGCGATCTACCGTTCCGGTCTCTACGGTTACACCTACCTCGAAGAATGATTCTACGTATAATCATATTGCTGTTTGGCTTCTTGCCCTCTGTTGCCTCGGATCCTCAAGATGCGTGCCGCGAAACATTTGAAACGCCGTCACAAGTATGGAAGACGGGCGGTGGTCTCGGCAGAAGTGCTACGATCGTGAACGGTGTCTACCGGATAGATCAGCGATCTGCATTTGGCGACTTTCAGGCCGAGTCACCATGTTTTGTGAACTACGATCAGGATTTCGACATTGAAATCCGGGTGCGACAGGTAACTGGATCTGCGTCGACAGGTTTTGGGCTTATGTGGAGTGGAAAGAACTCGGTTAACACGAATGTATTTCTCGTAACGACAAGTGGTAATTATCGCATCTACTCGATGCAAAATGGAGATCTGATAGACGTCCAGCCGTGGACACCCGTAACCGGTATACCGGCAATGCAGTCGTGGTTTACAATCACGCTACGAAAGCGGGGATCGGGAATGAGTGTTCTGTTAAATGACCAGACACTGTTTGGATTTGATCAGCCAGCGATCTTTGGTGCCAAAACCGGTGTCGTTGTTGGCCCTCAGGCAGTTGTTGAGATTGATGAATTCATCGTACGCCAGGACACTGTCCCGATTCCACTGGCTGACCAGTTCGCGGCAACTGTTCGTCGTGAGAATCTTGGTCCGCAGGTCAATTGTAATGGTGGCGATATCTCGCCTGTTATCACCGCGGATGGTAAGCGGTTGTACTTCGGACGTTATCCCTTTGTCGGCAACATCGGAGATCCAACGACTGAGGATATCTGGTACACCGATCTGCAGCCCGACGGAAAGTGGGGTCCTGCTGTGAACGCTGGACCGCCCCTTAACAATTACTCGTCGAATTTTTTGATCAGCATCACCCCCGATCGAAACCAGGTTGTTGTAGGCAACACCTATTACAGCAATGGGGCTCCCAAGGGCGCAGGTATTTCAACGGCTATCATGACCGAAAGGGGCTGGAGTATTCCTCGAGATATTCGGATCGAACAGTATTACAATAACAGTACGTATTCTGAGCTGAGTCTCGACCCGAGTGGTATGGTGCTTCTGATGACAGTCGAAAGAGAGGATACAAGGGGGCAGAGAGATATCTATGTCTCGAAGCGCAAGCGAGACGGTTCTTTCTCGGCACCAGTTAACTGTGGCAAGACAATCAATACTTGGGGCAATGAGGTATCACCGTTCATTGCCGCCGATGGTGTGACAGTCTTCTTCGCAACAGATGGGCGTCGTGGGTTTGGAGATTTCGATATCTGGATGACGCGAAGGCTCGACGACACGTGGACCAAGTGGACGGAACCTGTTAACGTTGGGCCCTCGATCAACACGGATGGATGGGATGCCTACTTCACGGTTCCCGCAAAGGCCGACTACGCTTACCTCAGTGCCTCGAATCCGGAAAACAACAGCTTGGATTTGTATCGAGTGCCTCTATCCCAGGGCTTGAAGCCGCTACCTGTTGTTCTTGTTAGCGGACGTGTCCTCAATGCTGCTACGAAGCAGCCGATAGCTACGTCGGTTTCCTACGAGAGTCTGACTAAGGGTACAACCGTTGGGCTGGCCCGCTCGGAGCCGAAGAACGGTCAGTACTCAATCGTCCTTCCAGCTGGAGACCTCTATGGTTTCCGCGCGGAGTTCGAAGGATTCTATCCAGTGAGCGACCAGCTTGATACACGGTCGCTCAATTCCTACTCTGAGATCACACGCGATCTCTATCTGGCCCCGATTCAAAAGAACCAGACGATCATTCTCAATAATGTCTTCTTCGATTTCCGACTCTCTGAGCTACGTCCAGAGTCCTTTGCCGAACTTAACCGTTTGGCGGAGTTTC
>CANGZU010000175.1 GCA_947458785.1 Ignavibacteria bacterium
AGGTCCCTCGCTGCTCTCATCGCAATGCCATGAGGTCCCTCGCTGCTGCGCAGCTCGGGATGACGCAGCGCTTGCCGCGTGATGTGGGGGGCCCCAATTGATAAATAGCGCAGCTGCGTCATCCCGAGCGCCGAAGGCGCGAGGGACCTCGCGGTCTGCGCCTTGGGCGAGCCACCGGCTCGCCCCTACATTTACGTGACAACCCCAGAATACAGAAACGCAATCCCCCCTGTGAGTTCTTCGTAGGTGCAATCGGTGAGGCGGCCGGTGGAATGCATAAGGGCGGTGAATTGCTCTCTGCAGGGAAATGCGGCTGCTGTTGTTGGGAGGTACTCGTAGGCTTTGCGGTTGCCCGTGAGGAGTCCACCAATGAGGGGGATGATGTTCTTGCTGTAGAATCGGTAGGTAAGGCCCATGATTCCACGGGGCTGACCAAATTCGAGTATTACGATGCGTCCGCCGGGTTTGACCACGCGCGCCATTTCTGCAAGTGCGGTCTTGGGATCGTCTACATTGCGGATGCCGAACGAGATGCTGGCTACGTCGAATGTTGCGTCGGCGTACGGCAGATGCATGGCGTCGGCCACTTCAAAGTCTACTGCGAGCCCCTTGCTTGTTGCCTTGGCAGGTGCATGTGATAGCATGTCGGCATTGAAGTCTGTACCAAGCACCTTGCCCGTTGGGCCTACGGTGCGCTTGAACTCCAGAGCCAAATCTCCTGTGCCCGTTGCACAGTCCAGCACAGAGCTACCGGTCTTTGCGCCGCTCACCTTTACCGTGCGCTTGCGCCAGAGGTGATGGATACCGAGCGAGAGAACGGAGTTTGTTAGGTCGTAGCGAGGGGCGATGTCGGAGAACATCGCATGGACGGCTTGGCTCATGCGTCAAAAATACGTTGAACGGTGTTCCATGCACTTAGCATCACAGCAGGAGTGCCCTGACCCGGGAATGCGCTGTCGCCGATGTGATAGAGTCCGCGAAACGGTGTTTGGTTCGGTGGCAACGTAATCAGCGGACGCGCCACATCGTGCGGGATGCCTCCCACGTAGCCGTCGTAGCGCTGCGTGTAGGTAACCCACGTGCGCGGCGTTCCTGCATCCTGCTCGGAGACGACCATACCGGCAAACTCGGGCATACGACGCATGATGATGCGCATGATGTGCTCATGCACGCGCTGCTTCTGCTCGCGATACGCTTCGTCGGACAGCCCCTTCCAATCATGCGAGCGCGCATGCGTGCTCACAGTAACGGTGCTATGTCCGGCAGGCGCTTTCTCGCGATCATCAGGATGCGAGATTGTCAGGAACAGCGACTTCGAATGCACATGCGGTATTGGCTCATCAAGGTGCAACTGCACGTATTGCCCGGGCAGCTTCGGCACGCCCTCGAGCACAAAGTAGGCCGTTACTGCGCACCACGAATTATCGAACCGGCGTCCCTTCTTCTGATACCACGATGCAACGTTGCCCTCTGTGAGCGAAGGCATGTTCCAAATCGGAATCGATGAGATCACGTTTGTTGCCTCGTAAACTTCGCCGTTGGCACATGTAACACGCCAGGTGTTGGTCGATGTGTTGCGTGTGATCGACGTAACACTCCGACGAAACTTAATGCGAGCCCCGTTTGCTGTTGCTGAGCGCATAAGCTGCAGTGCCGGACGATACATCCCGCCCATTGGGTAGTAGGTGTCGCTTGGATAGGTTAGCCCCATAGCACCCGTAAGGTAAGGGGCTTTCTGGGATGAGTTCTGCGTGCTAATGAGAAGCTGTTCGTCGATAAAGTCTCGGTATGCCGGATCTCTATGCACGCCATAGCGCTCCATGAGAACGTCTACTGGACGTATCAACCCGGTGGCAAGAGGAGCCCCTTTCAATGCTGATGGCGAGAGTAGCTTGAAGTAGTCGCTCAACTGAGCTGGCGGGAAGTGCGTCAGACCACCGATCAGTCCCCACACGCCTGCTTCAAGCCGGTAGAGTTTGTTCCAAAACCCAGCCTGGTTGCCCTGCGGAAAAACGCGCTGCACTTCTTCGATCCATGCCTGCTTATCTGCATAACGCACCACATCGGCATGCGGGGTGCGAATGAGCATGCCCGGATCCTGCCGAACAACGTCTGGCGCTATGTCAAGTTTCTTGAAGACACGCCCGGCTGGCTGATGATCGCGCAGGCCGGCAATCGTTGTTGCCCCTACGTCGAACGTGTAGGGTCCTTTGCGGAAGAACGATGCACAGCCTCCAAGTGTATCATGTGCTTCAAGAACTATAACGTCGTGTCGTTCGTTGGCTAAGAGTGCGGCAGCCGTCAGGCCAGCGTAACCTGCGCCTAAGACAATGGTTGTTGCAGAAGTTGTCATGCCCGATAAACACGCTGTTTCCGGCATCCGTTCCATTGCCATTCCTGCTAGATTTGCGTATGCAGAATACCACCCGTCCCCTCGCTCTCCTGCTCGTTGTGCTCGGTAGCATGCTCATTGCCACAGCGCAAGAACACCGTGAAGATGCAAGTCATGTTCGTGCTCGTTACGAAGACTTCCTGAAACGACGTGAGCCAAAGGGCAAGGCGCTTGCCAACGATGTGCGCAGCAAGGCCATCACAGAGCTCTCAAAGACGCAGTCAAAGCTGCGCGAGACCAATCAGGCCGAGCAGCCGAAGTGGACGCAGAAGGGTCCGCTACAGATTGGCGGACGTATCAAAAACATCGTCGTCGACCCAACCAACAACTCCAACATCTACATCGCTGCTGCTGCAGGTGGCGTTTGGAAATCAACAGATGCTGGCGAAAGCTGGAATCCGATGATGGACTTCACCAACGCCATTGCGATGGGTGCCTTGTGCATGGATCCGGAAGATCCAACAACGATCTACGCGGGTACCGGTGAACAGGTGCGCGGTGGAAGCATCTACCTTGGGGCCGGACTCATGAAGTCTACCGATGCCGGCCAAACATGGTCCGTTGCTGGCCTTACATCCGTTGGTTCCTTCTCGCGCGTGTTCACCCATCCAAAGCAGCCAACTTTGATGAT